>CALIXX010000044.1 GCA_938046115.1 uncultured Candidatus Saccharibacteria bacterium | reverse complement strand
CTGCAGGCATCCAGGTCATTGGCAAGGGAGGAAAAAACTCAAATCGTGCGGTGCGCCGCGATGTGCCGGGCCAGGCTGCGCAGGCTGCTGTAGATGGCTTGCTTGTTCTCGTCTTCAGCCCTCAGCTGAAAGCCGTATTTCTTGGATACCGCCAGCGCCACTTCCAGAATGTCGATCGAGTCCAGCCCCAGTCCATCGCCATACAAGGGCGCATCCGGGTCGATTTCTGCAGGCTTCATATCCAGATTGAGGCAGTCCACCAGCATCTGGGCCAATTCAGCCAGCAAGGCGTTTTCATCAGCGGGGGAAACGGGAGCGTTCATAAATCTAGGGAACAGAGAGGCAAACAGGCGCGAGCGGCCAGCAAAAAGGCGGTCCGCCCGCCCTGAATCAGAAAAAGCGCGAAAGTATAGGCAGCGCAGGCGCACACTGCCTGCCCGGCCCGACCTGCACTGCGGCATACGCAACGGCGCGCAGCCGAAAAACACGTTCGGCCTGCCTATTTCTGGCCCCGCTTCAAAACCCGTTTGCCACGCAAGAGCACCAAAAACAGGAGCAAATTAAAGCGGTAGAAACCGCCCTTCTGCGCAATTTCCACTAGGACATATTGCTAGTTAATGCGGAGCGAAACCAGCCCGGCTTTCGCGCTGCGCTGCTGGCTGCCAAAGGCGAAAAAAGCCGCGCGGCGTTCAGGCTCTGTGCTTTGGCTGATGCAAAGCCGCTGTGCACCGCGATGGCTGCGCGCCAGACATGAAAACGCAGGTTGCTCCATCTTGAAAAGAGGAGCAATTTCAGGGGGTCTGAAAGTGGCTTTGGCGCAGACTCTACTAGGACCACATGCTATGAAACAAGGAGCGAATAAGCAGTGAATTCGCCCCTTGTTTCCTGTACATCTGGCGCTCGCCGGGAGCCTAGATGGAGTCCATAAAGCTGCGCAGTTTGTCCGAGCGCGAGGGGTGCTTGAGCTTGCGCAGGGCCTTGGCCTCAATCTGGCGGATGCGCTCGCGCGTCACGGCAAACTCCTGCCCAACTTCCTCCAGCGTATGGCTCTTGCCATTCTCCAGGCCAAAGCGCATTTTAATAATCTTCTGCTCGCGGTCACTCAAGGTCGAGAGGATGTCTTGCACCTGCTCCTTGAGAAGCTGGTTGGAGGCCGACTCTTCAGGGCTGACCGTATCTTCGTCCTCGATAAAGTCCCCGAGCACCGACTCCTCCGAGTCGTCGCCATCGCGCCCCACACCAGCGTCGAGACTACTAATATCTTGCTTAATCTTCATCACATATTCAACCTTATCCGGCTCCATATCGAGCTCTTTGGCAAGCTCGGTGATGGTTGGCTCGCGGTTGAGGTCTTGCGTGAGGCGACGCTGGGTGCGCAGCAGCTTATTGATCGTCTCCACCATGTGGACGGGGATGCGAATAGTGCGCGCTTGGTCGGCAATCGCACGGGTAATCGCCTGACGAATCCACCAGGTAGCATAGGTGCTAAACTTAAAGCCTTTATCTGGGTCAAACTTCTCCACCGCCCGCAATAGCCCGGTGTGCCCTTCTTGGATCAGATCGAGAAAATCGAGGCCACGACCACTATACCGCTTGGCAATGCTTACCACCAGGCGCATATTAGCCTCGGCCATTTTGTCTTTGGCGCGCTTATCGCCCTGTTTAATCCGGTAGGCTAGGTCTACCTCTTCGTCAGCACTCAGCAGCGGGATCTTGCCGATCTCACGCAGATGCAGCCGGACCGAGTCGTCGCTAATATCATCAAAGTATTGGTTACTGTTAAGAATCTCCTCTGGCGTGTCTTCTTCCTCAAGCGCCGCGAGGTCGGGCTCCATATCATCGACGGCTGGATCCATCATCGGTGGCTGGGCATCGGGTGGCGCTGCCTGAGCTGTGGTTGCTGGTTTTTTTTGCTTGGTATCCTTATCGTCGGTTGCCACGCGCTATCTCCTTGATTAATTGGTTCAGTTGCTCGCGCAAAGCGGCGGCGGCAGTCGTATCGCCGCTCTCTTCTGCTTGGCGCAGTTGGGTGGTGAGATGATGTTTGTGTTGCTGCTTGTGTTCGGTTTCGATTTGCCGCAAAAGCCGGGCGGTCTCGTAGTAGCGATCGGTCTCACTCCACGCACCATACCGAGCGTCGGCACGTACCCGTACCATTGTAATATACTCGTCAAAATTTTGCAATGTTGGCGGCGTGGTGGTAAGAGGTTGCCCATGGTGCGCCGCATAGTACTGAGCCAAAGCCTGGCGCGCCTCCCCCGCAAAGAGTTGCGGGTCAATCCGCCCAAATAATTCCTGGCTCGGGCCATCAAGCATCGCCAGTGCAAGCACATCGTCTTGTACGAGGTAGCGATTGCGTGGCGCGGCCGCAGCCGCCTTAACGGCCTTGCGAATGGGGGCGGCCGGTGCCGTTTGCTGTGCCTTGGCCTGGACGGCCTGTACACTCGAGCCCACCACCTGAGCAATCTGCCGCTGGTAGTGCTCACGCTCGACCGGGTCACCCAAACGATTAACAAGTGCCAACCCAACCGTCGTAAACTGCCGCTTACCCGCCGCTGTGGTAAGATCGAGCTGCTGCCGATACTGCGCCAGGAGCCAATCCACCGCTGGCTGAGCCGCCGCTATCGCCTGCTGCCAGGCCGCTACCCCCTGCTGCTGAATAAGTTCATCAGGGTCTTTTGCCCCTGCCGGCAGCGACACCACCTTTAGCTCCACCCCCGCCTGGGCAGCCAGGCCAATCGCTCGCTCTGTGGCAGCCCGCCCAGCGTTATCACCATCAAAACTCAGCCGAATATCGCCCACCAGCCGCTTGAGCGCCCGAATATGCTGCTCCGTCATGGCAGTGCCCGCCGTCGCCACTACTGCTGCTTCGCCCGCCTGATGGCTACTGATCACATCCATATTACCCTCGACAATCACCGCGTAGCCCTGGGCCCGAATCGCCTGCTTGGCCTGCATCAAGCCAAAGACATGTCGGCCTTTATCATAGAGCAGTGTCTGGGGTGTATTGAGGTATTTTGGTGCATTAGGCACATCAGCAATCAAGCGCGCCGTAAAGCCAATCACCTGCCCACTCGCATCCATCAACGGCACCATCATCCGCCCGCGAAAGAGGTCACCATCGTAGCGGTTCACCAGACCCGCCTCACGCAACTCCGCCAGCGAAAAGCCTTTTTTCTTGAGATACGTTACTAGAGCCTGACCATCGCGCGGCGCATAGCCAATCTGAAACTGCTGGACAATCGCCTTGCTCAGCCGCCGCGTCCGAAACACATACGCCAGCGCATCCTGGCTCCGCACCAAGCAATGCTGATAAAAATTCGCTGCTAATCGATGCGCTTCAAGCAGCCGCTGCTTGCGCCGCGCCAGGTCGCGATTACCCTTCTGCTCATACAGCGAAAGATCCACCCCCGCCTTGCGCGCCAGCAATTCCAGCGCCTGGCGAAAGTCCAGCCCCTCTACCTCCATAATAAAGCTAAAGACATCGCCGCCCCGCCCACTACTAAAATCATGCCAAATATTCTTCTCCGGGCTCACAAAAAAACTCGGCGTCCGCTCACTGGTAAAGGGGCTCAGGCCTTTGTAACTCCGCCCCGCCCGCTTGAGCTGCACATACTCGCCCACCACATCCTCTATATTCAAGCGCGCCCGCACCTCTTCTTTGGCATCCATAGGTATAGTATAGCGCATATGGCGTGAGCCAATCGAACTATGTTTACTGTCTTGTTTTCTCATCCCCTCATCAAGCTTGCTGCATCCACGCCACGCTGGACCTTGTCAGTACGCTAGCTGCATCACGTATCTTTAATGAGCTAGAAAAACTTTGTGTGGTATAGAAAAATACACCTGTCTCTTACTACAAAACATGAGATATTTTTATATAGTATATAGGGGTATAGAGTATATAGTATAGAGGGGTATATACTATGCTTACTTCATCCATCTGACCTCTGTTATAGATTATCCTCTTTACCTCTGTTAGTGGTTGTGTTTAAATGGTATTATAGTAACTATGAATCCACAGCAACCATACACTCCCCAACCGAATGGTTCGGCACCGCAGCCCGAGCAACAGCCCCCGCAGCCCAATGCGCCGACGGCTGCTCCGTATGCCCCTTACTATGCTACCCAAGCGGCGTCACACGGTGCGCAGGATTATGGCTATGGTGCATATAATCCGGCAACGCAAAGCCAACCAACTCAGCCACCGTATCAAGAGCAGCCCACTCCTTCATCGCCGCAGCCTCAGGCTGCGCCCTACCAGCCGTATCAGCCATCACACAACCAACCAGCCGCTAGCTACGGCACAGGCCAGTCATACCACTACGCGCCGCAGCCCGAGCAACAGCCAGCCGCTACGACACTCCAACCAACTAACCAACCCAGTTCACACACTAGCGCAGACCAATCACAGAGCTATGCGAGTGCCTACCCAAGCCCTAGTCAACCCACTGCGCAACCCTACCAGCCACAATCGGGCGGCTACAATGGCCAGGCCTATGCCAACCCGCAGCAGCCGCTTGGCGCTACTGCCATGGCTGCTACCGGCGCAGACCTTGGCGCAGCAAGCGAGCCAGACACCTCCTTCCCGGTAGATTACCTCAACGAGATTGCACCCAAGCAACAACCAGTGCAGGTTAACCGCTTTGCGGTATTTGGCCTGATTGGCGGTGTGCTTTTGCTTGCCTTCGCCATTGTCATGATGATGGTCAACAGCCAACCCAACTACACCAAGCAAGCCCAGAGCACCCTGGCGCGCATCGAGACGCTGCAGGCGGCTACTAAGGAGCAGCAATCGCGCCTGACGGAGAATGAGCTCTCGAGTATGAACACCACACTCACCACCTCGCTCGGTAGTATGGGTACGGAGCTCAAGTCGTCACTCAAGGATGCGAAGATCAAGACCGAGCTCCTAGGCGACGCCAAAAAGACCGAAAAGGCCTACGCCGACAAACTCTCCAAAACGCTCGAAGACGCCTATCTTACTGGCTCACTTGACCGCGTCTATGCACGCGAAATGAGCTACCAGCTGTCCATCCTCAAGAGCTACCTCCAGAAGCTCAAAACCGCCAGCGGCAACCGCAAAGCCATCGCCGACTACGTTGCCACCAACAGCAAGACGCTCGACGCCGCTACCAAGTCGTTTAGCAACTTTACCTCAACGAAATAGCAACGCACCTGCCCTGCTGACGAAGCCCGCCTCTGTGGCGGGCTTTTGTTAATGCGCTGCACTATAAAACAAACATTTGCTTACATATGGCTGTATGGCGTAGCCCCAGGGGTTTTCCTCCGCGTGAGATGGTAAACATAAGGTGCCCAGATGTTTATCACACAACAAAAAGAAAACGCTCACACAGCGTGAGCGCTTCTATCCTGACGATTCTCCCCAAAAACGAGCATTCTACTCCGTCACCAGCCGGTAGCTAAGCCGCGCTAGGTCAATCACTTCATCATCGCTCAACTGGCCGCTGCAAATAACAGTAATCCAATGTTTTTTGTTGAGGTGGTAACCTGGCTGGACCGACTCATACCGTTCGCGTAAGGTGCGAGCTAGCTGCGGGTCGCACTTAAGGCTCACCCTTAGTGGCTGCGACCCTTCGGCAATAAGCGCAAACATCTTCTCCTGCTGACCGGACACATCCTTGTGCCCTACCTTATACACCGCGATATCGTCCCCAAAGGGATAGTCGAGCCACGCCCCGGGCAGGCTGAGCAAAAATTCTTCGAGCTGCTTATGTGTCATAGCACTATAATACTACACCCACTTGTGCCGCACAAAATACCCCACCATCGCCAGTGGTATGAGGATGATAAGGCCGATCATGAACCAAAAGGCGATGTCGCTACGAAATGGCAGTTGGACGAAGTTCATCCCGCCCAGGCCCGTCAAGAACGAGACCGGCATAAAGACAGTGGCAACCAAGGTGAGGCGCTTCATCACATCGTTCATGCGGTTAGATACCACCGAGAGATACATATCGAGTGCGCTGGTGAGAAGATCACGCATCGTATCGATAAGCTCGTGAACGCGCCAGGCGTAGTCGTAGCTATCGCGCACATACACGGCGCATTTTTTATCAAACAAGGCATAGCGGCCGTTACTGAGGCCATTCAGTACATTCATCAGAGGTAGCACCACCTTGCGCAGGTCGGCTAACTGACGCTTGTACACAAAGAGCTGCTGGAGCTGCCGATTATCTGGGGTGCGGATCATCGTATCTTCCAGCTGGTCGGTCACATCGTCGATATGATTGAGCAGCGGCATAAATTGCTCAATAGAAAACTGCGCAATAGTCGCCAGAATAAGCGATGGCGTCTTGCTACTAGGCCGCAGCGCGGTAATGCGCTGAATGAGCTCATCGTCTAGCTTGCCCTGGTGTAGCGTAATAATCTCGGTTTTACTGAGTAAAATAGTAATGGTGTGATACTTCACATTGTGCCGGCTGACGTATGGTATATCCAGCGTCAGCAGCAGCCACTGCTCCCCTTCTACCGCCTGTGGCAGCCAGCGATGCTCGCGCACCATGCGGGCCTGCAGCTCAGGCAGGTGCAGTTCACCCAGCAGCGCCCGCCGCTGCTCGATTGTGTCGATCGTAATATCGCGCCACAGCTCGGGCATTACAGAGCGACCTTTTGGAGATAATAGCGCAGCTCCATAATACTACCGCGGATATCCTCCAGCGCGCGGTGGTCTTCTGGCTTGGCAAATTTCTTGCCGTATTTGCCCTCCATCACCACCTTCCAGGCACTCACATCGAGCATGCGGTAATGCAAACGCTGCGCCAGCTGCGGCCACCAGTGGTCGATAAAGCGGCGATCTTGGTGGATGGAGTTCCCCGCCAGCAATATCCGCCCCTCGCCAGCACACTGCGCATCACAAAACGCCAGCAGCTCCTGCTCAACCTCTGCTAGTGGCTTGCCCTGGGCATTCTGCTCCTCGAGCCCACGCCGCGCTACCGGGTGCTGATCCCAAAAGCTGGCGTTGCCATCGAGGAGGCGCCTGAGCTTAGCTGCATCATGGCGCACCACCCCTTCGTACGTTGCAATCTCAGCGAAGTCCCAGTCCGTCACGATCGCTGCTACCTCTAGTATCTCATCTGTAGTAGGGTCCAGCCCCGTCATCTCTAGGTCTACCCACAAAATCCGTTTTGGTTTGAAGCTTGGTTTCATGCTTCTAGTATACTACATGTCCACCGTATAGCGCTCATCCTTGGTTATCACTGTTATAAGCATAAGCTTTACTGATGTGCAAGTTGGTGTACTACTTTTTTGTTCAGACGGGTTTGCCTGCCCTCTCGTCCCACGCTTCACGATACAATTGTGCAGCAAATCTTCTCTTCTACCCCTGTTATTTCCGAATGGTTCATTATTGTGTTCATGCTACGTAGGTATTTGGGTAGCGTGCAAATTTATTATTCACCATAGAAAAACCACACCGTGGTGGGTGTGGTTGATCGCCCTGAGGCTTCTCGCCTCTTTAGTCTTTTTTCTTATCCAAGCGGTCGAGCTTGAGAAAGTGGATGATCAGGTAGATGACGAACGCTGTGGCAATCAAGGTGATCAGCGAGCTTACGAAAGCTCCCCACGCGAAGTCGGCGCTGCGCCCAGCAATCTCGATATGCGTGCTAGCAGCCTCGAGCCCCTTCTGCGAACCGACGATAAACTGCACCACTGGGCTAATGAACCCCTGAACTAATTTTTTGACCGTGTCACCGGCGGCGGTACCAATCGCCAAACCGACGGCCAGGCCAACCACGCCCTGCTCGCGAATAAACTCAGCAAAGCCGCCAATGTGGCTGTTCTTCATTTTCTGCTCTAGAGCTTGGGCAGCAGCTGCAGCTTCTTGAGCAGCCTTGCGTGGGGTGCGGCGTGCAGCAGGCTTCTTTGCAGCAGCTGCTTTGGTTTTGGTTGTTGTTCGTTCTGCCATAGGTTCTCCTTATTAACCATTTATTTTATTAAATTATAGCATATTCTGCATTAATTGCTAGCGGTCTTGTGTTGGTGGTGTTCTATGGCGCGAGGACTTCGCTAAGCGCTTCTCAATCTTCTCTTTGTCTCGCTCGGCAGCTGCGATCCTATCCATACGCGTCTTCTCAAACCCACGTGATAGCACTGGTTTACGTGCCACCACCCGCCCTACGCTCGCCAAGAACTCGGCATTATCAGATGGCAATTCAAACAACCCATTATACTCTTCTATCGCTTCGGCTGCCTTCTTGGGGTCGCCCTCAACTTTTGCAATCTTGCGTAGTGTTTCACCCTTAAAGAACCGACTCTCCGAAGTATCGTCGGGCAGCAAGCTTGCCTTGATCACATCCGCTAAGGCCAGGGCGCTATCCCCCATATGCTGATCGATGAGTTTTGTGCGCAGAGCCTTTGCATGCTCAAGCTTGTTGCGTGGATCAATATCTGGATAGATACCAGCAAATTGATCAATAATATCCTCACTCGCAGCAACTGGATCGGGGTTATTGCCAAGTGTATTAATAATCACATTATGGTACAGGCGCAGCATTTCGCGGCCCGGCACTGATGGCATGGTAATGAGCTGCAGCTGGCTATGGAGCAGATACTCATACTCATCGTCGTCTCGATGGCGGCTATCTTTATCAAAACTCAGCCAGAACCGATCTCTTATGAATTTTTGGCGCTTACCTGGATCGTCTATATCGACTTTTCGTAATAATTCACTAGTCTGCAAGGTATTAATCGCGCGCAGCTCACCACGCCATAATTGGTCAAGCGGGTCTTCACCACCAACCGCCTTGGTCGTTTCTTGGTAAAACTCCTTGGTTGCAACATCGAGCAAAAACGAGCGCTTACTGCCACTCGTGCGGTCAAACAACATAACCACTGCGTGTTGGTTAACATACCCAACGTAATGCTCCACCCCTATTTGATCCAGGCACTCCGATGCCACAATGGTATAGCCATAGCAATTAGCCTTCTCGCGTTGCGTAAGGAGTTCTGCGGTCAACAGTGGCGTTGCCTCATCCATGTCTTCGAATTCAAGTGTCTGCCGCACCAAGTGCCCCACCAAAGCTGCTGCATTAGTGGCGTCATCGAAGGTCAGTGGCGACTGCTCGTAGGCTGTACCGATGATCTTGAGCTGCTTTGAGTCAAGCAAGCGCTCGCGGCCAATCTCGATATTTTTTGCCGCAATACGATGCTTTGGCGTCATAAGCTCTGCCGCCAGTGGCTCATGCAAAGCAGATGGGTTGGTACGTGGCGTACGCTCACCCACTACAACCGCTCCGGCGCTTCGATACCGAGCAGAGCAAGGCCAGCAGCCAGGGTGTCACGGTAGCGCTGCACCAGGCTCAGGCGCTCGGCCTGGCGAGGGCTACCAACGACACGGTTTTTCTCGTAGAAGCGGTTAAATTCTTGGGCAAGCTCATAGAGGTAGTGGCAGATGCCATGCACAAGATACTCGCGGGCAGCCTTCTCAACGACCTCTGGATATTCGCTCAGCTTGCGCAGGAGCAGGCGCTCGTCATCAGTGCAATCGGTCGGCTCGGCAGGCTCGGCACTCGCCTTGGCTAGGATGCTACAGGCCCGAGCATGGGCATATTGAATGTAGGGGCCAGAATTGCCCTGCAGGCTCACCGTCTCATCCATATCAAAGGCGATATCGTTGCCCATGCGATACTTCGCAAAGGCATATTTGATCGCCCCTAAGGCCACCTGGCGCTGCACCACTGGGTCTGTGGTGAGGTTTGCCACACGCTCCTGAACGATGGTGAGCACATCGGCCGCTCGCGCCACATTACCCAGGCGCGAACTCATCTTGCTGCCATCACCAAAGCGCACCGTGCCATTGGTCAGGTGGGTCATCCGCCCAGCTAGCTCAGGCCGGAATAGCTCTGCCGCAGCGTATACTACGCGCATATACTCCTTTTGGTCGTTGCCAGTGATGAGAATCCGGTGGTCGAAATGATAATCTTCTATCTCCTTCCAGATGACACCAATATCCTTCGCCTCGTACGTTGGCAGGCCGTTGGACGTCACAAAGACGCGGGTGTGCAGATGCTTAGCTGGGTCACCGACGAAGACCACTGCCCCCTCAGAGCGCTGCAAATTCCCCCGCTCGAGCTGCTCGTGCACCACAGCGAGGCCAATCGGTGCAGTGCTACTCTCGGGGATATAGTCAAGATGATCGACCTGAATCATCGTATAGAAAGCATCGAAGTAATCCAAGCTCCACTGGCGCGTCGTCCAATAAATCTGAGCCAGCGGCGTATTGTACTCATCATGCTCATGGTAGCTGTAGACGAGCTTGTTAAACTCAATAATCTCTTGCTTCGCCGTCTCGGTCTCTTCGTACGCTTTAGCACCGATCACATAGGCCTGGCTAATCCATCGCGCCCGAGCAAAGACATCGCTTTCTACCTCTGTTAGCTTCTCTGGCAGCTCACCACCTAGCGTGTGGCGCATCCCCCACAGGCACTTAGCAACGTGCAGGCCAACATCACCACCAAAGCTGGCTCGGTCTACCGCTGCACCAACCGACTCGATGATCCGCGCCAATATATCGCCATACACTGTCTGGTACAAGTGGCCAGTGTGCAGCTCCTTGAAGGCGTTGGGGCAGCTATATTCCAGCGTGTAGCGCATGCCGCCATAGATCTGCTGCGGTGCGGTATTGGCCGCCTGCCACAGCGCTTCATCACTTAAGCGGAGATTAATAAAACCCGGGCCAGCCACGCTCACATCAGAAAACTGGCCAGTCTGGCGCAGCACCGCCGCCACCTCCTCGGCAATCTCGCGGGGGTTCTTGCCCAGTGGCTTGGCAAGCTTGAGTGCAACGTTGGTCGCAAAATCACCAAATTTCGGCTCCGGCCGCGTTAATTCCACCGGCGGAGTTTGTTGATAAAGAGTGTATACTGCATCACGAATCGTCTGTTCCATGATTATAGTATACAACAGATGCGGCGAGAGAGGATGGAATGGGACAGCTAGGGGTGATGGTGAGGACTTTTATATATTATCAAGCTATATTATGTGTTATATACAAAACTCCACCTCTCAAGACTATAACTCTCGACTGCTTTATCCTAATGGAGGGTGAGGTCTTCTGATGCTATCCAGCCAAGACTTTTAGTACAAAAGTATAAGCTATAGCAAGAATACTACGCCTTGCCCTTGGCTCGCTTCTGCCGCTCCAGCGCCGCCTGCACTAAGCCAGCAAAGAGCGGATGAGCCCGAAAAGGCCGCGAGGCAAACTCTGGGTGAGCCTGAGTCGCAACGAAGTAGTCGCAGGTCGGTGCCTCAACGAACTCCACCAGCCTGCCATCGGGTGATGTGCCCGACACCACAATCCCGCCCGCGTTAATGGCGGCAAGATGCGCTTGATTCACCTCATAGCGATGGCGATGACGCTCCACAACCTCTGTGGTGACATATGTTTTGGCGGTGCGCGAGCCAGCCTGCAGCACCGCTGGATAATTGCCCAGGCGCATCGTCCCACCGGTCGATTGCTTGCCCTGCTGGTCAGGCATGAGGTAGATAACGGCATCATCCGGCGCAGCACCGCACTCCGCACTGCCAGCCTGCGCCAGACCACCACGGCGGGCAGCGGCAATCACCGCGACCTGCATCCCTAGGCATATACCAAGATACGGCATATTGTGCTGCAAGCAGTAACTCGCCGCCGCAATCTTCCCTTCCACTCCACGCTTGCCAAAGCCGCCAGGTACCACCACAGCATCCACAGCGCTGAGCGCTGCATCGGTCACTGTCTCGGCATTGATCCACTGGATCGTCACCTCACTGCGGTGCGCCCAGGCGGCTGCTTTGAGCGCCTCAGTGATAGAGAGATAGGTATCGGCATTATCAACATATTTCGCCACGAGGCCAATCGTCAGCCGCTGACGGTAGGTCTGGCTGTCATGCCGGACGAGCTGCTGCCAACGCGTCATATCTGGTACCGTCATATTGCCAGTAAAGCTCGCCAGCACCGGGCCCAATTCGCGCGCCACCATCAGGGGTACTTTGTAGACCGTATCGACATTTGGCATCATAATGATCCCCTCTGGCCGCACCCCGCTGGCAATGGCAATCTTATCCGCCACACCACGCGGCGGCGCAATGCTACCCTCAGTGCGAACTGCCACCACATCGGGCATAATACCAAAGCCACGCAGGTCGGCCATGGCATTCTGGGCTGGCTTGGTCTTGTACTCCTGGCTCGTCGCAAGAAACGGCACATACACCACATGGACGAAGAGGCAGTGCTCGCGCCCCACCTCTAATGAGAACTCGCGGATCGCCTCGACGAAGCTCAGCCCCTCATAATCTCCCACCGTGCCACCAATCTCCACAATGTGCATCTGCCCTGCCGCCGCTTGGTGGATGGCTCGCTTGATCGCTTGGGTGAGGTGCGGCACCAGCTGCACCGTCTGGCCGCCAAACTTCCCAGCCCGCTCATCGGCGATCAAGTCACGCAGCAGCCGCCCCGCTAGCGTAGCATTGCGCTGGGTTAGCTCGAGGTCTAAGAAGCGCTCGTAGTGGCCAAGGTCGAGATCGGTCTCCGCTCCATCTTTAGTAACGAAGCACTCACCATGCTCCTTGGGGTTAAGCAGCCCAGCATCAACGTTGAGGTACGGGTCGCACTTTTGCACCGAGACAGATAAGCCCTTAGCCTGAAGCACCGCACCAATACTGGCCGCCGTGATGCCCTTACCCACCCCAGAGAGTACCCCACCGGTGACAAAAATATACTTTGGTTGGTGTGTCTGTGTCATACAATCTCCCTCTCGCGTTCTATTGTAGCATGTATCCATAAGCAGTATACCAGCAAAAAACCAGCCTGGTAGCTGGCTTCTGCTGGTTATTGATACGCGCCACCTATTGGCAGCCCTCGCACATGGTCAGCTCCGCTGGATCTGGCATAATAACAGGAGTGCCACTCGCCGCTGCTTGGTCGACGGCAACCTGCTGAGCAGCCAGCAGTGCCTGCTCGATAGCATCGAGCTTCTCCTCCAGCGTCATGTCGTCCGTCAGCTGTGGCTTGGCGGTCTGCGCCTGTGTGGCCGCTGGACCGGTTGCTGGTGATGTCGTTTGTGTTATCTGCGTCATGGTTATTATTCCCTACCCGTTTTTTAGTTATAGTGTCTATTGTACGCTATATATAGTGTTTTATGCAAGGTAATGCACCCAATTTTCTGTTGTGGAATTATCATCCAGCTGACCAATCGGTGCGACATACCACTGCGGCTGGGCACACTGGGGACGGAAGCTCCCCAGCTTAGCCGTATATGCCTCAGTAATAGCCGCAACCTCGTCCTCGCGGGCTTCGCGCACCGTGGTATGGAGATAGACAGCCTGCTTCGCGTCATTCCACACCACAAATTCTGCCCATCCAGTGCGAAAAGCGTTGTGCGAGTGGCGCGCCTCACGATCAGACAGCCAGGCAATCATATCCCCCACCCGGACAAAGTGCAGTGGCGTCACCAGCGGCGTGCGGTCGCGATTCACCGTAGCCAGTGCACCAACTGGCACTGTGTCGAGGATGGTTTGCGTGAGGGTATTCATGATGGCTATATTCCTTTCGTATCTAATTTGCGAATATTGTTTGTTGCATCAGCGGGCTGCTCTCGCTCCGTTGCCAGACAAGAAAATATCTGGAGGTCAGCGACCAAGCAGGCGGAAAAGCTCTGTTGCATATTGTGGCCGGAACATTTTCGGTCTGGTGATGGAGTGAGAGCTCCCGTAAGACTGGTAAGATTGTTCTGTTTTGCCAATATCTACTACTTCGTCGTATTCACCTCATAGCTCGTATTGGTACTCTCGAAGAAGTTCACTAGCTCCAGTGTATCGTTGGCGGCAGCCATCCACTTGGCGGGGTTAGTCACGTTATACTCTGGCTCAAAGCCCAGCTCTTCCAGCCGCCGGTCGGTCATGTACATGACGTATTGGTTGACGTAGTCGGCGTTCAGGCCCAGGATGCCGCGCGGCAGCATGTCTTTGTTATAGGCCTTTTCGAGCTCAACAGCTTCGAGAATCAGGCTGCGGATTTCCTCAGCAAACTCCTCAGTTTGCAAATCCGGGTTTTCATGCAGAATCGTCAGCAGCAGGTTAATGCCAAACTCCAGGTGCAGATTTTCGTCCTTCGTTACCCAGTCGAGCAGCGTGCCAACGTTGCGCAGCAGATTGCGGCGGCGGAAGCTCATTCCCACCATAAAACCACTGTAGAACCAAATCCCTTCCAGCACGATGTTATACGCCACCAGGTTGCGCACAAAGTCTTTCTTGCCCTCCAGCGTCGTCACGTCCGGGCGCTCCTCCATCATGCGCGTGACGTATTTGGTCTGGAAGGCGGCTTTATCTGCCAGGGATTTTTTGCCCCAGCCCGCCGCATAAATTTCCTCACGGTCAAACGGGAAGGTCTCGATAATATATTCGAAGGTCATAAAGTGGTTGGCCTCTTCCCACATCTGCTTCGAAAGGTACAGGTGGCACTCGGCGGCGTTCACGCAAGGGTAAATACCAAAAGCCAGCGATTTATTAATCAGCAACTCGTTGGGGTTAAGGTAGCTAATCACCGTCTTGAGGGCGTGCTTTTCGTCCTCACTCAATTTCTCAAAATCCACCAAATCCTGGCTCAACTGCACCTCGTTGGGGAACCACGTGTTGGCCACCGCTTGGTTGTACAAACGGTACGCCCAGTCGTAGCGCACCGGCTTAAGCTGCAAGCCATCACGTACGCCTGATCCTAGAATGCCCATTATTACCTCCTTGTTTTTGTAAAAAACGAATTAATTATTATACTATCTAAGCTTATATTTCTGGTTCCATATCTGCTGGGTGACGCCGTTTAACCGCAGAGTTGCTATTTTGCTGGCGCGAGCTCTCAGACGCCTCTGGCACTGGGAAGAGTGGTGGGTCCATATCAGCATCAAGTGCATCTTGTATGTGATGTATTGGTGCTGCACCATCTACCTCTGCAGCTGCTACAGTGCCGATAGTGTGCTGGACACCCGGTGCAAGCTCCGGTCGCTGCGTCCCATCAACTGGCAGCTCTGCATCCTGATAACCCGTTGAGTCCACCCTTACCTCTGTTATATCGCTATACTCGTGGCTCACGATTCCTTCTCCTTCCCTTCCTCCTGTTTCTTGCGTGCGCGGTAGAAGCCACCAAAGCCCACGCGCTTGGCGTCTTGGTGGAGTTTTTGCTCGGTTTTGTTAGCGCGAATGGAGACCTGCTCGGACTGGTGGCGTGGCTTCACGTGCAAATAATACGTCGTTTTCAGGCCGCGACGCCAGGCTTCACTGTAGATCGTAATGTACTCCTCGATATTACGCGATTCTAAGTACATATTGCGGCTAATCGCTTGGTCGACCCACTTCTGAGCGCGGGCTGCCACCTCAATGAAGGCGTAGGGGCTGAGCTGAAAGCTCGTCTTATACACATCGCGCACCACCTGAGGGATCTGCTCCATGTGCTGGATGTCGCCTTGGTTAGTAAGCAGCTCATCCTTGAGCTCCTCCCACAGGCCGAGTGCTTTGAGTTTGCGCACCAGGTTAGCATTGACCTCAAGGAATTTACCGTTGAGCGTGCTCCGGCTAAAGATCTGGCTAAATTGCGGGTCGATCCCTGGAGTGGTGCCCGTCACGTGCGAGATATTGGCGGTGGGCGCAATAGCCATCAGCGTGGCATTGCGCATGCCGCGTTGCACCTTGGGGCGCAGCGCTTCCCAGTCGAGGCGGCGAGTCGTGTTAATTGCTACTGCCTCACCCCGCTGCGCGCCAAGCCGGTCGATCGTGTCGATAGGCAATTCCCCCTTGCTCCAGCCACTGCCAGCAAAGTTAGGATAGCTACCGCGCGTCACTGCCAGCTCGGCCGACTCATCGATAGCATAGTAGCTAATAAACTCCGCCAGCTGATCGATCAGCTCATACGCCGCCTCAGATTCATAGCTCAGCTCGAGCTTTTCTAGCACATCGGCAAGACCCATAAAGCCCAAGCCAATCGCCCGATTTTGCAGGTTACTATTCATCGCCTCTGGGATGGGTGTTGTGGTAATGTCTACAAGGTTATCAAGCTGCCGCGTGGCTGAGCGCGTCGCCTGCTCGAGCCGTGGCCAATCCCACTCCCCAGTTGCATCATCGAGGAAGGCGCTGAGGTTAATACTCACCAGGTTGCACACCGCAATATTGTGCTCGTCTTGCGGCAAAGTGATCTCTGTACAGAGGTTACTAAGATGAATAGTACCAGTATTATTGTTAAGCGCACGGAGATTGATAGCGTCCTTCCAGGTGAGCCATGGGTGGCCGGTCGCCTGCAGGCTACTCAGAATTCTGTGGAATTGTTGGCGCGCAGGCAGCTTGTCGTAAGCGCGCAGCTTGCCTGCTTCGGCCTGGGTAATGTAATAGGCATACCGCTTGGCAAAGGCTGCGCCATACAGCTCGCTCAGGTCACTCACCTCAGCCGGGTCAAAGAGATACCAGTCTTCATCAGCCTGCACCCGGCGCATAAATTCATCACTAATAAACACCGCTGTATCGAGGAAACGCGTCCGCAAATACGGATCGCCGGAGTTCATCCGCAGATCGACAAACTGCGAGAAATTAAGATGCCAGTTCTCCATATATGCCGCAGCGGCGCCAGCCTTCTTGCCCTTGCGCGAGACGGCAAACAGCGCCGTGTCGATCATCTTCATAAAGGGGATAGGGCCCGTACTCTCGGTATTAGTAGTGCGAACGGGGCTACCTGCCGCCCGCAGCTTGGTAAAACTGACACCGATACCGCCTGTCCCTTTAGCGATGAACATCGTATCGCGCACGCTCTTGGCAATCGACTCCATATCATCCTGCACTTCCATGACGAAGCAATTGCTCAGCTGCGGGAACAACCCGCCAGCATTAACGCGGGTGCTACCGCCCGGGCTGTATTCGAGATTGGCCATGTGCTGGTAAAACGCAATGGCTGCCTCAGTCGGGTCTTCCTCATTGTAGCTCAGACCCATGGCAATGCGCATAGTAGTAAACTGCGGCACTTCGAGCGGCTCGCCGTTTTGCTTGCGCAGGGCGTAGCGGTTGCGGTTGGTCACCACGCCAAGATATTTGCTGAGTGTATCTTTGCTCGGGTCGAGTGCAGCAGCCAGGCGCTCGAGGTCAAAGATCGTCTCATCTTGCATGCGCGGGTCGAGCAAACCGTCGGCCACCGCCTGGCGAATATAACGCGGGAAGGCCTCCCTATGACGCTGGCGCAGCTCTTCATCAGTGGTATATACGCCGAGCAAATCGCGGTAGATCGTGCCCAGCAGCAGGCGCGCCGCAATCGTGTCGTAGTCTGGGTCATCCTTGATGTTCTGCACCACCGTCTGGATGAGCGTCTCCTCCAGCTGCTTGGTCGTCATCCCATCAAAGAGCGTCAGCTGCAGCTCACGAGCAATCTGCACGATCTTCTGCAACGGATCAGCCAGCCCCTGGCTTGCTGCCAGCAACGTGGCATTTATCTTGGTTGTGTCAAATGGCTCGGTCGTGCCATCGCGCTTAGTAATATGAATCGTCATTATCCCTCCCCTTAGGCTCCTTATATACGGTGCACAAAACCAGCCACCAGGGCACGCCTGGAGCCAAGCTGTATTGTTTGTCTCTCCCGTGTTTATGTGTGCTCGCTATATATGTAGCGTCTGGGTCCTACTATAGACGCCAGATATGGTGCTTGGCAAGGGGTTTTGTGAAAACTACAACCGATTTTGCGGGTGACCTCTGTGGGTGATAGCACACAAAAACTCAACACTTTGGCATTATCTCACACTCCACCTCCCCACACTCCCTCCTCCGGAACACTATAAGGGTCGATA
>CALIXX010000043.1 GCA_938046115.1 uncultured Candidatus Saccharibacteria bacterium | reverse complement strand
CATCCTCAATATATTTATGATGCCACTGGCCGTGCTGGTGTCGCTCATGTCGCTGCTATTTGCACTGGCAGCACTATATGTTGCATACGAAGTGAAGGATGAGTTTTAACACTCTTAGATTACACACCTGGTGTCTTGGTCAATAGCACCTGAGGGGGGTTAGCATTCTCTATCTACTCTTTACATTCTCATTGATGCAATAAAAAATGAATATCTCTATTACGTTATTCATTCCGTGTGCCAAGCTAGGGAGTCTGTTTCAATAATAAGCTACGAGCAAAAAGAGGAGTACGCAATAAGGTAAAGCCGAGTAGTTATGGCGCAAACAGCTTGAAAACCACCCCTGCCTGTGCTAAAGTATCTACAGCGATGGGGTGTCGCCAAGTGGTAAGGCAACGGGTTCTGGTCCCGTCATGCGGGGGTTCGAATCCCTCCACCCCAGCCATATAGCATTTTTAGTCTGCAGAGGCAGGCTATTTTTATTACCGCTGCAGCCGCTAGCGAATATGCTGAGTTATAAGCTACCTAAATCCCAAAACTTCACCCACTACTCACACTATTTCCTTACATTTTCACCTCAGTGCCAGTCTCTTCTTCTCTACTTCATTCGGGTAGGGCGTGAAGATTGATAAGTCTTGCTATTTAAGCTTTAGGTTTAGGCTATATACATTAAACATGTATCACCGCCGTCGACGCGAACGCACCACAGTATACCCTTTGCCAAAATAGGTGCGCCCAAGCCACTTGTGCCCTTCGATAATCGCTAGTGGGACGAAGAACGCTACGATCCAGACAAAGACGCCATCGCTCCACGAGATAGGTGCCACATGGAGCCACTGCTCGAGCGGCCCAAACAATGCGACCAGCTGGAGCACAATCGACACTGCCAAGCCACCATAAAATGCTGTGCTCCACCGCCGAGCGCGTCGCCAGACAGGCTCGTAATCACTGCGGGCAGCGAGAGCGCTCGCCCACTGCATTACCACCAGCGCACAGAAGGCAATAGTGCGCGCATATCCTTCGCCGTGCGAGTGATAATACATGCTGTAGAGCCCCAATGTGATAACCGCCATCACCACCGCGATGAGCCCAACCCGGCTCAGTATAAAGCGACTGAGCAGTGGTGCTTTGGGGTGGTATGGCGACCGCCGCATTGCTTGGGGTGAGCCTGGCTCGACGCCCAGTGGAATAACCATCGTTGTATCCGTCACCAAATTGACCCACAAGATCTGCACCGGCAAGAGTGGAATAGGCAAGCCCACCAACAGCGAGCCGATCGACACCAGCACTTCACCAAGGTTCGTCGCAAGCAAATACACCACCATACGCTTAATGTTAGCGTAGATCGTCCGCCCCTCGTGCACAGCACTAATGATGGAGCGGAAGTTGTTGTCAAGCAGGATAATATCACCAGCATCGCGCGCTATCTGTGCCCCCGAGCCCATCGCGATACCGACATTGGCATTGGTGAGAGCGGGGATATCATTGACACCATCGCCCGTCATGGCAGTGATGTCTGTTGCATTAAGCGCTGTGAGGATACGATGCTTGTGCTCTGGTATGACCCGTGAGAAAACGCGTGCCCGAGCCACCACTGTAGCAAGCTCGCCGTCACTCAATTGGCCAAGCCGTCGGCAATCATACACCTCATCGCGCCCCCGCACGAGGCCGAGTTGCCGCCCAATCTGATACGCCGTCTCGAAATGATCGCCAGTAATCATCCGCACTGTGATGCCCGCTTGGCGTGCCTGAGCAATCGACGGCCGAGCCTCTGGCCGCACACTATCTGCCACACCAACCAGCCCGACAAACTGCAACCCTTGGCGCGCTGGCAGCTGCTCTAGCGAATCAATCGGCGCGCGAAGTGCCGTATACGCCAAGGCAATCACTCGATGCCCCTGCTCCGTGAGCTGCTGCAACGCCTGGAGCGTCGCGCGCTTATCTGTACTAGAAAGCCGCGCATGGCGAATAATCGCCTCCGGAGCGCCCTTCACACACAGGCGATATTGCCCAGTGCCAACTGCCTGGAGTGTGCCACTCATCGCCAGCTTGTGCTCAAAGGGAAAGAGCGTCAAACCTGCTCGGCGCTGCGGCCGCGAGACGCGCTGCTCATTGCAATAGGCGGCAAAGGCTCGATCGAGTGGATCATACATCTTGCTTCGGCTATTGGGCAGGGTGCTGCCAGCCAGTGTCTGGAGTAGTGGCTTGGTGCGATTGCCTGGCGCCCAGACGGCTTGGACAGTGAGCTTATTGCGCGTGAGGGTGCCCGTCTTGTCTGTGGCGATTGTCGTCACGACGCCAATTGTCTCAATCGCTGCCATCGTCCGCACCAGCGCCTTGCGCCGCGCCATCCGCTGCATACCAATAGCCAAAATCACCGATATTGCCACTGGTAACCCCTCCGGCACTGCACTAACGGCAAGCGCAATCACAAACTGCAGCGCTGCGGTGAATTCCATACCACGCCACAGCGCCAACCCCAGCGTCACCACAGATGCCACTAGCACAACAATGATGATTTGGCTCACCAACTTATCGATCGTCCGCTCCACCGGGCTCGCCTCGCGTGGGTGACTCGAGAGAGCAGCTAGTTTGCCATACTCAGTCGCATTTCCGGTCGCCGTCACAATAGCAAGCGCACTGCCACCAATCACAAATGACCCCTGATACAAACAATTTCGCCGCTCATAGAGCGCCGTTGCCATAGGGAGAACCGCATTATTCTTCTCGATCGGGAGCGACTCACCCGTCAGCTGTGATTCGTCCACCCGGAGCGAGCGCGCCTCGAGCACCCGCGCATCAGCCGGGATCTTATCACCCTCTTCCACGATGATCACATCACCTGGCACCAGCTGCTCGGCATCGAGCGATTGTTCACCTTCGTGCCGACGGACGCGCACCTGCAAGGGAGCGTGCTTTTGCAACGAGCGAACGATGCGCTCGGTAGAGAGCTGCTGCGTGTAATCGATCAGTGCACTCACCACAATAATCGCTAAGATAATTAACCCGTCCACCACCGCCTGGTGGAAGAAACTAATCGCCGCTGCCACAAACAGCACCAGCATAAACACCGAGCAAAATGGCTTGATGAGCCGCCGCCACAGTGGTTCGTGCACAACGCGGATAATATTAGGGCCGTAGTGTTCCAGCCGCTCAGCCACAGCAGCATCATCGAGACCACGGACGCTAGACGATAGGTCGGCCATCGTCTGCTGAGGAGTCTTGGCATGGTATGTCATAATAGATCTATTATAGCACAAGAAGCATAAGCATTCTGGACAAATTACCCTACAACAGCGTATACTAGAGCCATGACAAAAGCTCCACACACCACTGTAACTAAAACCAAGGCAGCAGCCAAAAAATCACCGAAGCGCACCAGCACACCAGCCACTCACCCCTCATCACGCCAAACCAAGCAACCCAAGACGGTCGACTACTACCCCAACCGCATGACCATCGCCGTCTCGGTGCTGGCTGGCACAGGACTTGTCTTGCTGTGTTTGATGGTGCGGATGACGGTGATTGTAGAGTAAGCACACTAAAGTAACCAGGCCACCCGTAGTGATATTTCATTTTCAATGATAAATACCACACTTTTTACAGGCAAGAGTTGATAACCCGGCCGATTAGCACTCTCGGTTATGGCACAGTGTGTTATAGTATGCTATAGTGTGTCATTATGACACATCGTTTTTCTATTTTTCAGGGGCGGCGACGCCCGGTGCTTTTTGTTGCACTTGGTGTGAGCATTGCCCTGCTTGTAGGGAGTATTATTGCTCTCTATTTAGTATCGCAGCCAAGTGCTCAGTCACCCAATGGCCGCAAAAAAACAATCGACCTTCTTACCAAGACAAATACCCAAACGCAGCAGCGTCGCATCACCTCACAGTTGGGTTTTAGTCTAGAGTACGACCCAGGAGTTATGACAGCAGAGGGGATTGTCCAAAATCCCAACAGTGAGCCAGGAACATTTCAGGGGCAAACATATAATGGCGATCAACTCCAAGAGGCACGCAACTACGGCATCATTACCCTACACCTCACTAACAAGACGTCTAGTACACCACAGCCAGCCGCTGCGCAGCAGTCACAACTTACTATTACCGCTAACCGTAACAAAAATTACTTCGGTAGCAAAGACAGCATCCCTGAGTACAAGGGGAAGTCTAACCTTGACATCATCACCCAAGAGAAACGCAAAAGCCTTGCTCATGCTGGACGTGATGATGAGATCAACGAACGCGCTATTACTATCGCAGACAAAAAATATCGTGAGCTTCACGTCAAACATCGCCTCAAAGCTCTTAATGGTCAGCTCACTATCTGGCGACAATCCTACTACTACCTAACCGTCCAGCACGACCGACCATACTGGCTTGCCGTAACCAACCTACCTGCCAATGACCGCGATGCGCTCACTACTTGGCAAAATGTGATCTCTCGCGTCTCCTACACGCAGCCACAGGACGGTGCGCTATCTTCTAGCCAGCCCGTGATCGCACGCCTAGCTGCAGCCAATAGACCAACCGACACAGCTAACATCCACGGCACAGTCGGCGACGACATTATGCTCAGTGTGGTAGCAAAAAATCAGTTAGCAACAGTTAGAGTTGGTGCAATGCGCTGTGCTCGCCTCACCTTTCGTGTCCAGAGTAATACGCTCACACTAGCAAAGGCTTGTAATGGTGGCATTGGGAGTGGGTCGATTGTGTCATCGGATGGCGTTGTTGTCACTAATGGTCACGTTGTCGAAACAACCGATACTGATCTCCTTGCCAACGCCTTCCCAACCTCCCAACAAGAGTGGGATAACTATGTCCAATTTGTCACTGGAGCGGGTTATGCAACTGAGACGCAGATACGCGAGCTTATCAGCCAAGTCGAAAACGATGATATGGCTGCCGCCCAAAAGCTTATAGCCTATCTGCAGCTTGTGCCAAAATCTAACATTACAGTAAGTAACAGTCGCACCGACTACGTTATCCAGACATCTGATGATCCAATCCGCCTTACAGAAGAAAATACCTGGCAAAAATCTGCCACCAACAAAACTGCGACACTCATTGACAAAGAAGTTGATACAGGTGATGTCGATCTCTCGTCTCGATATACCGACGTTGCACTCCTCAAGATGAGCGGTACATTCCCAACGATCCAACAGCTGTCGTCGCTCAGCTCAGTCCAAAACGGCGACCGCATTACTGCAGTAGGGTACCCAGCGCTTGTTGATGGTGGCATTAGCACTAAGCAGTCTCGCACCATACCCACCGTTTCTACTGGTACGACAAGCAGGACACTGCGTGATGGCGGCGGGCACTCGCTTATTTTGACTACTACCGAGATCTCTTCTGGCAGTAGTGGCGGCCCTGCTTTTAATGCGAAGGGTGAGCAAGTTGGTATCACAACATATGCGCGAGAATCATGCACGAAAGAAGAATCGTGCTTTGGTAGCGGTATTGCCCGAGATGCACAAGACGCACAAACTATGGCAACCAAGCAGCGTGTCTCCATTGCCACTAATGGTGAACTCACCAAACTATGGCAGATGGGTATCGATGAATTTGTTGCTGGGCGCTACAGCACTGCAGCACGGTCATTTAGTAGCCTCAATAGCAAATACCCAGGTAATTATCTTGTAACAAAATTCCTATCAACCGCTCAGAATCAACCACGAGATGAAACCGACCAGACTACAACACCTAGCCCAGATGCTCGCAATACAGACCCAAGTACAAATCCTGATACTAGCATCAATTACTCCTACACTCCGCTCACATCAAGCGAACACAGCACGATTGTCATACTTATCATCTGCTTCATGGTGATTGTCGTGATTGCGATTGCAGTAATTGGCTTCGCTATCTGGGCTGGCACCCGCAAGAAGAACTCTACTCAGCCGCGTTATCCCTACCCATTAGGGCCAACAGCGCAGCCTGGGCAACCACCCGTTGGCTACACAAGTCAGCCACAACCACCCGTCCAGCAACCATATTATCCGCCCCAGTCTCAACCTCAGCCATATCCACCAGCTCAGCAAGTTACACCAGCGCAGGCGCCTATGGTGCAGCCAGCAACACAGTCTTCATCACCAACTGATCCACTACCGCCACAGCAGCCGCAGGCTACTCAACCCTCAGCACCGACTGAGTCGTCTACTCCCGCTCCATTCGAGTAATGATAGCGTCGGCCACCAGCAAATTGTGGTATACTAAAGACCATGAGAGTACGAATAGAGATAGACACAAAGACCTTTGTGCGGTTTTGGCTGGTAGTAATTGGTTTTGCATTTGCAATCCTCGCGATTTATCTGGCACAGACTGCCTTGATTATGATTGGCACGGCGGGGTTCCTCGCGCTGGCACTCAATGGGCCGGTCAATGCCATCGTCGAGCGCTTGCCAAATCGCAGCCGCACACTCAGCACTGCCCTCGCCTTCATTAGCATTGTGGCGCTACTTGGAGTGGTTCTTGTGCTTGTGGTACCACCTATCGTCCAGCAGACGAGCAAGTTTGTCGACGCCCTGCCGGGGATGGTCCATACAGCGGGCGAGCAGTGGCATAGCTTTGGTGCTTTTGCCGAGCAGTATCATATCCAAGCGCAGGTGGATCAAGTAGTAGAGAGTGCTCGCAGCAGTGTTGAATCCTGGACGCGTGGCCTTAGCGGCAACCTCCTTGCCGGTATTAGCTCCGTCTTCTCTGCAGTCGGCTCAGGGTTCTTGGTGCTCGTCCTCACCTTCTTGATGCTGACGGAAGGGCCAGCCTGGGCAGAGCGCTTTTGGGGGCTCTACCGCGACCAATCTACGATGGAACGCCACAAGAAGGTCGCCCATCGCATGCATGCTGTGGTAGCAGGCTATGTGACGGGGCAGCTCACCATCTCGGGCATTGGCGCCCTCTTTGCTGGGGCAGCAGTCTTTGTGCTGAGCCTCTTTTTCTCGGCTATTCCGAGTAACCTTGCGCTCGTCACGATTGCCGTTACCTTCGTCTTGGCACTTATCCCTATGTTTGGTGCCACGATCGCTGGGGTAATGATCTCCCTCTTGCTTGCCTTTAATGCCTTGCCAGGTGGCCTCATCTTTGCAGCATTTTTCATCATCTACCAGCAGATCGAGAATAACTTCATCTCGCCCACCATTCAGTCGCGCAAAATTGATCTCACGCCACTAGTTGTCCTTGTTGCCATCACCATTGGCCTTTACATCTTCGGCATCATCGGTGGTCTCATCTCTATCCCCATCGCTGGCTGCTGCAAAGTTCTGCTAGACGACTACCTCGAGCACAACGCTCGCGCCCGCGAAGAATCTACCAAGCCACTGGCCAAGCTGGTGGAGAAGATTAAGGGCGAGGGATAGAAACCTCACAGCGAGAGCCACGCCCGTAAGAATCTTACGATATATCTACATATAAGTTAGAGAAGAATAGAGATTTAAACACTTCTAACTAATAAATATTTCCTGTCCGAGCCGTGGATGTGTAACCCTCTCGACATACCCATCAAAGAAGAAGGGGATGTTGTCTTCGTTACCATTATCAATCCGCCCCTTAGCCTTACTGCACGCACCAAGAGAAACACTATACTCTGGCTCTCCTGTCACGATTGTCGGCTCATTCCACTCAGTAATCCACGCGTAGCGTCCACCGAAGTTTCGCTTGGCAACCTCAAGGATATAACAACCTGCATCCATCGCTACCGCATCTTTTGTCTCAAGAATAAACATATGGTTCTTTGATGTAGTATCGGCAGCTTCTCGATAGAGTACATCAAGCACATCATCCACCACTGCAAGACTCTTTACTGAATAATCAAGCATACCATGAAGGTCATGCCCCAGTACTTTTGACATATAGTCGATGAAATACTGTGCATGCTTCTGTGTGTATGCTGCAAGCTCGCGTTGACTATCTGATTGGGTATTATTGTCTGGATTCGTTGGCATATTATTTTCCTGCTATGTAATAATCTATAATAACTTTGGTCGCCTCGACGCCATCTCAATCCCCAAATCAACCTCAAGCGGATCCTCACCCACGTCCAGCTCATCTACTTCTTCTGCGGAGTAGTAACGACCATCTTCTAGTTCTTCAGGAGCACGCCATGCGTAGTAAGTCAATGAAGTTGGTTCACTGATCTGAAGGAAGTCACGCAGGATGTGGATCGATTGTGCTGTGAGTGAGGCATACGCCGAACTATACGTCGGCAGCAGGAGATGGCGCGAGTAAACTTCATTTTCATTACTCTGCTGCCACCCTTGATTGACCATAGCGCTGATAGCACTGGATTTGTGCACACTTGATACATTCCGCGTCTGTGGAGGCAGATGTAGTTCACAGACAATCGCCGTGTCGCTAACAACGTAGTGAAGGTACTGTGTCATATATTCTGTAGACACTTCGGGGATCAGTACAATGTATACGCGATCGCCAGCGCGCATGAGTGCGCGCGCCAGTCTATTTTCGAACTGTAACCAGGAGAATTGGTGCATGTTGAAACCACCATGTTAAATGCTATTCAATACATTCGCATACTGTGGAGAATGGATATATACTGAGATAGCTGAACGCCGATTGGAAATTTGAAACTCGCAGCCATTATCTGTTTTCCAGTATGCAATTTCACGCTCAGCATCACGCTTGATTCGAGGTCTACCCCAAACGGCAGTTCCTGCCTCTACATAGCTGACAAAAGTGTTGTTCATAAATTTGTCTTGTTCGATTGAATTTGTTGTATCAATATCTGTGAGGCTCCACGAGATCATGTCAAGTCCTCTAACCGGATCGGATGTAGTTGCCCTCAGTCTCGGTTGACTAACTGGAATATCCTTTGCGATAGTACTTGGATCACTTTCGTCCCAGCCCAGTTTTTCCATAGCTGCTGCCAACTTGTCTTCTGTGAGCGGCCAATCTTGGTTGACCCAGTAATTTACAAGTTCGACAAATTTTTGTGGGGTAATGCTGTTCCATGTCATGGTGATAGTATATCATCATTTTCTACACGTCATCGCTATTTTGTGCTACCGTACTCCTGTCGTGTGCGTGGTTCATCGCGTCATAATACTCTCTCGGTACACAGCGGTGCACCACCGTTTGGTCTCGCATACATAGCTGCACAACTGGCGCAATAACCCCCGTCATCTCGAGCGTATCGGGCGACGACCAATCGTAGTATGGGCTCCCTTTATTACCATATTCAATCGGCGCAACGACTAGATTGTAATAATGATGCATCAGCACCAGCGCACGCAGCGGATCGACAAGTGGCGCTGCTGCCATCGGCTCATCAGACATATCAAGCTCTAGTGTTTGCCATTCTTCGTCAGGTACCTCCTCAGGCGGGTTATATTCATTATAACCCATAGCCGCCAACTCACTGCCGTCGTAATCAAGGCCTGGTAGTTTCTCGGCATAGTCTGGCAGGTATGCCGCGATGGCGAGATCGATATTCTTGGGTAGAGTTTTGCCTATATCATAGCCCGTCCGCTCAGTCAGTGGTAGATCCTCAGGTACCAGCCCAGCACTGAGGTACGCTTCACACGCGATGAGGTCGCCTAGTATAATAGTTGCTTCGTTAATATCATGATTACTATATTCGCTATTCTCATATGCTCTGCACCGCACTGCATCAGACACCGCGTTTAAAGCGGCTATCTTCTGACCTGATTGTGATAGCTCTTGCTCCGCCTGCGGGGTAGCAGTTTTTTCTGATAGAGTTTCGTGATTCATATCGACTATGATGGGGCATCCCTTGGCGCTTGTCAAGCAATGCATGTGAATATACTTGCGTCTATTTGTATAATATATTATTCTAATAGTGTAATCTGCGTTATATCTAATACATGCGAAGGAGATGAAATGAGCAATAATAGATTTAATTTGTTTAGAGGAGAAGACCCTACTCGCCCATCAACCAAGGGATCAGAAGTCTACGTTCACTCAGGATTAGCAGAGATTGACCCTGATGGAATTGGAGATCCAGATGAGGTGCGTGATGACGTTCGTATTATGGAGCAGCTTGACGCTATAGATTCCTCAACGCCTGAGGGTGCTGCTGAAAAGGAGAGGCTGGAGAATGAGTTTGTTGCAAATATGATCGGGCACGCTGCTGTGTTAGAGAGCAACGCATCAACAGAGCTTCGCAATCCAGAGGATCGTACTAACACTGGCAATGTGTAAGGATTTCTAAACACTACCTATCGTCACACCAAGCCTCAAATGACGACCCTCCAGTAGGGTCGTCATTCTATCATCTCTCGTACTTTACTAGGCATAGCTATGGTTTATCAGAGATTATTGAGCGATTTTCTCTTCTACCCACCACCACACTGGCCCTTGCGGTGTGTCACGCACGGCGATATGCTGCGCAGCAAGCTCGGTGCGCAGACGGTCGGCTGTGGACCAGTCGCGGGCTTCGCGAGCACGCTGACGCTGGAGGATGAACTGCTTAGCCTCATTGGTAATATCTGGTGTCGACTCACAGAGATCGAGACCAAGTAGCTGATCGATCGCCACCAGCAACTCCTCCAATCCACGATGGTATACTGCTGCCAGTGGCCGCGCTAGCACCCGATCAAATGCTTCATCGATGAGCCGCAGCGCCTCGGGGGTATTAAGGTCATTTGCGAGCGCCTCGCGCACTGCCCCACTTGCTGCCAGAAGCGATACATGGCCCGATTGTTCGTCACTCTTACGCTGGTCATCATCCAGACTCTCATACGTCTGGTGGCGCAGGCACGCCACTTCATACCACTTGCGCAGGCGGTTGCGCGCTGCACTGAGGTTTTCCCAGCTAAAGTTCCCCTCGTGCGAGTAGTGGCTTTGTAAGACGAATAACTTGTACGCCATGGGGGTGTAGCCCCGCTCAGCGAGGTCGGCCAAAGTGTAACCATTGCCCAGGCTCTTGCTGATCTTCGTGCCATTAACCTTGAGGTGGTTGCAGTGCAGCCAGTAGTGAGCAAAGGGTTGGCCCGTCGCAGCTTCGCTTTGAGCAATCTCGTTGCTGTGGTGTACAGGAATATGATCAATCCCACCAGTGTGGATGTCGAGCGTCGTGCCAAGGAAGTGCATTGCAATCGCCGAGCACTCCAAGTGCCACCCCGGAAAGCCCATCACTGGCGCGCCGTCTGTTGGTAGCTGGTCAAGCAGCTCCGGTGGCGTGGGCCACTCCATGTCGCGCTTGACGCCAGTTGGCGAGAACTTCCATAGGGCAAAGTCGCTCGCGTGGCGCTTCTCGCTATTGGGGCCAATCCGTGCCCCCGCCCGCAAGGCTCGCAGATCGAGCCGGGCAAAGTCTGCATAGGCTGGGAAAGTACTGGTATCAAAATAAATCCCATCACTCGTCTGGTAGGTGTGCCCCTTACGCTTGAGAGTAATGGCAAGCTGGATTTGCTCGTCAATATAGTCGGTGGCACGGGCCAGCTGACTCGGCGGTGTTAAGTGCAACGCGTTCATCCCGCGGACGAAGTCATCGGTGTAGAATTTAGCAATCTGCCAGGCGGTCTTACCCTCGCGGCGCGCACCCTTCTCAAGCTTGTCTTCACCTTCATCAGCATCGCTTGTCAGGTGGCCGACATCGGTGATGTTCATCACACGCTCCACCTCGTAGCCCTCCGCCTGAAGCATGCGCACCAGGATATCCCAGTAGATATACGCCGCCCAGTTGCCAACATGCAAATAGTTATATACTGTTGGTCCACAGGTGTAGAGCGACACCTTGCCAGGCTGAAGCGGTACAAATGTATCGAGGCGACGAGTCAGTGTGTTAGCAAACTTAATCGCCATGGGTTGCCTCGCTCTCATCATACTCAACGAAGGCCCGACTGGCTGCCTCGACGATCTCACGCATCGCCAGTTGGTAGTCTTCATACATCCGCCAACCCGCTGCATAGGCATGGCCACCACCACCAAAGTAGCCAGCGATCATTGCCGCTACTGGCGCATTGCTACGGATCTTGCCGGTCAGCTTGCCATCGGGGTAGGTCTTGATAGCAATCGCCACATCTCCCCCCTCCACCAGACGCATCTCGTCTAGTACAAGCATACTGGGGTTATATTGGTCGCTATATTCCTGGATCTCCTCCCACGGGATATGGATGAGTGCCAGGCGGCCATCTAGCATATACTCGATCCGCTCGATCAAGCGCCCTTTGTAGCTAAGGATCTCTGGCGCTTTTTTCATAAAGTCACGGCGGCGCACCTCAATGGCGGCATTGCTTGCGCCCAGCCGGGTCAGCTCTGCGACGGTCTGGATGGAGTCGGCTGTGGTGTTTTGCGTTGTGAGGCCCAGGCTGTCACTCATGATCGCGATAAGGAGATTCTCTGCCGCTTGTGGGTTGATCGCCCACTGAGCATACTGCGCAAGATTGTAGATGAGCTCGCCAGTCGCCACCACATCTTGATTGATAAGTGTATGATCAAAGCTCAAGGTACTCTCCGTCGCGTGGTGATCCAGCACGAGCACTGGGTGCGTCGTGAGGAAGGCGCGAGCGCTGGGTGCGTCGAGCACCTTACTGAGCAAGACATCTGCGCTGGTATCAACAATAATCGCCAGCTCAGCACTGCTGTCAAACTCATCAGTAACGCGATCCCAGCCGCGAATATACCGCAAATATTTGGGCACTGCCACCGGGCAATAGAGCGTCACCTGCTTGCCCAAATCGCCCAGGATCTCCTCCAGCGCGAGGCTACTGCCGACGCTGTCACCATCGGGATTTTCAGCTTGGATAATAATAATTTTGTCTGCGCGTTGGACCGCGCGTATCACTTCATCAAACATCTTCTTTAGTGTAGCAGAATTTGCCAGCAGGCGCGAGGTATGGTGCGGTAATTTTAGCAGTATTAGTGCGGAGGATTTTATGACAGACCACGAAAATACTCAATACCAACCAAACACAAATGAGACCGATCAAGCACACAAGAATAGACTAATCACAACCCTACAGCAACTCGGTACGAAATCTCTTACGTTCGCCAAACACACAAAACATACACTCCACACTGCACAACTCATCCACCGGCACGGCTTCCCGCTCCCTTCCTATGAAAAAGAAGAATCGGCCACTCCTAGAGAAATGAATTCAGAGAAATAACCAAGCAAAATACCAAAGACTATACTAGTACCAATGCTCCTTAGTTGTCTGCCTGCGCCTTCTCTACCAGCTTCTTGCCGCCGCGCTCAAACCAGCGTGTATAGGTGGGGCTGCTGCCGCTTACCCGCTCGCGCCACAGGTTCATGGCATCGCGGCTGTAGCTGAGGGTCTCGATCGCTTCCAGCCCGCGGCCACGGTATAAGTTGCCCGCTGCACCCGGGCCACCATTGTAGCCAGCAGCGACGAGCTCAACGCACTCATTCTCGGATAGATTGCCGAGCGGCACACACAGCTGATCGCGCAGATGCGCCAGGTAGGCCGCGCCAAAGGCGATGCTCGTTTCAGGATCAAATAAATCATAGTTCGTGCGCGCCGGCTTCACGAATTTAGCCGCAATCTCCCTGCCCGTGCTATCCGTCACCTGCATCAAACCACTGGCCACGCCACTATGCGCCTTGGGGTACCCGCCGGATTCCAGCATCATGATAATCGCCACCAGCTGCGGCGAAATATTGTACTGCCGGGCCTGCTTGGTAATCTCGCCCTGCCAGCGCTTAACAGTATCTGGCATCCAGGCGGGGAGGGTGTTGTCTTGGCTCGTGAGCGCTGCATTTGCAGTATCTTGTGGTGTTTTGATAAGCTTCGTCAGCATGCCACGTTGCCACGCGAGATACACACCACCCACCAGCACAAGCACCAGCGCTGCACTCATCAGCCCCCAGCGATTGTTCTGCGCCCATCGTGTTAGCTTTTTCGTCCATTTCTTTGATTTTACCATTGTTTTAGTATAGCAAATAAACGCGTGTTGTTTCTTCTCTTGATGAGGCCATCTTTTGTTTTCTTTTTAAACCTCTGTAGTTATCGCGTCCACTCCGAGAATGTGACAAAGCTAGATTCTGGAAGGATGAGGTTTCTTTTGGTTGACAACTCCCTCTTCCTCCACTATGGTATATATCATGACAAATTCTCCAGATGATACCACTGCTACCCAGCAACAAAGGCCACAGGCAAGCCAGCTCCCAATCGACCCAGTCAAGATAAAAGCAATGATCGACTATTATATTGCGGAGTATCGCGAGCAGTTGCTCGATCGTGATTTGCTTGAGCAGACAGTTGCAAAGGACGAGATACTCTGGGATCTCGATATATCGACGACAGTCACCGGACTCACCACTGCTCTACATAAATCCAATTGTGATCCTTATTATTATCGTTATCTCGATGAACAGAACACTATAAAGTGTAGACGCTTCGCCACCGATCTCCTACGCGACCTGCAGAAGATTAGCAAAGATATCCCTGGTCTTGCTGCGAAGCTTCCCGAGATTAAGCGGTACGTCTGGAAGATTCTTGATGTCATCTTGCCAGATTCGCAGCCGACACAAGCAATGCGGTCAAGCACTCTTGAGCTCCAGCGCGATGAATCTGGCGCTGTGTCACTCCAGACAATCCCTGCCGATCTTGAGCCACATGAGCTCTTTCATCAGCGATATCGTGAGTGTATTAGAATGGGCGATACACCAGATGGCGCAGCCCTCTTGCAGGAGCTACGCGAATCGCTCGATGCTCGCACCGCTGCCGCCAGAGATATGCAGCGTGATGATATCAATTGGCCATTTTATCACCTTCTCAATGATATTAATACACTCCACTCACATACTCATGATGCAAGCGACTTCGCTCGCATGTGCACGATTGCGAGCCTTTGCCAAGAGATGGCCTATCGACACTTTGAGTATAACCCTGCGACGACAACACTCGCACAAGATCGAGAAGTTAGTCAATATGTCTCATCAGCTCAGCAAACACTGTGTATGATCATCAAGCTCCTTCTCGAGTTTGACGATGACGGCGTTGCAAAAGCTCAGCAACTCGAACGGTATGTCATCAGTCCTTATATTCAGGCAGAAATCGATGCCGAGTACGTCATACATGGCAAAGATTCAGACGGCACACGCCAAGCTCGCGCTATCGCCTATGTCATTGTACCCGAAGATGAAGAGTATGTGCTCCATCCTATTGTTAATTCCTTGAACGACCAGCGCTTTATCTTCGACCAGCAGATTCGTGATGCCTACATTGCCATCATCACCAAGCATCCATCAGAGCGATCTTCTTCACAGTTATTTGACGACTACTATCTTGTAAGGCTCTGTGCCGAGCACGGCGAGCAAGCGGCCGCTCGGAAGGCCGCTTGGGACATGGTGAACTATTATTTCTATCAAACAGATAAGATAGAGGAAATCCATTTCTATGTGCTTTTACTCAAAGACGAGCTAGGAGAAGGCGAGAAAGTCAAGCAGTGGATCGCGCAACAGCTGCGAGACAACCCAAGCGCCGAACTCGCTACGCTTTATTTTGAATGTGTTGGCTATGATCATGATGTATTTCGCTTTTTGCAAGAGGCCACCGCACGCGAAGCAGACTCACCGATGAAGGCACTTGCCCAACAAGTCGAGAACCTTAATACGCTCGAAAGTACTGTCAGCAAATGCCTCTATAACTTTGTCGAGAAGCAAGAAGCCGCCGAAGAGCAGCGACGTCTCCACACAGAATCAGCATAATAGTCTCTTCACTACACCGCGCGCCGCCCCTCGAGCGCGTGGCCGAGGGTTATTTGGTCGGCATATTCAAGGTCAACGCCGACGGGGATGCCGCGGGCCAAGCGCGTCATCCGCACCGTTAGGCCTGCCTCGGCAATGTGCCGCTGCAAGAAGAGCGCGGTCGACTCGCCCTCCACACTTGCATTGGTAGCAATAATCACTTCCTCTACTGCGTCATTGGTAATACGCTCCAGCAGCTCGGGGATGTGCAATTGCTCTGGTCCTACCCCATCAATCGGTGAGATGACGCCACCCAGCACGTGGTACGTCCCTTTGTAGTGGCCAGTACGCTCCAGTGCCACGATGTCGAGTGGCTCCTCCACCACAGCAATCTGCTTGCGATTGCGCTCTGGGCTACTATAGAGTGGCGAAACATCTTGGTCAGGATCCATCAGAGCAAAAGTGACGGGGCAAGTTGCAACAGCAGTGTGGAGCTGTGTAATCGCCTGGGCAATCCCCTGGCTCGTCCGTCCATCAGCCCGCAGCAAAAAGTACGCATAGCGCTCCGCCGTGCGTGCACCTACCCCTGGCAAGTGCCCTAGTTCATCTATCGCCCGTTGCAGAGCCTGAGGCAGAATATCTGCCATACTAGCTAGAACCCGAGGTTGCCAAGCCCACCCATCAGTGATTGTAGCTCTCTCTCCAGTGGCTGCATCTTCTTAGCAGCAATCTCTTTTGCTTTAGCCAAACCATCGCGAATCGCAATCTTGAGCCAATGCTCCAACTGATGGATATTATCCAGATCCACCTTACTTGGGTCTATCTTTATATCCTTGATCTTCATATCAGCTGCAATCTGCACAATCACTGCACCATCACCAGCATCAACCTCTATAATCTCTTTCTCTAGTGATTTCTGTATTTTTTGCACCTTGATCGCGCTATTAACCAATTTCATTTTGTCGCCCATTGCCATATTTCTTCATTTCCTCCGTTTCTTGGCTGTCGTACTCGATTTATTATACATGATTTGGTGGATGGCTGAAAGGGATACCTGTTCGCTCAGCGCCTCTCATCCTCATTATTGATGATTACTATCAAAATGAGAAATCATCAACCACCACGCACGCTTCGAGCGTAATGAGTATGACACGCCTCACAGTCCAACACACATGCTTCGACTATACCCAGAGCAACAAGCGCACCATGATATCCGTCTCGAATCGATTACTCGTCCAGACACTACACACAACTCAGCATGCACACAAGCCGAGCTTCTACGACAGAATACCCTGCTCTACCAGCCAACGGTAGTTCCAACCATCGTTTGATTCGGTTTTATAACTCCAGAAAAAGTGAGCATCGGCGCTGGCAAAAGCTGTTTGCTGCGCTAGTATGTAGGCGGTGATGGTCGGCGGAGTCATGGCAATGGCGGGCGGCAAAATTGCGCTCCACTCACCGATGATGGTTGGGCGCCGCAACGACTGGTGCATGTGGGTAAATTCATCCACAATACTCGCGTGCTGGTCATAATCCACCAGCGCCAAGTTGGCCGCCCCAAAGCACTGGTAGTGGTGAATATCCAGCCAATCACGGGGCTGCGCCCGGCGCCACCGCGGCAGCTGGTAGGCGTCACTGATAATAATGCGCGTTGTGGCCGGCACAATGCGGCGCAACCGGCGGGTTGTGCGGCGCGACCACAGCCGCAGCAGCCAGTGCTGCAGCCAGTTTTTGGTAAAAGGTTCGTTTAGGAGCTCAATCCCCCAGAGCTGCGGGCTTGCACTATAGCGCTCGGCAAGCTGCCTGAGGATACGGCGGCTTGCACGGCGGTTTTTGGCCTGGTACCACCCCGTTTGTGGCATGCGGTTGCCACTCCCGCTGTGGTCGCCCAAGTTCTGCGCGCCAGGCGCCGCATGTAAATCAAGCAAGACGCGCATATGGTATTTTTTGGCCATTGCAAAGCACCAGTCCAGCTGCTTGGTAGCCTCGAGGTAGCCATCCTGGCTTTCCAGCACCCAGTAGCCGACGGGCACACGCAGTGCCTCGATACCGTGCGCATGCAGCCAGGCAAAGTCCGCTTCGGTCATAAATTCTTGCCGGTGCTTGGCAATGCGCTCCGGGCCGTCTGGTTGTATCATCAGCTGATGCTCGTTGCTCGCATCGGTGCCCGCAAAAACCGAAGGCGTCATCCAGCGCTCAAGCACCAGCCACCCACCCAAGTTGACACCGCGTAATGGTTTATGCATATGCTTTATTATAGCAAAGTATAGAGCTAAACTATAATGACTAGTATGTACACCCACACCCTCACCCTACCATCCCCTAGCCAAACCCAGACGC
>CALIXX010000042.1 GCA_938046115.1 uncultured Candidatus Saccharibacteria bacterium | reverse complement strand
CAAGGTGACCGGTACCAGCAAAGGCATCACGGCGCTGCAGATGGATATGAAGGTACATGGTTTGCCGGTGGCAGTGCTGCGCCAAGCGATTGAGCAGAGCAAAGCTGGCCGGGCGCATATTTTGCAGCATATGCTGAGTGTGCTAGCTGCGCCACGTGATCAGCTCAGTCCATATGCACCACGGATTGAGAAACTAAAGATTAATCCAGATAAAATCGGTGCCGTGATCGGCAAGGGTGGCGAGGTGATCAACAAGATTACCAGTGAGACTGGCGCTGAGGTTGACATCAAGGAAGACGGTCTCATCACCATTGCCAGCCCGAACGGTGAGTCGATTGAGAGGGCACTTGCCTGGATCAAGAGTTTGGTGGAGGAGCCAGAAGTTGGCAAGGTTTATGAAGGTACGGTGGTGAGTATCAAAGATTTCGGAGCCTTCGTGAATATTCTACCGGGGATTGACGGGATGGTGCATATCTCGAAATTGGCCGAAGGGCGAGTCGCAAAAGTGACCGATGTCGTCCGTGAAGGGCAGCGGGTGCGTGTCAAGATCACCGGCATCGATGAGCGGGGCAAGATCAACTTGACAATGATCGGGTTGTAACTTTTGCTTTTTAGCAAAGTACGCTACAATAGGAGAATATAAGACTAATTGAGGGGGATTATGGACGATAAGAATAATAAAAACGTACCACAACCGACAGCAACACCGCCGGCAGCAAATGAGCAGGCTGCTCCAGCAGCACCACAGCCAGTACCATCGGCTCCACAACCGCAACAGCCGCTGCAGCAGGGTGTGCCAATGCAGCCCAAAAAGGGCTTGAGCAAGGGTGCGCTATGGGGTATCATCGGTGGCTCAATTGGTTTGATAGTCATTGTCGTTGGTATCGTGTTGGCAGTTATATTCCTTGGTGGACCATCAAAGGCTGATTACCAAGAAGCTGCTAAGGCCATGAAAGAGTTTGATGGTGGTAGCCTTAATTCAGCACTCAGGTCGGCAAGCGCTGATAATGCAAAGAAGCTGATTGAGGAATCGGTGGAGCGTGCTGATACAATGATGAAAAAACTTGATGCATCAAAGATTATGCGCGACGAGGAGACCAAAAAATCTTTCGGTGAATACAAGACTGCCTACGAAAAAGTACGCCCGAATTTGCTTGCCATTGCCAGTCTGATAGGAGATATGAAGGACTTTTCTAAGAAGTGCGCACCAAGCTTCTCCGGCTATGTCGGTAAGTCAGGAGACGAAGTAAAGAAACTCTACGATGAAAAGATGAGCGACTGCTATAAGCTACTCGATAACGTTGCCAAATCAGAACAGAAAGAAGCACAGGACTTTGGCAAGCAAATGAAAGAGTATTACAAGTTGCTGGGTGATTACTTCGTGGCACGCGCTAATAAAGACTACACTACTCGGGTACCGCGTCTACCGTCGGGTAGCTCAAATCCACTGGCCGGCTTTGCTAAAAAGATTCAAGAGTCAAACCTACAGAAACACGAGCGAGAATTCATCAATTTAGTGAAAGAAAAAGCTGAAAAGTAATTTTCGCCTCAGCATCAAGCAAAACACCTCGCATAGTGACGAGGTGTTTTGTATAATAGAAATATG
>CALIXX010000041.1 GCA_938046115.1 uncultured Candidatus Saccharibacteria bacterium | reverse complement strand
TTTCAAGGTAACGGTCTTGGATTATCAAGACGGGGAAGAAGCGGGCATTAAGAGTGTGACCCTGGAAATTGAAGGCCACAATGCCTATGGCTACCTCAAGTCAGAGAAGGGTGTGCACCGCTTGGTGCGGCTGAGCCCATTTAATGCTGATCATTTGCGCCAGACAAGCTTTGCTTTGGTGGAGGTGATGCCAGAGATCGCTGAGCCTGAGCAGGTGCAGCTTGAGGACAAAGACCTCCGGATCGACGTCTACCGCAGTGGTGGCAAGGGCGGGCAGGGCGTTAATACGACCGACTCGGCAGTGCGCGTTACCCATTTGCCGACTGGTATCGTCGTTGCGATTCAGAACGAGCGCAGCCAGATCCAAAACCGCGAGACAGCTCTCACTATCCTACGCTCGCGCCTGGCTCAGCTCCAGCACGAGCAGCAAGCCGCCAGTCTGGCCGACCTCCGCACTGGTGAGTCCGCTAGCTGGGGTGCGCAAATCCGCAACTATGTGCTTCATCCCTATACTCTCGTCAAAGACACCCGCACCAAACACGAAGCCCACGATGCCCAAGCCGTCCTCGACGGCGCCATCGACGGCTTTATCGAGGCGTATTTGGCGATGGGAGTGGGGGAGAAGTCGTAGCTTTCTCGCTCCATCCCCCAGCCATATGCTATACTGGTATAGTGATATTGTTAGACAGAGTAACCAAACGGTATGATAAGGATGCCAAGCCGGCGCTTGATCGGGTGAGCTTGCACGTTGAGCCCAATGAGTTTGTCGTTATTATTGGCACGAGCGGGGCGGGCAAGAGCACGCTACTTAAGCTCCTCACTCGCGAAGAGAAGCCCACGACGGGTAAGATTGTGGTCGGTGGTATCGACTACGACACCCTCAAGGATAAGCATATTCCACTACTGCGCCGCAAGATTGGTGTGGTGTTTCAGGATTTTAAGCTGTTGCCGCAGCGCACGGTGTTTGAAAACGTCGCCTTTGCGCTGGAGATTGCAGGCATGAGCAACCGCGAGATCAAGAACACAGTACCTAAGGTAATCGACCTCGTTGGCCTCCGGGGCAAAGAGAAGCAGTTTCCGCACCAGCTCAGTGGTGGTGAACGCCAGCGCGTGGCGATTGCCCGTGCCGTTGTGCGCCAGCCCAAGATTCTCATTGCTGATGAGCCCACTGGCAACCTCGACCCCAAGCACAGCTGGGATATCGTCCGTTTGCTCGAGAAGATTAATAAATATGGCACGACCGTGCTACTGACCACCCACAATGTCGAGATCGTTAACCGGCTCAAGCGCCGCGTCATTACCATCGAGCATGGCAAGATCACGCACGACCAAGCCAGAGGGAGTTACCGTCAATGAGTCGCCGCAAAGATACCGCCCGTGCCCTGATGCAGCAAAAGCGCCGCCGTCGCCAGTGGCTGACGTTTGTCCGGATGTGCCACTACGGCGTTAATAACTTTAGCCGCAACGCCTGGCTGACCGTTGCTGCGACGCTGGTGATGACGATTACGCTCTTGATTGTCTTTACGACCTTCGTTGCGCAGCGTTCACTGGCCGACACCGCTCAGGCCATCAACAAGGATATCGACCGCTCGATCTACCTCCGCCCTGATGTCTCGGAGGAGCGTGCTCAGCCAGTGCTGGTGAGCTTGCGCCGCCTCAGCAACGTCGAGTCAGTCCGCTTCATTAGCACCGAGGAAGCCAAGGAGCAATTCGCCAAGGCCAACAAGGACGACGAGGCCAAATTGCACGCCCTGAACGAAGCGACAAACTTGCTGCCCGCGACGATTCGCATCACACTGCACGACAACAACGACACATCGCAGCTGATAGACTTCGTCAATACTAATTCTGCGCTCAAACCTCTGATTAGCGCCACCCAAACGCCAACCTTTATGAGCCAGCGGCGCAACGGTACGACGCGCATCGCAGAGTGGACGCATATGTCGCAAAAGGCTGGAGTAGCGGCTAGTGTGCTCTTTATCGCTATTTCATTCTTGATTATCTTCAATACCATCCGTATGGCGATCTTCAACCGGCGCGATGAGATCGAGATGATGAAGCTGATTGGCGCCGACCGGGGCTTTATTCGCGGGCCATTCCTCGTGGAGGCAGTGGTGTATGGGGTAATTGCCGCGGTGATTGCGACCACGCTGGGTATCATTACGCTCTTTCTCTCAGGCAATTCGCTCAAAAAGTGGGGGGTGGCTCTCCAGCCCACCATTGATATGGCAGCATCCTACTGGTGGCTTATCGCCCTGGTGATGATGGCACTAGGCGCATGCATTGGCGTCATCTCATCGCTAGTAGCCACTCGCCGTTACCTAAAGATTTAGCATTGATACAAAGGAGGTCCGTGTTGACAAAGCACACACCGCTTGTTACCATAAGAAATATGAAACAATCCACCACATCTGTTTCGCGTGCCCACACTGCTGTGGCCGCACCCAAAAAAACCAAGGGGCTTGCCACCAAGTCGGTCATCGTGGCGGCTGCCGTGATTATGGCGCTCAGTACGCCGGTTAGCACCTACCTCGGGGTGACCACCGGGACTGCCTCGGCTGTGTCGCAGGAGGAATATCAGCGGCAGATCGATGCGCTCAATAAGGAGATTGGGCAGTATCAGTCGCAGGCCAAGGAGCTGAACGAGAAAGCGAAGAGCTTGCAAAATGAGCTCGAAGTCTTGTCGAAGCAGAAGGCAATGATCCAAGCGCAGATCGATATCAGCCAGAAGAAGCACGACCAACTGCAGGAGAAGATTGCTCAGACTAAGCGCGACATCAAGGCCAACCAAGATGCCTTGGGCGACACGCTGGCCGATATGTATGTCGACCGCACCATTAGCCCGCTGGAGATGCTGGCCAGTAGCCGGAGCCTTGGCGACTATGTAGTGGAGCAAGATCGCCGCGATAGCATCCAGACCACGCTGAGCGAGACGATCACCCGGGTCAATAAGCTCAAAAAGCAGCTAGAAGAGCAAAAGAAGGAAGTCGAGCGTGTCTTGGCCGACCAAAAGAACGCCCGCGAAGCCCTCGCCGCCAAGGAGCGCGAGCAAGCTGACCTCCTTGCTCGCACGCAAAATGAAGAAGCAAACTACCAAAAGCTCACCGCCGATCGCGAGAGTGAGAAAGCCCGCGTCCAAAAGGCGCAGCAGGATGCCATCCAAGCGGCCATCCGCAACGCTGGTGGTGGTGGTTCACTTGGTATTACCTCTGGTGATGGCTCGATGGGTGGCTACCCATGGGCCGGTGGCTGCACCGTTGACGCCAATGCGCTGTCGCACGGTGGTGCATCCGGTGGCGGCGAAGACCCACTGGGCTATGGCTGCCGCCAGTGTGTGAGCTACACTGCCTGGAAGACCTACCAAAAGACTGGCTACGCACCACGCTACTGGGGCAACGCCAATATGTGGCCAGCTGCTGCTCGCAATGCTGGCTTCTCAACCGGCCGCACTCCACGAGCCAATGCCCTTGGTGTTATCTCAGCAGGGCAGTATGGGCATATCGTCTACATCGAAGGCTACGACGCTGGCAGCAACACTGTCCGCATTAGTCAGTTCAATTACTTCAATGCCGGCGGCCCTGGCTGGGGTCATTATAGCGAAATGACGGTGCCCGCCAGCACGTACGATACGTATATCTATCTGTAGGAGAGTACATGGCGCAAACGACCACCCAAGTAACGGTGGTCGTTTTTTTGGTGAGTGGAACTCTTGAGGCCTACGCTGCAGATAGGGTGGGCTGGTGCGGGGCTTCGGTTTGGGCGATGGTTGTATCAGTGGTAGTGCTCGTCTCAGGCGGGCTAACCCGGTGCCCATACTGGTTATACTCTGTGCCAATTGGATCATCCCTCTCGCAGCGCCGGAGGGGCTGGGTATCAGTGGGCAGCTGGGCAATGTAGCTGTTGCTAAAGGCGGCGCGTGCATCAGCCCAGGCCAGCTGAGCTAGCAGGGCAAAGAGCTCTTTGACGTTGCTAATTGCCTCACCTGTGCTGGGTGGCTTCTCGCCACCGTAGGTAAAGCCGTGCTGCTCCTGCGCTAAGAGGTCTTGATCAAAACCGTGGCCGCAATCGCGGCAGTCGAGACAGCGCTCATAGAAATAATGCACCGAGTAGGTAATCTCACTATGTGTGATGGTGATGGGTGGCTGGTCACCACGGGCGCTCCCTTTCATCTTGGCAATGATGCGTGTGAGGTTGTCGATGACATCGTGGAGGATTTGCTCGCGCTGATGGCGTTCGTGGTCGATGATGTGCGCAGCATTGAGCTCCTCATTGCTACGGCACGGAGCAGTCGGCAATTCGGCAACAAGCGCAAGATGCCCAACCTGGCAAGCCTTGGAGGCAGCCTCAACAAACAATGGCGAGCTACACTCAACAGTGGATGATAATGGGCAAACAGGCGCTGCTTCTGCGCTGACAACGGCAAGAGACATTAGATAACCTCACTCGTTTTGTTAGAAAATGGTGATTATCTATTATACGAGGATGAGGCAAAAATGCAAGGGGGTTGGATCCTTGGTGCGCTATTCACATTCTTTTGCCACACCGCCCGAGCGTAGTATAATACCATAGTATGGTACAGAGTGACACGGCGAGCGCGAGCCGCTCGAAATATGACTATGATGAACCAAAAAAGCTGACTATATCGCAGCTCACAGCCCTGCTCGTGGCAGTGCTGCTACTGGGGGCTGGCTTTGTGGCAGGGATGTACGCTGATAAGCTCTATGCGGCGATAGCACCAGTCTTTGGCCTCAAGGTATCGGCTGATAGCATTGACCTCAGTAGTGTGCAGCAAACCTATCGCAAACTCAAAGCAGAATATGATGGTAAACTGGACGACACCAAGCTGATCGATGGCGCTAATCGTGGCCTAGCTGCGGCTACTGGCGACCCTTACACGACCTATATGGACAAGCAAGAGACCGAGCAGTTCGACCGTAGCCTCAATGGTGAGGTGAGCGGTATTGGCGTGGAGATTGCATCACGGGGCAACCATCCAACAGTAGTGCGCGTCGTCGATGACTCACCAGCAGCCAAAGCAGGCCTGCGGGCCGGTGATATCTTCCGCAGTATTAATGGCCAATCGGTGGTGGGGCAGAACTCTGAGGTAGTGGCTGGCAAAGTGCGGGGCGAGGCTGGCACAACCGTCAAGCTCGTGATGCAGCGTGAGGAATCGACTGAGGAATACACCATCGTCCGGGCCAAGGTAAGTGACGCCAGTGTGCGTAGCCAGATTCGCGATGGCGTGGGCATCCTCACCATCACCCGGTTCGATGACCAAACTGGCCGACTCGCGCGCCAAGCGGCAGAGCAGTTCGTCCAGCAGGGGGTGCGGGCTGTGGTGCTCGACCTACGCGACAACGGTGGTGGCTATGTAACGGCTGCTCGCGAGGTCGCAAGCCTATGGCTTGAGAACAAAGTCGTGGTAGTGGAGAAGTCTGGCGACGTTGTGCGAGACACGGTGCACAGTAGTGGCCAAGCACTGCTCAAGGGGATGAAGACGACCGTCCTCGTCAACGGCAATAGCGCCAGTGCCAGCGAGATCGTAGCGGGAGCACTACACGACCACAAAGCGGCGACATTACTCGGCGAAAAGACCTTTGGCAAGGGCACCGTGCAGCAGTTGTTTGATCTGCCTGATGGCCGTAAACTCAAGATCACCGTGGCGCGTTGGTATACCCCAAATGGCCGCAATATCTCGCAGGGCGGCATTGCGCCAGATACTGAGGTCAAAATGAGCACCGATGACCGTAACGCTGGCCGCGACCCACAGCTCGATAGCGCACTGCAAAAGTTTGCAGAGTAGACATATATCCAACAAAATGCAAACAATTGTTCGCCAAAAGTATTGTATTTGCCTCGTATCTACGCTACCATAAAGGCATATGGACAGACGAAAGAAAATTCTCTTGGTAGAAGACGACACCGCGCTGCTGGCAGTGTATCGCTCGCGGCTCGAGCTGGAGGGCTTTGCGGTGAGCGAAGTGCACAATGGCGAAGATGCACTCTCGGCGGTGGTCGATGTTCGGCCAGATCTGATCTTGCTTGATGTGATGATCCCTAAGATCAGCGGCTTCGACGTACTCGACATCTTGCGTAACACCCCAGACACTACCAACGTCCGCGTTATCATGCTGACAGCACTGAGCCAGCCCAAGGACAAAGAGCGGGCCAAGCAGCTAGGGGTGGATGATTACCTCGTCAAGTCGCAAGTGATGATCGGTGACGTAGTGGCCCGCATTAAGTATCACCTGGGCATGAGCCAAGAATAACAGAGGTCAGAGGGCTGTCGAACAAAGCCTGCAGCGAGCCCTTGCTTCTGAGTGATTTTTCCTCAGCATTGTTTCATGGTATGATAAAAAGATGACGGAAAAATATTCGGCATCTCCCGCTGCAAAAGAAGAGACATCAGCATCACTCCCACCACGACAGCCCGAGCATCTCTTGACGCAGCCAATTACAACGGACGGCACGCCACAAGAGCGTGCAACTCATCCCGATACGTACAGCATTCCCAAGCGCCAAGATGTGCCACGCCACCAGTGGAATGTGCTGCGCAGCAGTGGCCAGCTCGACGAAGGGTGGGTTGATGTAGAGATTATTACCGAAGATGGCGTAACGCTAGTGCGGATGACTAAGCTAGTCAACCGAAGCAACATCCATCGACTTGAGAAATGTGTGCCGCTCGCGGTGCTACAGGAGCAAAACATTGACTTCACCAATGCATACCTGCAAAAAGCCTATGGCGTGATGATGGAGGATGGTAGGCTGCAGCCCGTTGCTGATACCACTCATACTGCTAGCCAGAGCAGCGCGACTGAGCAAGAAACAGAGGTAATGCCTGCTCAAGGAGGCGATACGTATGAGCATCTCAGTGGGGATAGTGCACGCCAATTAGTGGGGAGTGTGGCAGCAAAAGCGAGCGACGGAGAGGTGGATAATAGCCCACTGGTGCAGCGGGCGCTTGAGCGTATAAGATAATCCGCAGTTTATTCCAAAGGGTAGCAATAACTGGAATCACTGGTGTCAAACCCTTGCTTCTCGGGCGAGAGACTGGCTGAAAATGATGAGTATGTGTCGTTCATAGCTGTAATACAAAGCGTGTCGTTGCTAAATAGTATGGGCAGTGACTATAGATAGCAAGTATCGAGTTCGCTCGGGTTATCATCAAAAACAAGAAAACCACCTCAGTTGTAAGGTGGTTTTGCATATGCACTATAAAACACTTACGCTGCGCTGACACACACTTGGGTGCGTGGCTGGGTCTTGCCAGTGAAGGTAGATTTCTTGACCTTCTTGAAGCTGACGACACCACTGTGAGCGGCGTGGATGGTGTAGTTGCGGCTCATGTACGTGCCAGGGCCGGCGATCTTCGTAGCGCCTGTCTGGCGGACGAGGACTTCACCAGCGTTGACCTGCTGGCCACCGAAGCGCTTGACGCCAAGGCGCGCCCCAGCGTTATTGTGGACGTTCTTGCTTGAGCCACCTGCTTTGACTTTTGACATATCACTCCTTTAGCTAATATAAACAATCTATACGATTATACGTGAGGGCGTGGGCGAAGTCAAGCGGTGTGGATTGAATAGCAGTCGTAAGAATGCCGACTGTTATAACGCGAGAGAAGAGAGTGGCAAGAGGAGTGCGCAAGCGAGCAAGACATTGAGTTGTAGGCATGACAAAAAGGGGACAAAACATAGACAGTGACGCAGATGTGCTGCAGTATTAACTGAGCAGAGTTGGATAGCTGGCACTATGGTGGTATAATTAGCTATACTACAGATACAATAAATGATATGAACAAGGAGTGATGATGGCAGGACGATATGATAAGCCCGGAGCGCAGGGTGAGTGGCCGTGTCTGGGTAGTGGACCGAGTGGCAGCTCGGAGACTGAGGCAGGTTTGGCGCGGCTTGAGGCACTTCGATATGTTGATGAGAGTGATTTGCCGTCGGGGCAAGGAGAGGAGGAAGCTCCTGCGCCCACTGCAGCTGAGCTTCGAGCAAGCTTAAGAGAAATTGCTGAGACTCATGAATCAACAGTACTAGCTGCGCCATCAACTCCGGAGGATATACGTGCAGCGCTACGTG
>CALIXX010000040.1 GCA_938046115.1 uncultured Candidatus Saccharibacteria bacterium | reverse complement strand
TATGTTCCCGGCGCGCGCATGCCTGATGCGCTGAAGCTATCCAGTAATGAATCCACGCATCCGCCGCTGCCTCAGGCAGTGCAGGCAATGGCCGATGCGGCGGCGACTGTGAATCGCTACCCGGATATGGGTGTCACGGAGCTCAGGCAGGCATTGGCCAGCGCTATGTGATTGGGATTGGCGGCGATATGATTGGCGGCAGCAGCTTTATTGATTGCTTGCAGTTGTTTGAGCAAGATGCGGCGGTAGAGCAGATTGTGCTGATCGGTGAAATTGGTGGCACGAGCGAGGTTGCCGCAGCGGATTATATTAAGCGTCATATAAGCAAACCAGTCTATGCTTACGTTGCGGGTCACAGTGCGCCATCTGGAGTGCAGATGGGCCACGCTGGGGCAATCCTTGGCACAAATGAGCTGGAATCGGCCCAGGCCAAGACGGCACGGCTCGAGGCCAGTGGTGCAGTGGTGGCATCGTCCATCCAGTCGCTCATCGCGCTCATACCAACCAATAAGTGATACAATAAGGCTACGATGAAAACAATCACCATTCTTATCCCTGCCTACAACGAAGCAGCTGTCTTGCCTCAGCTGTTTGCCCGGCTCGAGGCGCTACAGCGCAGTGTCGATCGCCGGCGCTACCAGTTCGAATTCTTATTTATTAATGACGGCAGCCAGGATCACACGCTCGAGCTCATCCAGATCGAGCAGCAACACAATCCCGCCATTGCCTACCTCAATCTCTCGCGCAACTTTGGTAAAGAAGCCGCTATGCTGGCTGGCTTCGACCACGCGGCGGGTGATGCTGTGGTGGTAATTGATGCCGACCTGCAAGACCCACCAGAGCTAATCCCGCAGATGATCGAGCTGTGGGAACAGGGGTACGATGATGTATACGCGCGGCGCCGAAGCCGCTCCGGCGAGACTTGGCTCAAGAAAAAAACTGCCGCTTGGTACTACCGCCTCCTCCAGAGTACGACGCATATTCCTGTTCAGATCGACACGGGCGACTTCCGTTTACTGAGCAAGCGCTGCGTTACTGCCATCACCCAGCTGCGCGAATCTCAGCGCAATACCAAAGCAATCTTTAGTTGGGTGGGCTACAAAAAGAAGGAGATTCTCTATGACCGCGACCCACGGGCTGCTGGTAGCATCAAGCAAAGTCCGCGCACACTCATCAACCTGGCTATTGACGGCATCACGAGCTTTACGACCGCGCCACTGCGTATCTCGGCCGTGCTGGGCTTCCTTATCGCCTTCTTGGCTTCTATTTATATTCTCTATCTGCTCATCCGACCACTGTTCGGTGTGCCAACTGGTGCAGGCTATTCGTCGCTCATGGCAGTGATTCTCTTCCTTGGTGGAGTGCAGCTGCTGAGTTTGGGGGTGATTGGCGAATACATCGCTCGGATTTTTAGCGAAACGAAGCAGCGCCCACCCTATCTCATTGAGGAGCATCGTGAGGCTCGTCATCGCAAATAACAGAGGTAAGCTGCTGCGGTTTGCACTCGTTGGCGGGATTAATACAGCGATCGATATTGGCTTGTTATTTGGGCTCACTACGCTTGGCCTGCCAAAGCTCGCGGCTAATACAGTATCAACGGGCCTGGCCTTTATCTTCAGTTTTTTTGCTAATAAGTCGTATACCTTTCGCGCTCAGGGTGATGTGCGCCGGCAACTGATCTTGTTTGTTATCGTCACTCTAGCGGGCTTGTGGGGGCTGCAAAATGTAGTTATTTTCTGCGTCTCGCCTATCCTGGCCTCTGTTATTCATGCTGATTCACTTGTGCTGCTGCTTGCAAAAATCATTGCCACTGGTGCATCGCTGGTGTGGAATTATTATTTGTATGATCGTGTTGTTTTTCGAACAACACGAAGATGAGGATTTTACTTATAATAAGCTTTTGACGATGCAGTATAGCTATTCGATCCTCAAAAATACCGTATATTGAATCAATTCAGCCTCATCGCACCAAGAATATCCCAATTAGATAAATTATAAGTAGTTGCTTGTTTGATGACTCGCCCACTCAGAGGTCGTAATAATCTCAATTCAATATCTATTTATAACCACTATTGACGCTGGTAATCATCCGCCACCCGCACAATATCATCCTCTGTTGATGGGTGTGCTAGGTCGATGTGTTGCCAGAGCTCAGCAATAATCGTTGGGTGCTGAGCATCACCGCAAGCACGGTGGCGCTCCCCTGCCGCCAACCTTACGATATCACCTGCCCGAGCTAGTGTTGGCTGAGGTAGTAGCTCGTCGCTCATACTGCAATAATACGCGCCAGTGGTGAGAAACCGCCACAACTCTGCCCGCCGATGGTGATATTGCCAGCTCAGACGCGCCCCTGGCCGGACAAAGAGGATCTTGGGGCTGAGCGGCGCATGAGCGTTATCCTTAGCTATTACTTCCGATGCCGCAAAGAAATCCGCCGCAAACTGCTCTGCCTGTGCCGGGTCAATACAAACAAACCCACCCCATGGCCGCTGGCTATCTACCCCAGTAATGTGGTAACCGGCCTGGCGGAGAACGTGCTCGATTTGCGCCACGTTTGTCTGAGCTGCTATGTTTTGCGGTAGTTCCATCATATTACGATAATATGGGTATTATAACACTTTTATGCAGAGTTGAGTTATCATTATCATCCCTTGACACACCCTCGCTCATCTGGCGCTTTTGGTGCAGGAGCTGTATACTAGAGGGTATGAGTTTTCATATTGCAATCGACGCCCGCGTGATCAATTCTGGCACGGGCACATATGTCGTGAAGTTGCTTGAGCAGCTGGAGCGGCTTGATACGACCAACCGCTATAGCGTCCTCGTTCCTACTAAGGACCGCGACTACTGGCAGCCGCACAACCCTAACTTCACTATCCGCACGGTCGACTTTGCTAATTATTCGCTGGCAGAGCAGCTAGGCTTCCGGCGCTACCTAGATGAGCTAGGGCCCGACCTAGTACATTTTTGTATGCCGCAGCAACCGGTCTTTTACAGAGGTAAGCACGTCACCACGGTGCACGATATGACCCTCCTCAAGACATATAATTCCGATAAAAATTGGCTCGTGTTTCATCTTAAGCAATTGGTGGGGCGCTGGGTGTTTCGGCGGATTGCCCGCACCAGCGAGCATATCATCGCTATTTCTCAGACGACCAAGCAAGAATATCAGAGCTTTACTAAGATCCCCGATAGCAAAATTTCGGTCATCTACGAGGCGGGCGAGGCACACCCTGGGCAGCTCACGCCGTATATCGATCTCCCCTTCAAGCGGTTTATTATCTACGTTGGGCAGCAGCCTGATTATAAAAATTTGCGGCGCCTCGCGGCCGCACACCAGCAACTGCTGAGTCGCTGGCCAGACCTTGGCCTGGTATTTGTGGGGCGGATGAATGAAGACACCAAGCGCAACCAAGCCTACTACCAGCAGCAAGGCTATCGCAATATTCACTTCACTGGGTTCATCCCCAACGGGCAGCGCGATTGGCTGCTTAACAAAGCCGAGGCATACGTCTTTCCATCACTGATGGAGGGGTTTGGCTTGCCACCACTCGAGACGATGGCATATGGCACGACACCTGTTATATCGAGCAATACCTCGTGTATGCCCGAGATTTTGGGCGATGCTGCCGAGTACTTCGACCCACTCGACGTCGATGCCATCGCTAGCGCAATCGACCGCGTCCTCAGCCAGCCCGCCCGCCGTCGCGAGCTTATCGTCAAAGGCAAAGCCCAAGCTGCTCGCTACTCGTGGGAGCGCTGCGGCAAGGAAACATTGGCGGTGTATGAGCGAGCACTGCGGCAGGTGTAATAAATGTAATGGGAGAAAATAATATGCAATGGCGTTACTGTGGACTATACGATTACAAAGATGACGAACCAGCCATTGGTCGTTGGTTAAGCGAAAAGACGGCACAACGCCGCTATCATGATCCGACAAAAGATCTGACAATCGTGCCCCCAGCTGACCCTTCGACTGGTTTTGTTCCATACTATATTAGTGTTACTACAGCAGAGTATCCTTCTTTTAAGGCGACGATTCTTACACTGCCAGGACTCACAACCGAATCAGGCAAAGAAATCAAAGTTGGAGCTCCACATCAAGAAATTTTATGGAAGAATTGTCAAGATGGACGCTTGTTCTGTTTTCGAGCAATCATCTACGAGTATCCTCCGGTTAACATGATGCCAACACCAGACACTATGTGGGCGATCGCGAGAACACAAATCGATAAAAATGAAGACGGCACCGGCCATCTCCAAGCGTGGTCTCAGACTGAGCCAGATAATTTACTTACGGCCGATATGGGAGACTTTGATGTAAACGAGTTGTATGATCCGTTTCCTGAGTGGGGACATTGGGATGAATTGTTGAGAGACTAGTAACAGTAGTTGAACTACCGAACT
>CALIXX010000039.1 GCA_938046115.1 uncultured Candidatus Saccharibacteria bacterium | reverse complement strand
TGCCAGCCAGGGGATCCAGGCGCAGACGCTGGCCAATGTGTATCTCGCGATGGAGCAAGACCTTACCATCATCCCGGTGCTCAACAAAGTTGACCTGCCAGCAGCCGATGTGCCGCGCGTCTCCAAGCAGGTGATTAATCTACTCGGCTGTGATGAGAGCGATATTATTCATATCTCAGCCAAGACTGGGCAGAATGTACCGCAGGTACTGCGGGCTATCGTCGAGCGCATCCCAGCACCAGTATCGCCACTAGCGGTGCAGGCTGAGAGTATGGCCGCGCAGGGTAGTGATAGGCCAGCCGTACCAACGCGTGCCCTGATTTTTGATAGCTACTATGATGACTACCGTGGGGTTATCCTCTACGTGCGCGTGGTAGATGGCACAGTGCCCAAAGGCGCGGACATCACCATGATGGCTACCGGAGCCCGCGGTCTCGCCCTGGAAGTGGGACATCTCAGCCCAACTATGCAGTCTGATCCACTGCTTGGTACAGGCGAAATCGGCTACATCGTCACCAACCTGAAGACCACGCGTGAGGCGCGGGTGGGGGATACGGTGACACTCAAGAAATACTTTGAGTAGTTGTAATATAGTGATATAGTTTATCGTATGATGGCTGCGATAAAAAAGTATGACACATTCATCGCCGTCTTGTTTGCTGGCCTGATTATACTATTCATCGTCGTGGCATTTACTGTTCCGAGTTTTTGGGATTGGCTGTGGCAGCGGCACCATAATCAGCTGAGCTGGTATATCCGCCCGTTATTTTTGATACCATTTTGCTGGTTTGCCTATCGGCGGAGCTGGGCAGGGATAATGCTGGTGATATTCTTGACCTTGACCAGCATGGGGTGGTTTGCTGCGCCCAGTGAAACGAATTCACAGGTGCAACAGTTTTTGCAAGTTGAGCAGCAGTATTTACAGGGTGAATGGACATTACGTAAGATTTTTCTCACATTGCTTATACCATTATCCTTTAGTGCTTTAGCAGCGGCATTGTGGTGGCGAAATATCTGGCTGGGCGTAGCAGTCATGGCGTTAATGGCTGCCGGTAAATTGCTGTGGAGCATAACTTTTTCTGGTGAAGCTGGTCTGGCGGTGATTGCCCCTGCGACAATTGGATTTGTTCTATGCAGTGGCTGTTTGTGGTTGGCTATGATGTTGTCTCGTCGTCGTATCCCTAGGGTTAAGAAAAATGAATTTCATCAAGAAAGGGTCAAATAGGTAAAGCTATTATCCGTATTTTACCAACCATGTCATCACATCAGCTGCAAAAATGGCGCATGCTGTCGTCGCGGACGCTCTTCGAGCACCCTCGACTCACCGTCGCAGAAGATACAGTAGAGCTGCCAAATGGGAAGACCATCCAATATGTCCATTACCCCTACCATGGGCATGGTGGAGTAATCGTGGTGTGTCGCCGAGGCGATAATATTTTGGTACAGCAAGAGTATTCATACCCAGTGGATGAAGTGTTGTATCAGTTCCCGGGCGGGAAGATCGAAGCGGGCGAGGATGTGTGTGCGGCGGCGCAGCGAGAGCTGGCTGAGGAGTCGGGCATTGCCATGACAGGTGTGCGAGCGTGTGGTTGGCTCTATGCCGACAATCGTCGCACCAGTGCGAAACTCCATGTAGTTTACGGCGAATATGCTGGGACAAACCATCAACACCAGCCAGATGACACCGAGCAAATCATTTCGGAGTGGCTGCCAATTGCCACCATCCACCGCATGGTCGCTACTGGTGTAATCACCAACTACGCCATGCTCGCTGCCTGGGCTTTGCTCGCTAGCAGCCTTCAGCGGGTAGGAGATTCTCGTGCGGACGAGTAGTGTAGAATTGCCATCGGCCAGTGAACTGCGCACAATGATGCGCCAAGAATCGCCACGGTTAGCTCGGCACCAGGATTATCTTGACGCACGGCTGTGGTTGTTTGCGGAGCTGAAACGGATTGCACATAACGCTGGTATCGATACAGCTGTTTTTGATCATTATACAGTGTATGATTTTGATGATACTATATCGAAGCTTCATCAGTTTACAGTGCAATTCGCTGATCACCTGGCTCAACATGCTCATCATAGCGAAGCTGCTACACTCTACGAGGTGCTCGCAAAGGGTAACCCACCAAGGCCGTCGGATGTCGTACTGGTGTTTGGCTCGGCAGAGAATCGGCGAATTGCTACTGCAGTGGAGTTGTATCATGCTGGTGTTGCCCCCAAAATAACGATTGCTGGTGCTTCACCGCGCTGGGCAGTTGCCTACGGCAAAGATACTCCTATGGCCGAAGCTTGGCGCATGGCGGAGTATGCTCGAGACCATGGTGTCCCGGCAAGAGATATCATCATCGAAGATCGATCAATATCCATCCCAGACAATGTGAAGCGCAGTATTGACTGCTGGGAAGCGATGCTGTGGCGTCCACAGCGCATTACACTGGTGACGAGCGAATTTAATGTTCGCCGTGCAGAGATGAATATGTATAAGTTTGCGCCGTGGCCAGTAGAGATCTTTACTGCAAGCCCTGAGCCAAGCCCAGCCTTGAGAGTGAACACGTGGATAGCAACCGACCGTGGCCGCCGCCTCATCCTCAACGAATATGCTAAAATCATAATAGAAAGTACCATTGATCATCTGCTGGCGGCAGAGAAGGGAGTGTGAATATGGGGTACGTTGGCTCGTATGTGTGGCAGTTGCGCCAGAAGGTTGGGGATAAGAAATTACTCACGACAACTGTTGATGTCTTGCCGGTTGATGAAGCAGGGCGCGTCAAACTCATCTACGCTAAGGCATTCGACCGCTGGAGCACAGTAGGTGGCCACGTCGAAGAAGGCGATAGTTACGCCAGCGCGGCACTACATGAACTACGCGAAGAAGCAGGAATCACTGCGCACGCCAGCGACCTTGAGCTCTTTGCAACACAGTCTGGCCCAGGGCGGGTGTATCATTATCCTGATGGTGACACACAAGCCTTTACCGTAGTGTTTTGCCTCAAGCAATGGCAAAGCGAGGCATCGCACACCGATACTGAGGAAGTAGCGACAGGCCAGTGGTTTTCGCTAGACGAAGCCTTGCGGCTCAATACCAACGACGCCACACGCCAAATTCTCACTGCCTACCAGAGGTATAATGAGACGGGTGTGGTGCAGATGATAGAGGAACGGTAACGCTTTGCCTAGTAGAGGATCGGTATGACGCGAGAAAGGGTCCTTACGACATATATCCTTTGCGGTGGTGCAGAGCGTTGGGTCGGTAACTTTGGTAGCTATTTGCAAGATTTCTTTGCAGGACGGCAAGATGAACTTCAGATTCTTGATGTGTTCTTTGCTAGCCCGCATGAAGAATGGCAACAGAAGTTTGATGATTGGGCGGGCTGGTATAACCAATATCTCCCTGCGGCGAAACGAGAATTGGCAATCAAAGGCCGTTTTGCTGAGCAAGTTCGACGTGCTCATATTATCTACGTTCACGGTGGTAGGACAACCCGACTTTTACAAGAACTTCATGACTTCTCAGAGGTAGAATGACTACTGCGTGGCAAAGTTTATATTGGCTCATCAGCTGGAGCGAATTATCTTGCACAGCATTTTTTAAGCCATCGAGGAGTTGATGCTGGTTCGGCTATCTTGCCAATGAATGTCGTTGTCCATTATAATGCTGATAATCCTGCGGAGCGGCGTACTGTTGCAGATGCCGATGCGCTCGCAACGGCATTTCCTACGGTGCCAACAGTGCGACTGCATGAAGGTGAGCATGTTCATATAAAGAGGTAACCATGATGAGCAAATTCGATGCCATGACACCAGAAGAAATTGGACAGCTCTTTCCTATAGAGGTGATACCATATGATGAACGGTGGAAACAGTTATTCATGGCTGAGGCAGCGCGGGTAAGTGGTGCGCTGGGTGATGAGGTGTGTGCCATCGAGCATATTGGTAGCACAGCGGTGCCGGGATTGGCAGCCAAACCAATTATTGATAGCCTACTCATTGTAAGCAAGCTTGATAGTAGAACGAAGCAACGGCTGATAGAGCAACTTCGCCCGCTTGGCTACGAAAATATGACCAATGCTGAGACGGAGCTGACAATGGAGTTTGGCAAAGGGTATGACGTAGATAGTCCGCTGCAACAGAAGTACCATCTCCATATCGAGCAGGTAGAGGCGATGCCATCGCCAAAGATTATCTTTCGTGATCGCCTGCGGAGTAGCCGTGTCTTGCGTGAGAAGTATACCAAACTCAAACATGAGCTGGCACAGCAGTATCGACACAACAGAGAGGCATATACGGCGGGTAAAGCAGCTTTTGTGTGGAGCGTCTCAGATAAATAGAAATAGTTTCTTTAGCCACTAAGGTGGGCTTGTATCTCATTATTGCGAGTCAAGAACAATGGCTACGCCAAATCACACGATTGCACAAGTACTACAAAGTTTGATAGGAGATATATAAGAATGGTGGTAAATTACTAGAAGGTATCAGTCTGTACGGCCAAATTTATCTGATTTACCAGAGGCTACAAAAGAGTTTCGCGCAAAGACAGTGTTGGCTCAAGTAAGCTTGAGAGACTTAATGTAGGTGTAAGTGTCGTTAACTTTAGGGTTGGTGGTATATCATCAAAGCAAGTCCAGCAGTTGAAAGCACTTGAATATCTAATGTAGTATTCTGCGGTTAGGAAAGTTTGATGATATATGACGTTAGTCGTGCTATGTTCAGCACGAGAATCTCATCATATGAAGTAGTTAAAGTGACTACTAAATTACTACCGTGTTTTTGTGGTTACTGTGTGCAGATATTCTGTAGGCCTAACCTCTGTACCACCATAGTGGCTTAGACAATACCATAGTGATTCATCCTCTGCGGCTACCGCAGAAAACGCTGATGGAGCAACTATTACCACTGATACTGTATCGTGACCTTGGGTTTGGGCTCCTTGTAGATTTCCTCCTAAAGTATCATAAGAACACTGAACAAAGAACTCTCGTAACTCTGCTGGTGGTATCTCCACTCCATAGGCAGCTGGGTGCGGAATGTCGACTATCATCAAGCTTCCATTAACTGAGTTATTTGGTTGACTCTCACAGAGGTTATATTGTTCACGGTGTTGTTGGCGTAGGGTTCTTGCTGCTCTTCGTAGAGTGCTATATGGTTCTGCGTGTGACGATTCTGGATATCCATCTGGTAAAAACATTTCTTCGGCATTGAATAAAAACGCTTTGCGTTCACAATCCTCTGTAGACGTGCCTTCCCAGTCGCTGGCAATTCGGTTGATTACAGCTTCGTGTGGCATTTTATCTGGTGTTAAGATCATACTAATACCAGCTAAGTCTGGGGTAGAAAATTCAAAATGTGTCCGTAGAAGATCGAGGGCGCCATTAACAATATCGTCGTCCCGATCGGTATATTCGTGACCGATGTCCAGTTTACTGTTTTTGGGTAGAAACTCGTTCATGCTGTTATTATGCATTGCTTAGTCATATGTGTCAAGCTCCAAGGATGAGATCAGGGATGCATCGAGTATATTACAGTAATTATTGAGTAGTCCACCTTCGCTTTGCGACTTTCGAATACAATTTCCAATCAATGTACATTCACCTTATGGGCAGGACATAAGACGATGGAATATATATCTTGACAAAGATTTGACAAGGAAAGGGTATGATTTTTGACATCATGACGCCACGCTAGTATAGTATAAGTACTTACACAGTAACCCATCATATCATTTAGAAGTTATAGTGTAGTACTACCAAAACAACCATGGAACAGCGTCATCAAACATCATCTCTAGACTTTGTAGGTCAGATGGATCAAATTCTTAACCGGCCACTGACAGTGAGTACGGTTGATAGCTATGCTGAGCATGCTTTGAGTGAGGTGATTGAGCTAATTGAATCAGCAGAGGATGCATATAGTCATCAGCCGACTATCGCCCAGCCGACCCATGCGGCGACAGAAGATGCCGCGCTCCATTACTATGGCCTTGATGATACAGCAGAGGTACTTGATCACCTCAGCGAGAAGGATGCTGAGCTACGAGCAATCGACCAGCGTATTGCAGCAGTTGCGACGTCCCATTTGGTGATAGTCCCACCAGACATGCAGCCAAGTGGCCCAAATGGATCTAGTGGAAGCGCTGAATCGTATGAGCGACCAAAGACCCAGGCTAAGCTCAAGACAGTCCTATTCTTATTGGCGAATGAGTTTGAAGTTGCGCTAGATAGCCCAGAAGTGATGATTACTGAGGGTAGTGTAGACCCTACTATGATGTGCCAGCTACCGTACTATGAGGTGGTCGTACCCTCGCTGAATCGCACGATATTGGTATGTGATGAGTATGGCAATGCGACATATGTCTTTGATACACAAAAGACTGAGCAGCTCCTTCAGCAGCAGAACAGCACTGAGCCACTCTGTAACCGAACGAAGCGTGAGCTCACAGCACTTATCGCTCAGCAGCCGGATTGCGGAACGGCATTGCGGACGAATAAGAATTTTGTAACTAACTTGATTGGTGAGTTAACAGAGATAAAAAGCCAATGGTGGATGGTATCACGAGCAAACTATCTAGACCCCAGGCGAAGCCAAACAGATGATTATAAATCAATAGGCCAGGCAGCGCGTGATCTTGGTGTACATAGGAAGGTGGTTGATCATGCGCTTAAATATCTTGGAGAAGATCGAGTAGGTGATGTTATAACTGATTCACGTGGCACATTACTGACACGTGAGCAAATAGCACTCGTGCGACAAAGCCTAACGGAGCGGGGGCACTTTCGTTCACCGCCGACAGATTACCACGTTTCGTACGATATTGCTCGCGCGATTGGTGTTAGTCCTCGAACAACGATTCGAGTCATCGAAGAGCTAAAGCAAGAGCAGCTGATCACAGGTATGCACTGCCGGCAGAGGGGTGCGAAGTTGGGGGAGTATTACTCACCTGCCGAGCAGGAGACTATTCGGCAGCGGTCGATCGATCATGGCTATATTGTGCCAAAAGCCCCAGAAGGCTACATGACTATCATGGAAGCAAGCGAACGCTTGGGTGTTTGTTTTTGACAGTGTGCAGTATACTGCAAAAAAGCTTGGAATTGCGATGAAGAAGTATAGAGCGATCGATGGCTATAGGCCAATGTTTTGCCTCTCGCCCGAGCAGTTCTTGCAGATTCAGCACTACCGCGAAGAGCGTCTTAATTCATCTGTGGAGCATGAGGAATCCTTGCAAGAAGGATAATTCTCCTCTGCTGCAAAACTTGCTATAATATCAAATATGACAGTGATAACCGTCCAGCCCCTCCCTGGCTACAAAGAAGTCAAGCCCTTCGTCTATGCGGGGTTTTTCCCGGTGAGCAACGAAGATTACAATGACCTGAAAGAAGCGATCGAGAAGCTGAGCTTGAGTGATAGCGCCCTGCAGTTTGAGCCAGAGAACTCACCGGTGCTTGGCTTTGGCGTGCGGATTGGTTTCCTTGGCCTCTTGCATATGGATATCATTCGCGAGCGGCTCGAGCGTGAGTATGCACTTGATTTAGTTGTCACCAACCCCAGCACCGACTACAAGGTGACGATGACAGACGGCAGCGAGCAGGATATTAAATCTGCTGCTGATCTGCCACCTATCACTAAGATTACCCAGATCCGTGAGCCGTGGATTAATGGTGAGATCGTCGTGCCGCAGGAATATATCGGTGCGGTGATTCAGCTGATTGTCACCAAGCGCGGCGTGCAGAGCAACATTAGCTATATCGATGAGCGCGCCCTGGTGTCGTTCACGGCGCCACTGGCTAATTTGCTAACGGATTTTTACGACCAGCTGAAGAGTATTACCAGCGGCTACGGCTCGTTTAATTATGAACTGCGGGGCTACCAAGCAGAGGATTTGGTGCGGGTGGATTTCTACGTTGCCGGGGAAATGGTGGATGCCCTGAGTATTATGTGCCACCGCACCGAAGCCCATGCGTTAGGGCGCCAGGTGGTGAAGAAGCTGAAGGAGGTTGTGCCGCGCCAGAGTTTCCAGGTAAGCTTGCAGGCAGCAATTGGCGGTAAGTTTATTGCCCGCGAGGACCTAAGCGCCTACCGCAAAGATGTGACGGCCAAGCTGTATGGTGGTGATGTATCGCGGCGCAAAAAGCTCCTTGCCAAGCAGGCCAAGGGCAAGCAGCGTATGAAACGCTTTGGTAAGGTGGATATCCCGAGCGAAGCCTTTACAATAATGCTCAGGCGAGATTAGCTGCAAGACGCGTAATCGTCTCGCCATTGTGTGCTATCATAAATATGATATGACTATGACGAATCTTCAATCACTTATCGAACAGTATCAGCCAACCGAGGCAGCATGTCGTTTAATTCGTGATGCACGTATTGTGCTACTTGTTGGTATTTCGGGGGCTGGCAAGGATACGACGAAGCAGCGGTTGCTCGCGAGCACTGAGTTTGCTGATATCGTCTCGTACACCACCCGTCAGCCTCGCCAAAACAAAGGTGTGTGGGAGCAAAAGGGGGTCGACTATCATTATATCGATGAAGCAACTGCCGCAGAGCTGTTGCAGAGCCGTGCCTTTGTCGAGGCGAAGTTTGTCCATGGAACGCTCTATGGTACAGGTGTCAGGCAGATTCAGGATATTCGCGATGCAGGCAAGATTGCAGTGACGGATATTGATGTGCAGGGTGTTGATGAGTACAAGAAGCTCTCCCCAGGCGTGGTCGCGATATTCCTCTTGCCACCGAACTTCCAAGAGTGGCAGCGGCGCCTCAGTGTGCGCTATACCTCGCAGGCGGAGTTTGATCGTGAGTGGCCCAAGCGCTATACCAGTGCAATCCGCGAAATTACTCACGCACTCGAAGTTCCATACTACCACTTTGTCATCAACGATGATATCGACGAGACGGCGCGCATTGTGCGGGCAATTGCCTCCAAGCCAGATGTGTATAATCGCAAGGACGACGAAGCTCGCTTGGCGGCGCGAGACTTGCTCGATAGCCTCTTGCGCGAGCACCCGGAGCATGTATGAGTAAGCCAGCCACGCATGCTGCCGCTGAGCCAGGTGATGCCGAGCATAAGCAGCGTTCATCTCTGGCGCTGCGCCGACCAGTGTGGTCGCCCACGGCGTTGGTCGATCAAGGGTTCTTTATTTTTGCGGGGGTGGCATCGTTTTGGTTTGTGTGGCTGGTGTGGCGCGAGGGCTGGCACACTGGTGGCTGGTGGCTGGTAGGGTTCTTTGCTGTGGTGTGGGTGATCACGGCATATTTTGCATTGCCGCGCCTGCACCGCATCTTAAGCAGTATTTATGTGCCTAATTATTTCATTGGCCGAACACGCACCACAGATGGCCTCCTCGGAGATCCGGTCAACCTCGCCTTTCGCGGTAGCGAGGCCCAGTTACACCGCGCTATGACGGCCGCTGGCTGGGCGCTGGCTGATGATGTGACAGTGCGCTCGTCGTGGCGGATTATCCTCGCCACACTAACCCGCCGCAGCTATGCTAATGCACCCGTTTCGCCCCTAGTACTGTTTGGCCGACAGCAGGACTTTGCCTACCAGCAGGAGATCGATGGCAACCCAGGCAAGCGCCACCACGTACGTTTCTGGCGTTGCCCTCAGGGGTGGTTGTTGCCCGGTGGGCATCAGGTGGACTGGCTCGCAGCTGGTACGTACGACAAGAGTGTGGGGCTATCAATCTTTACCTTGCAAGTGACGCATAAGATCGACGAAAACACCGACATTGAGCGCGACTACGTCGTCAAGACAGTCACGCGTGCGCTTCGTTCGATTGAGCTCACGGTGCTGGAGGATTTCTCGACGGGCTACCACTCACGCAACGGGGGTGGAGATAATATTATTACCGATGGCGATCTGCCCGTTATTGAGCTTGGCCGTGTCCGCGCCAAAGCAAGCGAAGACGAGGACGCGCCCTCCGATTTAATCCTCGATGCAACGGCGCACGAGACCATGCCCGATGAACACGCTACCCTCATGTCGCAATTTTTGAGTCGCCGCCCACCACAGATCGCCCTTGGGATTATTATGATTGGCCTGGCGATTGCTGTGGCCACGATGAGTACCTTCTTCGAGATTCTCAACTTTAGCCACTTGCGCATGGAGGTGGTGCGGATTTTTCACGACAGTGGCCTGCCGCTGCACAGTATTGAGAATGCGACGCATATCGTAGCGACTATCTCAGCAATTGTATCGACGACGTGGATTGGCATCGTGATTTTTCTTGCGGGGCTGACCTTCCGCGGCAGCGACCGCTCGCGGATTTTGCTGATGAGCATCGCCAGCCTCGCAGCGGTGATTAGTTCATTTGGGCTGACCATCGGCAGGGTTACATGGTCGGCGGCTGGCACACTGCTCTTCATTGGCGTCAACATCGTCATCGTGCTCATGTTCTCCACCGACGCTGCCCGGCGCTTCACGCGGGCACGCAGTGGGAAGTAATGGCCGCAGATTTGTAGGCTATGCTCGGTACTATTGCGCTGTTTCTATTCTGATGCGGGCAAGAAGGGTAGTCTATTGTATCTGATAAAGCTACTATCGATCATAACAATTAACCCCAGCAGTCTCAGGGATAAGAGCTGAATATTCACGAATAATATTCATCATTACCAATTTTCCAGGAAAGGGGCGATAACAACGAGAGGTGCGAGAGCTGCCAGAGTTTTGGCAGCTCAAATTTTACTCAGATTGACAACAGGGCAAAAAATCGCTACACTACCTGATATTGTGAAAGAGCAGCTTGATGATATTGCCAGACAAATTGATGCTGGCCCAGATTATAATGATATAATTCCCAGACAGTGCCGGGATTGTCCGCAGTACCGAGAGATAAGAGATGCAATTAAGCTTTTAGAAACAGCTCGCAAGGCGCTCGCTAACACGGGGTTTCGAGCAAATCAGGAAGACATAACTGAATACTTGCAGGCGCATGGAAAAGCTGAGGATGAGATAGATGATATTCTTAAAAACTCGGAGCAGACGGAAAAAGTTCGAAGTGAGATACGGAAGGAATTAGCGGCAAAATACAATTATTATAGTGATATACTTGATATACTTTGCTCGCGGCAGTCGGTGCAAGAAAATGATGATTGCCCTGGGCCTGTAGAATGTACGAGTGAAGATAAAACTATAGTCGTAAAGGTGTGCGGCTCACCCACTATTATGCCTGACGGGGAGAGTGACGAAGTAGCGACAGTCCGTCGTACTGGCAGAAGTGAGCAGGACCCATCCGAATGAGACACCTCCGACCAATAGCAGCCTATTTTGCCAATAAATAACGACAGAGGAATATACAAAAAACTGATGGCATCAGACAAAGAACGAGAATTTTATGGCATTGTGGAGGGGCTTGATGAGCCAGATATATCTGCGGCTTCTTATATCCCCAAGCAGTGCTATGGCTGTCCGCGAGCAGCCGAGCTGCGCCGCAGGATAGCGATGACTGCCTGGACATATAGTGAGCTCTGGAAAAATTGCTTCGATATTGCAGATGGTGACCCTGACCTAGGCAAGGCCATCGTACGTGCTATGGATCGGCTCAAGCAGCAGAATCTGCAGGCAAGAAATGAACTGAGCCAGCTAATCACTCAGTGTAAGGAGCGCCAGTCTTGATAGGTAGAATAGTGAAAAGAAATAGCAGAGTGACAGAGGTAGCAACTACCGCATGTATGTTGTCATCACTCCCGCACCGTGAAATGATCGAGAGTGCAATAATCAAGCGGCATGATCTCAACGACCAAGGAACAGAAGGATAGATCGCTGTGACGCGTTTCGCTAGCAGACGAGGCTCAGCAGCAAGAAATAGGCTACATCTTCCACTAACTCATTAGCACTCTATTGACGAGAGTGCCAATTCTGCGCTATAATGCGATCATGACCGAACGGCAACAAGCGATTCTTTCTGCCATCATCGAGCAATACGCTGAGATCGCTGCCCCTGTGGGGAGCGTGACGCTGGCGAAGCTATTTGGTGTGTCTAGTGCAACCATCCGCAGCGAGATGGCCAAGCTCGAGGAGATGGGCTTCGTCAAGGCGCCGCACACCAGTGCTGGGCGTATCCCCACCAGCAAGGGCTACCGCTTCTACGTCAACGGCATCACCAACGCTCAGATGAGTGAGCTCCCCAGCGGAATTGACCACAGCACCAAGGCTATCGAAGCGCACGTCAACTCACATCTTGATGCGGCCGACCGAGCTATTCGCAGTGCGGTGGATAGCCTCGTTGAGCTTACGGGCAACCTCGGTTTTGCTACCATCGGCAGTGAGCTCTATATGAATGGCATTAGCCGGCTCTTTAGCCAGCCAGAGTTTCTTGAGGGCAAGCATGTTCAATCAGTCGCGCATTTGATTGACAATATCGAGCCGTGGCTGCGCGAAGCTCGGCCCAATGAGCCACTTAACGTCTATATTGGTAGCGAGAACCCCATCGGTAAGAGCAGCGACGCAACGCTCATCATTAGTAAATTTCGCTCGCCCTATAGCGACCGCAGCTACATTGGTGTGATTGGCCCGATGCGCCAGCACTATCGCCGTACCATCGAGCTGGTCAAGCGCACCGGGGTGATGCTAGAGGAGATATTATGATGGCACGACCACTGTTATTTGCATTGCAATCGTGTTATACTATGGAGAATAAGACAGCTGAGCAGCCTGCTCGGCGCCACAGGCAACACCACTAGGCAGGAGGAATGATATCGATGACAAAACACAAGAAAGCGCCAAATATAGCCGAGCTCGAGCAGCAGATTGGTGAGCTCACGCAAGATTTGCAGCGCACCAGAGCAGACTTTGAGAATTATCGCAAGCGCGTTGATGCAGAGAAGGCCCAGGCTAAGGCAGCGGGCACTCAGCAAGCAATTCGCAAGCTCCTACCCGTGATTGATACGATCGAGCGCGCCACTGCCAACGTCCCCAAGAAACTTCAGAATGATACTTGGGCAAGTGGAGTAGTGGCGATGTCGAAGAAGCTCGATGGCTTGATGGCAGAGTTCAAGCTTAAGCCGATCGTGGTTGAGCTTGGCACGACCGAGTTCGATCCAGACCTCCACGAAGCCATCTCGATGGATGATGAAGGTGGTGACAAAGAAATTATTAGTGAAGAGCTGCAGCGCGGCTATAAGCTTGATGGCCACGTCCTGCGCCATGCTATGGTGCGGGTCAGCCGGCAGCCGTAGGAGTGAGTGGGATGAGGCGTTGGCTGCTTGCAGGAACACTCATCATATTAGCAGCACTTAGTGTTGGCAGTGCTCAGACTCATGCAACGCCACTGGCCAACCAAGCCGATATTACAGTGGTTAAGCGAGCGAGCACAGCCTATCAAGCCTTTACACGTGAGCTTTATGCCACTCAGCCCAAGAAGGACTCTATTGATGAACGAGCCAAACAGGCTGCAACAGCCTTTGCAGTGGTGGCAGAGCACTCATTTTCGGCGCAGCTTGGCGATGAATATAACCGTCATGCGGCAGCTGTGAAGGAAAAAGCCTCAGTTGTCAAGACGCTTCTTGGGCGTGCTCCGCAAGCCTTCGCGAGCAAAGATACGCAGGCTGCAGCAGTCTATTTGACAGATGTAGAAACAGCGGTAAGTCAGTATGACTCAGCTGTTGGTGTGCTTAATACAACAGTAGACGATGCCAACCAAGCGACGAATCGTCTCTATTTGCTCATGGTAGTTGGTGCTGGGCTGGTGGCGGCCCTTGCTGCAGTCTGGGCGCGACGCCAGCATACCCGGACATTTGCTAGTAAGCGTGTAGTACGGGCACGCTGGGCGGTGGTTGCAGCAGCGGCAGCACCACTGGTGGGTGCAGTTTCGCTCTATGTGATATTTATCCAGGGGAGTGACACACGGGTTGTGCGCGGCGTGGGCTATGCGGTGCTGACCGGTGGTGTAGCAGTTCTTATCTATGCAGTGATGGCGTATTGGCGTCTCCGGCGGGCTGAGACGCTCGCTGCGGCAATTGCTGCGGGTGATGAGATTTACCAGTGGTGAGCAAAATCTATTAGCACTCTTGACAGCCGAGTGCTAGCTCGCTATACTAAACCTATTGGCACTCGCCTCCAAAGAGTGCTAGAATAAACAAGATGTTAATAACCGAAACAATAAACTAACAACATTGCGTCGCTGCCGGCAAGGCGGGCGCACAGGAGGAAAATATATGGGTAAAACTATCGGTATCGACCTCGGTACAACCAACAGTGCCTTTGCGTACTTAATCGCGGGCAAGCCAGAGGTTATCGCCAATGCTGAAGGCAACCGCACCACGCCATCAGTGGTAGCAATCAACAAAAAAGGTGAGCGCCTTGTGGGGCAGGTGGCACAACGCCAGCGCGTAACCAACCCTAAGAACACAATCTATGGCGTTAAGCGCTTGATTGGCCGCAAATTCACCGACAAAGAAGTCCAGAAAGATCTCGACATTATGCCATACGAGATCGTCAAAAAGGGTAATGCCGTTGCCGTCAAGCTGGGCGATAAAGAATATACACCAGAAGAAGTAAGCGCCATGATTCTGAGCAAGATCAAGGCTGATGCCGAGGCCTTCTTGGGCGAAAAGGTGACGAAAGCGGTTATTACCGTGCCAGCCTACTTTGATGACTCACAGCGCCAAGCCACCAAGGATGCGGGTAAGATTGCTGGCCTAGAAGTCGAGCGTATCATCAATGAGCCAACGGCGGCTGCTCTCGCCTATGGTCTCGATAAGGGTAAAGAAGAGAATATCGTTGTCTTTGACCTTGGTGGTGGCACCTTTGATGTGTCGGTGCTGGAGATCGCTGATGACTTCTTCCAAGTGAAGTCGACCAATGGTGATACCCACCTTGGTGGTGAGGACTTCGACAACGCCATCGTTAATTACTTCCTCGACGACTTCAAGGCCAAAGAAGGTATTGATCTGCGCAAAGACAACGCTGCCATGCAGCGCCTCAAGGACGAAGCCGAGAAGGCAAAGAAAGAGCTCTCGACTGTTACTGAGTATGATGTCAATATTCCGTTTATCACCGCTGATGCTGACGGGCCAAAGCACTTTGAGATGAGCCTGACGCGAGCTAAGCTTGAGGACTTGGTGAAGGATCTACTCGACCGCCTCGATGGGCCAGTCGAGAAGGCGCTTAAAGACGCCAAGCTGAGCAAGTCTGATATCAACAACATCGTCATGGTTGGCGGTATGACCCGTATGCCAGCAGTGGTCGAGCGGGTGAAGAAGCTGTTTGGCAAAGACCCAATGCAAGGCGTCAACCCAGACGAAGTAGTGGCCGTTGGTGCGGCCATCCAGGGCGGTGTGCTGGCTGGTGATGTTAAGAGTGTGCTGCTGCTGGATGTGACACCGCTAAGCCTCGGCATTGAGACAATGGGCGGCGTATCAACCAAGCTAATTGAGCGCAATACCACTGTGCCAACCAGCAAGAGTGAAGTATTCTCAACCGCAGCAGACAACCAGCCACAAGTGGAGATCCATGTTTTGCAGGGCGAGCGCGAGTTTGCCAATGACAACAAGAGCCTAGGCCGTTTCGTGCTTGACGGTATTGCACCAGCACCGCGTGGTGTGCCGCAGATTGAAGTGACCTTTAACATTGACGCCAATGGTATTCTCAGTGTTACCGCTAAGGACAAAGGCACAGGCAAAGAGCAGTCGATCACCATTCAAAACTCTGGTAACATGAGTAAGGAAGATATTGAGAAGGCGCAGAAGGAAGCTGAGCTCCACGCCGATGAAGATAAGAAGAAGCGTGAAGTAATCGACGCCAAGAACCACCTCGAGAATGCCATCTACCAGGCAAAGAAAATGCCCGATGAGTTTAAGGACAAGATCTCGAGCGACGATAAGAAGACGCTGGAAGATGCCATTGCTGAAGCTGAGAAGCACAAGAACGCAGAGGACAAAGACGAGCTTGAGGCTGCCACCAAGGCGCTGGGCGACGTGACAATGTCTATCGGGGCTAAGCTCTATCAGCAGCAAGCTGAGGACAAAAAAGCCGAAGAAGAAGAAGCTGACGCCAAGGCGAAAGCTACCGACAAGAAGCCTGGCAAAGACGAGCCCGTCGAAGGCGAAGTTGTCGACGACAAAAGCAGCGACAAGAAGTAGCATAATGCTATAGTTGCAGCTGCATTGCAAATAGCCACCTGGAAAGGGTGGCCATTTGCTTAGTGTTATGAGTGCCCATAATGACAAATATCAAACGCCTTAGGCGAATCTACAAAGAAAACAAGAAGCTCACCTAGTAAGAGCTTCTTGTTGCGCGCTGACCTTTTGTTATTTAATGTCCATCAACTCAATGTCAAACACAAGATCGCTATTAGGCGGAATGTTAGCGGCAGCGCGGACGGAGCCGTAGGCCATGCCGCTTGGGATGATGAGTCGGCGCATACCACCGACCTTCATGCCAGGCACGCCCTCTGTCCAGCCGCGGATGACTTGGTCGAGGCCGAAGGTGACGGGCTGGCCAAAGTCGTGGCTGCTCTGGAAGATGATGCCATTTTTACACAGTGCACCAGTATAGTGTGCGGTGATGGTTGCGCCAGCTGGTACCTCGGCACCAGTGCCGGGGATGATGTCGATGATTTGCAATGTGTCGACTTTGGCTATAGGTGTAAAGTCGACGAGTTTGGTTCCTTCGTATTGTGTCATGGCTCTATTATACCATTATGCGTCTTCCGCCGCGCCACGCAGTTGAGCGGTGGGATGGCTGTGCTGGGTGGAGTGCGATCGACGACCATGACCTGCTGCAGCTGTGGATAGCGTGCAAAGAGATTGCTGAGCGTGTGCGTCATGGCGCTAGTGTAGCGTTCTTCATCTGGCCCTGCGGCATAGTGAGCTCCCTCCTCAAGCGGTGTCGCCCAGCAGCAACTGGCGTGGATGGCACGAGTGTCTTGGGGAAGCTCAGGGTATTGCACGCCATGCACGCCATAGCCCACTAAATCGGCACACACAGCAGATAACGTGCGAGTATGCCGTTGCTGCAATGTATTGCTTGCGGTGAATGTCCCTTGCTCGGCTGAGCTAAAAATCGTGCGTTTGCGCTCAAGTACGCGGCGTATGCCATTTTTGATAATAACAAGTGAGTTGTAAATTCCATCCGGGTGGTACTCTGGTGTGCCTACCACAAGCTCCGCTGTGGGCATAGAGGTAGAGAGTTCCTCCAGCTCGGCGAGTCGGGCATCTACCACAGCACGTTGGCCTGGGATTTCACGCAGATCTATGCCTGCCGTCGTCATGAGTTCGGGGCTGATGAAGCGATCGGCAGCTGCTTTGCGTATCAGATCCATGTACTCGCGCCAGGTATTGGCAGATACACCAGCGGTTGGCGTACCTGATAGTTGCTCAGGGTAAAACACACCGGTTTGGCGGTACCACTGGATGTCATAATGACGGGCTTGTTCGCGTGGTCGTTTATGATACATGAATATATCATACGATATACCGATCTATAGAGCAAACATACGCAAAATATCCCAATAGTATAGAGGGATTGGTGGGCGTTGATGAGTAAAACGAGGAACGTAGTAGCTCTGATGGGTTAGTTTTGGCTAGACTATATACCTGCACATAATGAATTGTGATTATAGATTGATATCAGGAAGAGGTTAGGCTCCACACAAAGTGTTCTTTATTGATACCGCCACTGCGCCATATCATGGTTATAGACGTCGATGATGCGCGGTGTCAGTAGGGTCGAGATGCCGGCCGGGGGTAGGCTAGCGGGGCGCTGGCGCAGGGCGTAGTCGAGCAGTTTGGTATCGGTGTAGCTGAGCCCAGGCGGCAGCGGCTGGCTCAGCAGGCTGGCTTTATCCTTGGTCGAGAGCACAAAACCCCACTCGCCAAAGGAAGGTACATTGATGCTAAAGGGTGTGATATGCCGCTGGGGTTGGGCGGATGCGACGGTGCTAGCCACCATCGCGAAGGCGTTTGGCGAGAAGTACGATGACGTCGCTTGGGTAATCATCACGCCAGTGGGGCTGAGGATGCGCGCGGCCTGGCGGTAGAATTGCTGCGAGTAGAGCTTGGCCAGGCGGTCGTTCGATGGGTCGACCAGGTCGATCAGAATGGCATCATACGCCTGGTGCGTCTTGAAGGCAAATAAAAACGCGTCCTCGTTGACGACGCGCACTTTGGGGCTAGCAAGCGAGCGCTTGTTTTGCTCGACTAGTAGGGGATTCGTGCGCGCCAGCTGCGTCATGGCCGGATCGATATCCACCAGGGTGATGTGCTCTACACTGGGGTACTTAAGGATCTCGCGCGCGAGCAGCCCGTCGCCACCGCCCATAATCAACACGTTTTTAGGCCGCTCTACTGCCGTCATAGCCGCACCAGCCAGCGTTTCGTGGTAGCGGGCTTCGTCCAGGCTAGAGAACTGGAGATTGTTATTCAGATACAGCCGTAAATCCTGCTTGTACTTTGTGAGGACAATCTTTTGGTAAGCCGACTGCTGGTAGAGGATAACCGGGTCTTTATAGGCCTTGGTATCAATGCGGTGTTCCAGCCAGCTGGCACCAAAGAATAGCCCCAGCAGCAGAATGGTTGCTACTACACTGGCGGCCAGGAGCCTGCGCGAAGTCTTCAGTTGTAGCAGAATCAGCACCGCCACGGCGATGTTAAGCGTGGCGATCAAGTAGGTGCTGCGCATCAGGCCCAGGCTGGGTAGCAAGAAGAGTGGGAAGATCAGCGAAGCTACCAGCGCGCCAAAGTAATCGATCGCCAGCACCTTGCTAAGGAGCTCTACCGAAGACGGCCGGCCGTAGCGGGTAAACATCTTGACGAGCAGCGGGATCTCCAGGCCAATCAGCACGCCAATCACCAGGCTAATCAGTGCAAATACTGGCCAGTGTAGCTTGCTCAAGCTAAAGGCGCTGTATAGCAGGAGCACTGAATTACCACCCACCAGCCCCAGCAGGATTTCATTAACGGCAAAGCTAGTGGCTGGGTGCCAGCGGATATGCCGTACCAGTAGCGACCCCACCCCCATGCCAAAGAGGGTTATACCAGTTGCCAGGCTAAAACTCAGGATTGAATCGCCCACCAGGTACGAGGCAGCTGTACCCAAGATGAGCTCGTAGATGAGTCCGCCAATTGCCACGAGGAGCGCTGCCGCAAACAGCGCGATATTTTCCTTGCTGGTGATGTGCTTGGTGCCCGGTGGCGTGACGCGAGTATGTGCCATAGTATCTTTCGTCTACCTTTCGCGCCCAGGTTATTTGCCTACGCCGCCACTGCCACCGCCATAGACGCTGCGCCCGTGGTAGGTGCCGGTGCCGTGCGAATCATCGTGGCCAAAGAACTCATCGTAAATAGCAAATAGCAGCGCCCCAACAAAGCTGATGATCATTACCCAGCGCCAAAATAGCGGCCAGTTGCGCGGGCGAATAAGCCGGCCGAATAGCTCCTTTTGCTGCGCATCGGACAGGGGTGTTTTGCGGTAGACATCGTATTCGCGCCGGTTGTATTTTTCGACCGTGTAGGTGGTGGTAGCGCCGGTCTCGGCGTCGGTGTAGTGCAGGCTGGCATAGGCCATTGGTTCACCCTCGAAGACTTGGTAGGCGTTCTTGCCGCGGATAGCCATAATGGTGCCTTCGCCGGCCTCGGCAACGGTAATCGTCTGTGCGGTGCCATCCTCGAGCGTAATGGTAAACTCATTACCCGCCGCGAGCGTCTCTGGCTCAAGCCGCTGGGCAAACCGCACCGGCTCGTAGAGCGACACAACCTTGCTATCGTGGTCGTACTCTACCCAGCTATCGTAATTTTCCAGACCTGTCAGCTCCCATTCTTCCCAGTAGGAGGCTTGCTTGGTCTCGGGGTTGTCTTCTTTAAACAATAAGCAACCCACCGCGCGGAAGTTGGTTCGCGTGCCACGCAGAACATCGTTGATTTTGAGGCGAGCTTTGGTGCGTTTGGTCATAAGGTAGCGCTTTCGATCGTTATGGTGTTGGTATAAAATGCATCTGCAATGGCTTGGCGGAGAGTCTCAATTGTATCCTCGCTCAGTGGTCGGCACGTGGCAATACTGAGGTATGCTCCGCGGCTCTCGGGCCAGGTGTGGATGGTGGCGTGCGACTCCGCGAGCAGCAACGACACACTCACGCCTTGCGGCGAGAACTGATGTGAGACAGACTCCAGTGCGTGCAGGCCAGCTACCTTGGCAAGCATGCGCACCGTTTTCTCAGCATATGCGAGATCATTGAGCCGCGTGGCATCCGCCTCGCGAATCGTAAAAATCAGTGCTTGCACCTGCTCCATTTGCATCGTATACGCTATTATATCACTCTTGATGCGAGAGAGCGAACTAGCTATGCTTATACCAAAAAACCAGCCAGAGTGGCTGGCTGGTCTGCTGTAGCGCGCAAATAGTTATGGCTCGAGAGTGTGCTGTGGCACGCCGGAGCTTGGCTCGTGTGGGTTGACTGTCAGTGGTATAACAAAACCCTGGTATTGCGCGAGTGTCACGACGTCTCCAGGCTGTAGCTCGTAGCGGGTGTCGCCATCGGTCAGGTAGAGCTCCGCAACGCGGGCCGATGCAACATGAGTCACGCCATCTTGCTCGGGCTTGGCGTGGAACGTATCTGCTTCGGCAAGTGTGGCGATGTGCCGGTCTACCACAGTGCCGATGCTGTCGCCAGCCTCGACGGCTAGAGTAGCAATACCATCTAGGTTGGCTGGTAGCTGAGGTTCTTCTGTGGTTTTGCCTGCCTCGTAGGCTTGGCGCTGGCTGAGGTAATCGCTATACGCATCGACTAGCTGAGTGGCTTGCTCTTCGGGGGTGGGTTGATGCTCGGCGGCAGAAGAGTGCTGATCGTGGTTGTTTTTTGACCGCAAAGCGATGAACCCTGTCGCTAGTCCCAGGACTGCAGCGGCTCCAAGAAAACCTCGTCGTGAGACATCCTTGCCCTTTGAGTGTTGTGATTCAGGCTGCGCAGTAGGCTCTTCTACCAAGTGAGGGTACGTGTCATCACCATATTTTTTATAATTGGGTGTTGATTCTTGACCTCTGTTTATTCTCTGTTGTGTACTCATAGTCCATTCACTATACAACAGAGGTCGCAAAAAGGGAAGAGGAAAATGGCAAAATAACGCACAATATTGCATAATGTGCCCAAAAACAGGGGTAATAACATATAATACACAATATTATACATAATGATGCAATAATATATCTTATTACACATACCCAAGCGCCTTATCTTACTGTTTGGTAGCTCGCTTCACACGCTTTCTGATGTCAGTTCAGCTGCATAAAAATGAATGCTTTTCTAGAACATTCACTCGCTTAGTGCGAGGATGCAGCACTTATTATAGCGACGAATCATCATATCTCATCGAATAAAACGGCAGACATAAATGAGAGTATACCAGAGGTCATAAGCCAAAAATAGAACAAATACCATAAATTTGCCGTTTTTGAGGTATTTCTGCCGCAGATGCCATGCTACAATAGAGGGTATGAGATCTACTCGAACCATCCAAATTGTGAATATTACTGGGCGAGAACTCGCCGGCAAATCATCAACAATTCGTGAGCTAATGCCGCGGCTGGGTGCCGGGGTTGTTTTGTTTCGTCCGAGCGATGTCTTGCGCGAATATGCCGCGAGCCATCATATGACACTGCGCAAGCGGAGCGATTATTTGCGCGTGCTGCAGATTATGACGGAGTCTGCGCCGAGCTTACTGGCCGACCGGGCACTGGAGCTACTTGAGCGGCCTGGTGTGGAGCTCGTGGTGCTCGATGGCCTGCGTGACTACCGCAGCGCTTGTCGCCTTAAGGAGCGGCTGGGTGATCGCTACCGGACGGTGGTACTCACAGCGCCAGATGAACTCCGCTATGAGCGCTTTAAGGGAGTGGCCGAGGCGAGGCGGCGTGCTGGGCGCGATGCAGCGGTGATTCAGAGCTTCGAAGAATTTATGCGTGATGGCGAGGACGACATGGACAGCATGCAGCAGTTCCCAGCGGTGCTGGCTAGCCACGACCTAACGCCTGGTGGCCCGATTGACACGAGCACCTATCCATCGGCTATTGCGGTGGCAGATGAGATCATCAGCTACTTGGTGTAGAGTAACCCAGATCAGGCAGTGAATGCGGGTGGGCGATCATGTATCGACAAAACACAATAATACCATCTGTACTCTCCAAGACGCTTATGTTATGATGAAGGCATGAATAAGCGAGGGTTTACGCTAGTTGAGATTCTGGTCGTGGTGGCAGTGTTGGCTATTTTGGTGTCGGCTTCGGTCGTAGGATATGGTGCGTGGCGCCAGCGTGCAGCCCAGACGGAGCTCGTGAGTGATCTGCGGGCTGCAGGGGCGGCTATGACGGCCTACCGGACGTTTTATAATGGCTACCCAACCTCGCTCCCGGCTGATTATCATAAGAGTGAGAATATTACGGCGACGCTCAAATACGTCGCATCGGCAACATACTGCATAGAGGCAACGACGCGTACCACCCGGGGGCTTGTCTATCATATAAAGGGCTCAGAGAGTGAGCCCAAAGAGGGCGGGTGTGATGCCTACCAGGCACAATCTGGCGAAAATGAGTCGCGAGCGACCGATGGCGTGTTGCGCTACTGTCATGTGATTCGTGCCGTTGAGCCAACCCAACCGGCAGTGTGTGAGCCGGAGTTGCAGAGGTAAAATTTTAGCATCAATAAAGATCTAAACCAAATTATTCTCCGCGAGCCGTATACTCTGCCGGCTAAGGTAACGATGAATAGGGCAGGGCTACGATGTTGTAACCTAAAGCTTAGCCTTTTTCTATACTAGCTTCATTCTCTCGCTGCTTTACAAAAAATTCGCTGCGGCAATCCGACTTGCAGCACTAATGCTGAGAGATTAGTATTCGTAAGACGTCGATCCTGAGAATGGTTGAGGAGGGGAAACAACACAAGTTTTGAGGTGTAAGTATTGTAATATATGCTACAGATCAATCACCTCACCCCGGTCGATTGGTTTATGAACTGTGCGATGCCTGCGCATACGACGGCCCACCGTGCGGCGCAGCTCAATGGCATTGGTGAGGAGAATGATGCCATTAACCAGTGCATAACCACCAACGATTTGGACGAAAAGCTGGGCACTGCCGATAGGGAAGAGCCAGAGGATGAAACTCACGATCACACCGATCACGCCAGACATGAGCCAGAGCGCTCGCGTACGGCTCCTGGCGGGAAAGATGCGGCTGAGTACAAGGTCGATGAGGCTGCGGAGCATTACTACCCAGCCAAGGACAAAGCTGAGCGTTGCCACACTAACCCGAGGGTTGGCAAGCATCACCGCGCCAAGCAGAATAAGCAGCGCACCTGCCACCACGAGAAATGCCTTGGCTTGGCCATCTGCCACCTGCAAGCCACGCACTAGCTGTGATAGACCCCAGACGATGATCAAAACAGCAAGCACTGTCATCAAAACAGTGAGAGTCACTGCCGGCATCGCAAGCGAGACGCCACCAAAGATAATCAACGACAGGCTCATGATAATAATTACCCACCACGCACCAATAATATGTCTTTTGAGTTGTTCAATCATACATGCCTCCTTATCCTTCTAGTGTAGATGATGGCGGGGTAATCTGCAATTAATAGGTGAGGCTATGAATTATCCGCCACTGTAGAGATGGTATAATGCTCGAGCACTAGTCACGAGCAAACTGCATCAGCACCAGTGGGTCACCAGTGACGGAGCGCAGGGTGTAGGCACTGGGTAGTGTTGGGGCGGTAGTTGCGGTCGAGCTGCTATAGTAGAGAACGTTGATTTTTTTGGCATCGGTAAAGGGCTGAGTGGTGTCGGCTACCTTGCGGTACGTGGTACTCCCTTCGAGTGGTGCGTAGCCGCCCATCAGTGGGCCGCCCACATAGGCCATGTAGATGGGGCAATGCGACTGCGCTTGCTCGAGATAATAGCTTATCTCTATGGCGATGTACGGGTCGGCCGCAAGGATGACACTCCCATCGTGGCAGGTGGTGTCGAGCTGAGTGGCAATTTGCTTCACATTGGGTCGCTCATCGCGCTGGAAGTTGAAGTTACCCTGCAGTGATAACTGCACCATGCCATAAAACATAACTACTGGCAGAAGTACCAAGAGAGCGGTTGATACGGCCTTGTGCCAGCGCAATGGCGAACGATGCAGGGCTACGCAGGCTGTATAGAGGACGACGCTTGCTATAGCAACACCACTGATTGCTACGTGAGCAAGGTAGCGCTCGACATACATTGGAGCAGATAGTGACACAACGATTAATGCTGCAGCTGGTACGCCCACATGAGCAAGCAATAGCCAAGCAAGCTCGGGATGCGGCAACGAACGCATTGCACGGGGCCACGCCCACGCAACGGCACAGATAATAATAAGGACAAGTTGCGACGACACAACGCCTAGCAACCAAGATGGCTTATAAATCATGTTGAAGGATGCGATGCCAAGCAAATTCTGCAGGTTCATCGGCTGGCCAATCTCGGCTAAAGCACCATTGCCAATTTGCCCCAGGAAGGTCGGTAGCCACGGTAAGAATAGCATGAAGCTCACTACATACGCCCAGAGCCACGGCAGTTTCCACCACTGTTGTAGACCTTGGCGACGGTAGGTCATAACCATGAGCCAGAGTAGCTGGGCTAGCCAGAGCAAGGCGCTATAATACAGCGTCCCCATACCGAAGGCGACAAGCACCGCATAGAGCATCCAGTCGCGCCAGCGATCATCGTGCCAAGCGCGTGCCAGTACGGCGGTTGCACTTACACCAATCAACGACCCCAGCGCATACATTCGTATCTCGAAGCCGTAGCGCATGAGTAGGGGTGTGCCAATCAGTGTGAGGAGTGTATACCCCGCGGCGCGCTTACCAAACCAGCGCCGCACGAAACACCCCATACCAACCATCGCGCCGCCATAGCAGAGGATGCTGAAGAAGCGCAGGGCTGGCTCACTATAGCCCCATACGCTGGCCCAGAGTTTGAGGATGAGATAGTAGAGCGGCGGGTGTGTATCGATACTGGTGAGGCGAATGAGTTCACTGATTGGCTGCTTGGCCAGCCACACCGAATATGCCTCATCAAACCACACACTTTGCTGGCTGCCAATCCACCAGCACAGCGCCATTGCCACCAGTGGTGCTAGTACAATGGCGATGCGAAACCAATGGCGTCGCATCTTGCAGACAAGGGGAAATAGTCGATTAGCGAGAATAAGGGCGGAATTCTTGACCCGAGCGGCAGATTGTTGCCGCGCTAGTTGTTTACTCATATCTTTTATAGTACCGATTTGTCGGCAAAAAATCCACTAGCAAAGCCATAATCATCCGTGGTACAATACCACTATACGTACCCGTAGCTCAGCTGGATAGAGCGTTGGTTTCCGGAACCAAAGGTCGCAGGTTCGAACCCTGCCGGGTATACCATAGATAATTGAGGCTCGCGCGGCCTCTGTTTTTTTATGGGAGATGTATAGTAAGACGAATTAATTAATGGGATAGATTAATGAAACAAAAGAAAGTCTATCTCTCTAGCTGATCCCTGTTAGCGTGGAATAATCTTCATCAAAAACTTTGTCTTGACGGCAAGGTAGATAAGCGCAAGTGCACTGACGGATAAGGCAAAGTTGGCCGGGATCTCGTGGAAACGATCGACCGACGTAAAATAAAAATCGCTAATATAATAATCTGGTGCCACAAAGAGATGTATGATGAGAATAACGAACGCATGCACCGTATACACATAGAGCGAATTATGGCCAAACGGCAGCAAAATCCAGCCTAGCCAGCGCTTGATGCGATCCTCGAACCGCCGAAACAGCATAAAGAACCCAGCAAACCAGAGCCACGATAGAGTAAGGCGAGGCAGTGGTAGGTCGAGCTTGAGGAACTGATTGTCGAGTGCGGTATCGGCCGCGGCAAGCGCTTGATGAAAGCCATCGCCCAGCCCATGTGCCACAAAGGTGACGTATGCGTCGGTAAAGAGTGTGAGGGCGAAGAGCGTTGCAATACTGCGCTTGATAATGCGTCGACGGCGCAGCGGCCACGATTGCCAGCGTGTAGTAATCTCTGGTAGGTGGTAGCCCAGGGCAAAGGCCATGAAGAATAGCACCTGCCAGGTGAGCGGTTGGTATAGTTCACTGACTGGCCGTGGTGTTAGCGCCCACACCAGTAGGCTGAGTCCTAGCACGATATACCACTTGCCGCGCCGCAGTAGCCAGAGCGCGCCTGGTGCTACCGCAATAAACAGTGCATACAGGCGCAAATAGTCCGCCCAGCCGTAGAATTGCTGTAAGGTAATAATATCCCACGCCAGGCCAAGCCAATTACCATCGGGTAGCGGCAAGGGCAACTTGACACCTTTATTATCAATAAAGAACCAGCTAATCAAGAGCGATAGTATCGTCACTATAATGCTCGTGAGGTAGAGCGTACCAGCCCGCTTCCAGAGCAAGCGCGTCGCTGCCATGAGGGGCTGCGTGCGGAGCTTGGCACCACGCACAATGCCCAAGACAAGGCCGGATATAATGAAGAACCCTTCGGCTGCCGAGACAGCGAGACGACTGTCGCCAGTGAGGAAAGTGAGGCCATTGGGGAAGTAGGTGAGATGGTCGAGAATAATGATAACCAAAAACCACCCGCGCATCAGGTCGAGACTAACGATGCGCCCAACAGAGGACGCGCTGGCTTTTGGTTGGGTTGTCACAATGATCTAGTATAGCAGGTTTGCTAAAAGTATGCTTAAGATTGTCTAATGTTGTGGTGAGGGAGTCTAGTCCTGAGGCTTCAGTGCTCAACACTGATTGCTCCATAACACAAGCACCGAGAGACGGCATAGCGACACGCTAGCGTGGTCGCTTGCTCGCAACAGTGCGTGCCTTGGTGGCAAAGGTGTCATCGATGAGGACAGAGGGCGCAAATTCACCATAGCGCCGCGATACTGCTTGCTCGATCAGGAAGTCGGCAATGCGTGGATTCTTAGGTAGAATTGAGCCATGCAGGTAGGTGCCGATCACATTGCGGTAGCGCGCACCTTCGGTTTGGTCGGTACCATTGTTGCCCGCCCCGCGCGATACGATACCCAGGGGTGGCACGCTGTGCCCAAGGGTTGTGAGGCCGCTGTGGTTCTCATAGCCAATGACTTCACCAAAGTCGCTGCTGGCAGTGACGATATTGCCAATCAGGCGCTGCTCGCCAGCGACTGTCTCGATATCAAAGAGACCAATTCCACGAATGATCGCTCCCTGAGTGGTCTTAAAGAATCGCCCAAATAGCTGGTAGAGCCCACATACTACCAGCATCGGCACGCCATCATCAGCGAGGCGCTGCAGGGTGGGGCCAATCGCTAGTAAATCATCCTGGATGGTAGCTTGGCCAGAGTCTTGGCCACCGCCACCTACAATGATGTCAATATCAGCCGGGAAGGTGTCGCCTGGGTTATACTCAACGAGCCGTACGTTGTAGCCATACCACTCGAGCCGTCGCTTGAGCGTGAGAGTATTACCCCAGTCACCATAGATATTCATGGCGTGAGGGTAGAGTTGGAGGATGGTGATAGTGTTGTCTTTCATACAGCATTTACCTCTGTGTAATGAGCTAATTCGCGCCGCAAGGCAAGCATGGCGGTATAAGTACAGTAGATGCGCAAGGGGGTGCCGCGGTTGGCCTGGACAAACTCTGCCAGAGCTTGCTTGAGGCCAGGTACAACGCGCCGAGCTTCTACCTCGTCATACTGGAGGCGCAGCGCCATATCGTAGGCGCGCACACCACTCACCATTGCCACGCCAGTGGGCCGAAGCGTGTCGAAGTCGACATCCCATAGCCAACTCATATCGCGGCCGTCGGCGTACTGGTCGTTGATGGCAATCATTGTAGCAGTCTTGTGAGGGTCAAACGATGCCAGGCTCAGGCGGAAACCGCTCGGGTTCTTGACGAGGACAAGCTCGCAGGGCTGGCCATTGACGGTCAGGGCTTCGCCGCGGCCAAAGGCTGGCTCGACCTGAGCTAGGGCAGCGAGCATGGCGGGCGTATCGAGTTTATCTTGCAGAATAGTACGGACGAGGGTAAGTGCTCCTGCAGCGTTTTGGGCATTGTAGCTACCCTTGAGCTTCAGTGAGACAGGATGATCGGAATCGTCGAAGCGGAAGGTGGCAGCTTGGTCGGACAAGCCGCATAGTGTCACATCAGCATTGGTAGTTGCTGCAGCTTGGGCTGAGGCGCTTCGCATGGTATCGTCGCTTGGGAAGAGGTGAGCGAGTGATGGATCGACGCCGTAGCGGCTTATTGGTGCTGTGAGATCAGCGGTAAATTCTTGCCGCGTTAGCCGTGGGTCGTCGCCATTGAGAACAATGCCATTTGTGGTGCGCATGGCAATGGTGTGAAGCAGCTGCGCCGTGTAGTCAATCTCGCCAAAGCGATCGAGTTGGTCGCGCAGGACGTTGAGTAGTAAACAATAGCGTGGGGCAACTTGCTGCACGAAGTGCACGGCATGCGCTTCGTCGAGCTCCAGCACAGCAATATCCGCTGGCAAAACACCATGGGTATCAACCGCCTCAAGCAGTGCTGCTGCCACGCCGCGGGTAAAGTTGCTCCCCGTGCGATTAGTAAAGACGCGGAGGCCTTGGCTTTCCAGTAGAGCTACAACCATCTTGGTAGTGGTTGTCTTGCCGTTAGTGCCACTTACTACCACCACACCATGCGGTAGAGCATCAAGCGTACGGGCAAGAAAATGCCGATCGAGCTTCTCGACGACGAGGCCTGGCAATGCCGAACCACCACCGCGCAACCGAGCTGCGCGCTGCACCCCTTTGCCCACAAGAGTTGTAATACGAATCATGGTGCTTATTATAGCATGAATCACCCTTTATTTATGGTGCGATATATAGCACAAATTACGCTAGTGCGCTACAATGCATAGTATGATAGTGGTTGGATTTTTTGCGTGGTGGTATGGCGCTGGGTGGTGGCGGCGGATCACGACGGTGTGGGGAAAGTTGGTGAGTGTATTTGACTATTTTTCAATTGATCTCCTGGTGCGAACATGGTTTGCGCCGTTTCGACAGATATCGGCAGGAGCGGTGGATGGGCCGATTGGCGTGCAGATTCGGGCTTTTTTTGACCGCCTCATCTCGCGGACGATTGGCGGCATCGTGCGGAGCTTTATGATTATTTTTGGCATTGTCGCGCTAACAGTAACCGCTGCGGCGGGGCTTGTCTTTATTATTGCGTGGGCGCTTGTGCCCGTGTTGCCACTGCTGGGGGCGGGGTTTGCGATAGTGGGGTGGCTGCCATGGTAAGCGACTTTCATTACGATAGCTTGCGTGCTAAGAAGGCTCGCTTGGGTGTGCAGATGGGCCGCTTCGATCACTGGTGGTGGGCGCCATTTATGCTTCTTATAGCAGGAGCGGGAGCCTTGCTGGCGGTGGAATTACCACTGGGGTGGTTTATCGCGAGCCTGGCTGTGGTGCCATATGGGCTCCACCGGTGGTATCAGGGTGAGATTGCGCATTTACCTATCAGTGGTAGCACGGCTGACGGGTTGCTTACAGGTGACGTCTTGGGTCGGTTACCCGCCGCGCCAACACCACGCGATATTGCATGGGCATTGCGCTCAGTCAATGATGGGCTGTTTATGGCATTGCGACTCGGTCTCAGCCCGGCGCTTATGCAGGATCTCGTGAGTGACGACCCGAGCATTATGCCCGAGTTTTGGCAATTTGCCGATCGCATCCGTCAGTACAACCAGCTCGAGCAAATCACTGGTAGTGTGCTTATGGTGGCTTTGGTGCGTAGTGTGCCTGGCTACCAAAATATCTTGGCAGAACTCCAGCTTGACGACGAAGATCTCGATGGCGCGGTGCAGTGGCAGCACCACTTGCGCCAGTTGGTGGCACAGATTCATCAGCCGCGGCGCACTGGTGGGGTGGCGCGCGATTGGTCGTTTGGTTATATCCCACTGCTGCGCCGCTTTGGGCAGTATATTAGTGAGCAAATTAGTCGTGGTGGCGGGATGTTCTCTGTTGATGTGGCGTCGCACACCAAGGCGATTGATCAGCTCATCGACATCTTCGGCACCCGTGGGCGGCAGAATGCCGTGCTGGTAGGGCAGGCTGGCACAGGCAAGACGACCATCATCCACGCCTTTGCCGAGCGGCTCCTCGATGCCTCGGCGCATTTGCCGAGTAGTCTCAAGTTTCGGCAGGTGTTCATTCTCGACTCATCGTCGCTCATCGCTGCGGCACCAGGCCGAGGTGAGCTCGAGAACCTTGTTATGCGCGTCCTTGGTGAGGCATATACTGCCAAGAATATCATCATCTGCTTGGATAATGCTCAGTTGTTCTTCGAAGAAGGAATTGGCGCGGTGGATCTTACCAACGTACTGCTGCCTATTCTCGAGGCAGGGCGCCTGAGGGTTATTTTGAGTATGGATGAGCAGCGATTTTTGCAGATTGGCCGGCGCAACCCATCGCTTGCTAATGCGCTCAATCGCATCTCCATAGCACCCACAAGCGAAGCTGAGACACTGCGCGTCCTGCAAGAGCAAGCCGTCATTACTGAGGGGCAGCGCCATGTGGCTTACCGCTATCAAGCGCTGCGTGAGGCATATCGGCTCAGTGCGCGCTATATTCATGATCTCGCCATGCCGGGCCAAGCCATCAAGCTGCTCGAGTCGGCCGCGAGCTACCACGAGGATGGTATTGTAACAAAGCAATCGGTGCAGCAAGCCATTGAGCAAACGATGGATGTAAAGATAAGTGTGGCAAATACTGCAGATGATCGTGAGCGGCTGCTCAATATGGAGGCGCTTATCCACCAGCGAATGGTCAACCAAACGCGAGCGGTCAGCGTGGTAAGCGACGCCCTGCGCCGAGCACGAGCTGGTGTGCGCAACCAAAATCGGCCAATTGGCACCTTCCTATTTCTTGGGCCAACAGGGGTGGGTAAGACGGAGTTAAGTAAGGCTCTGGCTGACGTGTACTTTGGTGGTGAGGGCAAGATTGTCCGGATTGACCTCAACGAGTATGTCCGGCCAGAGGATGTGTCGCGCCTAATTGCCGATGGCGCTGACGACCCAGCCAGCCTCACTGCCCAGGTGATGAAGCAGCCCTTTAGTGTGGTGCTATTGGATGAGATTGAGAAGGCCGCACCAGAGGTACTGGCAACCTTGCTGCAGTTGCTGGATGAGGGGATCCTGCGCGATATTAAGAACCGTGAGGTGAGCTTCCGCGATGCGATTGTCATTGCCACGAGCAACGCTGGAGCTGACCGCATCCGCGAATATATCGAGCATGGCTATAAACTTGAGCAATTCGAACAGCAGTTTACCGACGAGCTCATCAACAGTGGTCAGTTCCGGCCCGAGTTCCTCAACCGTTTTGACGAAATCGTTCTCTTCCGGCCGTTTACTAAGGAAGAGCTGGTGCAAGTGCTCGACCTCATTCTCGAGGGAGTCAATGCCACACTCGCCCAGCAAAAGGTCTCGGTCGCGGTAGAGTATGATGCTAAGCTCTTTCTCGTCGAACGTGGCTACGACCCACGGCTTGGTGCTCGCCCGATGCGCCGCGTGGTGCAAAAAGCGGTGGAGAACACTGTGGCACGCCAGATGCTCAGTGGTAGTGTGGCACCTGGCAGCACCATTACTGTCACGCTTGAGCAAGCTCGCCAAGCTTTCCAGACTGATGGTGCACCAGAGGTTGTGACAGCAGATGAAATCATCCCACCAGAGTATAAACGGTAAGAGTATGGCACTTTCGAACAATCAACCTTAGCTCTATAAGGGAATGATAGTAAGAAAGTGCTCATTCTATTGATGGGCCACGCATTGGAATAAGAAGAGTGAAGATATGAAGGGGTTCTCGAGGACGCTTGAAAACGCAGACTCGCCATCCTTAGGAGAAAATTTAAGAGCAAGAAGTGGCACTCTTACAGTGCTAGAAGTATTTTGCAGTATATAACCTCTAGCAATGCGGGCCAAAGCTGCGTGATTGCTGGCCTTTGTTTTGCTGCATAAACCCTGGGCGGAAGTTTGGCTTCGTGGCTGGCTTGCTATAGGCTGGCTGTGGTTGGCGCGGTGTGTGCACGGTGTTGTCGCGCCGGCGGGCATAGGTGGCAGTGCCTGGTCGCGATCCTGATGGGTCACGTGGCCCCTCGCCACTGCCACGGAGACGCTCGTTGTTCATATAAGGTGCTTCGTCATCAATACGGCTACTATCGGCGGCGACTGGCCGGCAGCCCATCATAGTGTGTGAACTTTGGTAGCGCAAGTGGTTGGCGCGGCGCTCTTGGATGGATTGATGCTGGCGCTGGTCGACGCGTAGTGACGACGTCTTGGCGCCGTTGACGATGGTGCGGGTATTGCGCGCAACGCCATTGGTATGTATGTTCGATCCGCGCAAGCGATGGAGTCCTCGGGTCATACCTTTATTATACACAAAAAAGTGGTATAATGGATAGCGCATGCGGGTGTCGTACAGCGGCTAGTATACAAGTTTTCCAAACTTGGGATCGGAGTTCGATTCTCCGCACCCGCACCATTTCGGAACAAAATTGGAAACGGTCGCCCTGTAGGGCGGCTTTTTCTAGACTTTGGCGGAGCCAAAGCTCGAACCTAAAGCTGAACCTGTGCAGGCTCGGCTGCTGGTCAAGTAGACCCGCGTCGAATCGCTGAGTCTATACTACCTTGGTATCTTATGCGGGTTGTTACATACCTGGAGGATAATAGTAACGCAGATGAAGCTACCGACGAAGTACAGCAACAATTTACGTTAGACATGAGACAATGGAACTTATGAAGCTTCTCATCACTAGGCATGGCCAAGCTGAAGATAATGCCTGCGGCATTACCATGGGTCAACGCGATAGCAAGCTGACCGTTCTTGGCGTTCGGCAGGCGGAGCGTAAGGCTCTAAAAATTAAGAAGCTATCTCAGAAAATTGATCGTGTCTACACATCTGATCTTGGAAGGTCTGTGCAGACTGCGCAGATCATCTCGGACACACTTGGTCTACAGAAGGCTACTTCTGACAAGGATCTACGAGAAATTAGTTTTGGAAAATACGAGGGGTTGCCCTACGATGCCATTCCGCATATAGAGGGTGGTTATATGAAAGTGCGATTTCCTGATGGAGAATCAAACGAGATAATGGCCACACGAGTTATCAATGCGGTAAATCGTATATACGAAGCCGGCAAGGACGCATGCGTATTAATCGTAACGCACTCGGGTCCGATCACTGTAATTCTCGCGAGCTATTATGGTAGGGACTTACAGGCGATGTTAGATGACAAGATTGGGAACGAAGAGATAGTTGAGCTGCAAGTTGATAGAAAATTAGCCAATCCTATTGGCAACAAGGAGTAAAACAAGATGGAAAAGGCGCATATCGCAGAATTTGAATATGATAAGCACGAGATAGAGCGAGCCTTATTCTTCCTGTCGAATGCTTTGCAAGACTCTGGACATAACACCAAACCAGTATTGCTTCATTCGATTCAAGTTGCAGAGATGCTCTGGGAGAGAGGTTTCCCGCAAGATGTCGTGATTGCTGCGGTTCTTCATGATGTTGTTGAAGATACAGATATTACTATCGACGATGTCGAGCAAAGCTTTGGACATCAGGTTGCAGTGTATGTCGATGCTCTCACAGTTTCAGATACTCAAGACATCATGCAGTCTTTTGCTCGCACGGCTGAGCTTGGTAGCGAGGCCCTATCAATCCGCGCAGCAGACCTCATTCAGAATAGTTACTACTATCACTTGGCTTCGACTGATATGCAAAAGCGACTCCGTGATAAGTTTGTATATTTTATGGAGCTATCTGGTGGGCTACTGGATGAAGCTCTAGTAAGTGAACTTAGCAAAGCTTATAGGCGGAATGTTGAAACTATTTGATCTAGAGCTTTCTGTGAAATACGGTTTATAAGGCTAGCTTTGGGTCGAGGGCTGAGCCTGCACGGGTTCAGCTTTTACGTTCGAAATAGGTTCGAGCTTTGGTGCATATTGCCACCACAGATGCAAGAAATAAGCATTGCTCCGCCAAGGGTGCGATGTTTTTGTTGAGAGTATAGCGAGCCAGACTGGATGGAGAGAGGTCGTAGCCTCTTCTTTGGTTTGGCGTGGCCCTCAAGGGTGCAATACTTTATAACAATTACACTAAATCAAGTGAAAAAGGAAGGATTAGGCACGATACTGTTGACAAATATGCAACATTGTGCTACCATCGAACGGATGTCACAAAAAAATAGAACAAAACACGGCAAAGCCTATAACAAAAGTGCTGAGAAGCGCTGGTTTGATCGAGTCGTAGCGGCGCCTCTGCTAATTGGCATGGGCTCAGCGGCTCTCGTTGCGGCTGCGGCAATGCATAAGGAGCTTGGCGATGGCCCAACGCTCTTCGTCCAGGAGCGGTATGGGAGTGACCTTGATGACCTCGTCAAGGTGCCAAAGCTGCGGACGCTGCGTGGTGCAGTGCGCAACACCGCCTCGGCTAATGGCTACAACCACAGTGGTGCTGGGCCAGTTGGTAAGCTTGTGCGCAAAGCACATGTAGACGAAGCACCGCAGTTATTGCAAGTATTGCGTGGCAAGATGGCAATCGTGGGGCCAAGGCCACTAGCCACAGGCGAAGTGTATAATGATATCCTTGCTAACCCCGACATCCCTGAAGGTCTCAAACAGCAGTGGATCGACGCACGCAAGACGGCTCGCCCCGGTATTATGGCGCCCTATAGCAAAGATCAGCATGGGCCTGGCTACGAGCTGGATATAACTCATATCATCCGTATAATGGAACAGGATATTATGTATGCTAAAGAAAAAGCCTCACTCAAGTTTGATAGTATGGTTGTTGCTGCGACGCTTGGTATGGTGGCGACAGACCTTGTACAAAAGCTTATGCCGCGGTCTGCCCGTGAATGGCTGCAGGCTAAGACAGGCTTGGCGTCAGCAGGCCAAGAGCGTGCGGAGAGTGATGTTGTGGTGGCACTGCAACAAGCGCACACTCAGTCTGCACGGCGCGCTGCGTAACGTAAACCCAAAAGTCTTCACTTTTCTCTGCCAGAATAGGCTATTTTTGCTCACTATTCTACCTGGAAAAGCAATGAGTGTGTTGTTCTGGTATTATAGTAAGTATTTTTGGAGATGTTTCTGTTTATGTCACCCATAAAGTCCTCCATTTTCTCAAAGTAGTAGTTTCTTAAGATGGCGGCAGAGCGGTGACCGCAGCAGATGCGTATGCTCTATGTATTAGAGCGATGGAAGGGGGGGAACGCGCATCACACCACTGAGCCCTTGTGGTACAATAGAGGGAGATTTTTGCGAGAGGGAGCTTTTCTCCTCGCACGAAGCACGATTATTTCAATGTAAAATACCCCTAGGGGTATAAGGAACGTAACCATACTATGCCAGCACTATTCTCATTTACCATTACTCACCGCATGCCGCAGACGTTGGCGCGGACAGGTGTGATTCACACCCCGCATGGTGATATCAAGACGCCAGCCTTCATTGTCGTGGGCACAAAGGCAAACGTGAAAGCAATGGTGCCCGAGATGGTAGCTAGCGTGGGTGCACAGGCTGTCTTGGCTAATGCCTATCACCTCTATCTGCAGCCAGGGCACGAGCTGATAGAGAAAGCCGGGTATTTGGGTAAGTTTATGCACTGGAGTGGCCCGACCTTTACCGACAGCGGTGGCTTTCAGGTGCTGAGCCTTGGCTCGGGCTTTAAAAAGGTATTGGCGATGAGCACTGATGTTGATGAAGAGATTGCGATTGCTAAGAAGTCGAGCCGGCACGCCTGGGTGGATGATAATGGCGTGATGTTTAAGTCACACCTTGATGGGTCGCTGCATAAGTTTACACCAGAACTATCGATGCAAATCCAGGCAGGAATTGGGGCAGATATTACCTTTGCCTTTGACGAGCTGACGTCGTTGATCGACCCGTATGAATACCAGGTGGAGGCATTAGCGCGTACCCATGCGTGGGCGGAGCGCAGCCTAGCAGAGGTCAAGCGCCTGCGGGCTGCTCGGCCAGATAAGCCGTATCAAGCGCTCTTTGGTGTCTTACAAGGGGCGAATTATGAGGACCTGCGTAAGCAAACCGCAGCACGCCTTGGCGCAATGGATTTTGATGGCTATGGTATTGGTGGGGCGCTAGAGAAGGAAACGATGGCTCAGACTATCCAGTGGGTGAACGAGATCTTGCCTGAAAGCCGTCCGCGGCATTTGCTTGGTATCTCGGAGCCAGATGACATCTTTGCGGCGATTGAGCAGGGTATTGATACCTTCGATTGTGTAAGCCCAACTCGCGTAGCACGCAATGGCGCAGCCTACACGCCGCACGGGCGGGTGAATATGCGTGGGACGAAATATCGCGAGCTGTTTGCGCCTATTATGGCGGAGTGTGACTGCTACACCTGCCAGCACTACACTGCGGCCTACATCTGTCACCTGCTTCGTGCCAAGGAGAGTCTGGCGGGGACATTGTTGTCGATCCACAACGAGCGCTTTATCATCAAGCTTGTCGACGACATCCGCCACAGCCTCGAAGATGGCACATTCTACGCCTTTCGGGACTATTTCTTGGCACAGTATTATCGCCGATAGTGACTGATGAGCTTGCAGATATAGTATGTATTCACATAACAACTAGGGAAGAGGGTTTGAGGAGTAAATTTTCTCTCCATCATTAGCCCTTTCTCTCGCCACCGTTTCCTTAAAATGCTAAGAGGGTCTTAGTATTTTCCTAAAACACTAGGCTCTTCAATGATCACGCTGCAATAATCACCACGGGCAATTTTCTGTTCTACCAGGATGAAAGTACTGCGTTCTTCATATTCTGAGAGAGATGCAAATCTATTGCAGTGAGCAACTCGCTCGCTAGACACGCAAACGAAATGGTGTGAAGTTAGTGGTGGTGTCGTAGGTATCGACGGATTCGCGCCGCTTGAGCGCGGCAATGACGCGGTAGGTAAGTGGCAAGCAGACGACCTCAACGGCAAGCTTGAAGCCAAGCCCCACGGCGATATAGTTGAGCAATCCCCCCCCCGTGAGCTGCCCACCAAAAGCAACGACGCAGAATATAACGGTATCAAATAAGCTCCCCACTACTGTCGATCCAAGTAGGCGCAGCCATAGCTGCCGACCCTTCATAGCAACCTTGAGCTTAGCAACGATGTACGAGTTGAGGAAGCTCCCCGTTAGGAAGGCAAGCAAGCTCGCCACGACGATCTGTGGGAAGAAGCCCAGCACCGCCTCGTAAGCGGCTTGGTCGTGGTACTCTGCCGCCGCGGGTAGATAGCGCACTAGTGTAAAGCAGCCAATCGCCAGCAGCATCACTCCAAAGGCCGTCCAAATAGCGCGGCGTGCCCGGCGATAGCCATAGACCTCTGTCATGACATCATCAAAGATATACACGAGTGGGAAGAGTACTGCACCACCGTCGAGGATAAGTGGGCCGAGTGCCACCAGTTTGGTGGCGGCAATGTTGGAGATGAGCAGCGCCGCAACATATACTGCGAGAATGACGCTAAAGTATCGATAATTTTCATTCGTGTGTTTCATGCTTTGTTTATCATACCACACCTGCCAAGAAACCTGCTATAATAAACCCATGCCCCGATAGCTCAGCTGGATAGAGCAGAGGACTTCTAAGCCTAAGGCCGTAGGTTCGAATCCTACTCGGGGCGCCATTTTATCGTTATACCCCGTCTCGATGGGGTTGTTTTTATTACATACAAAATGCATTTACATGCTGCGCGAAGCCATGCTATAGTACAGCGAGATTTATGCAAGATGTAACCAACCACGACCTCCTCAAGCGCAACATTATCAAATATTCGTGGTTTCGGATTTTTACTAAGCGTGTCTACTTGCCGCTTATCACGGTGCAGCTGGTGAATGTTGGTAAAGTGAGTTTGGATGAGCTAGCACTGATGGTTGTTATCTCGTCTATCGTCCAGGCGGCGCTGCAGATGCCAGCGGGTTATGTGGCCGATAAGTTTGGCAACCGGCGAGCGATTATCCTTGGTGCAAGCATTGCTGTGGCGTCGCCACTGTTGTATGCTGTATGGCCGAGCTTCTGGGGTGGGCTGATTGCCTCGGTTTTGTTCTTTGGTGGCTATGCGTTTCAGTCTGGTGCGGTCGAGGCATTTATGCACGATTCCTTGACGGCGCTGGGGCGAGCACGCGACTATACCAAGGTGATGGGCCGCGCCCAGACGTATGGATTGATTGGTAATACTGTGCTCATTATTGTAGTGCCACTCACATACCGTATTCATCATACGCTCCCGTTTTTGATTGGCTTTTTGTCGCTTGCTGCGACGGTGTGGTTGGCGCTGAGCTTTGCTTATCCACCGCGCCGCACGACTGCACAGGATCAGCGGCCACGGCAGGCTGCTCGCGCAATCATTACTGCAAAAAATCTTGCTCTCTTTACCTTCGCTGGTTTCTTGGCTGGTGTGTCCAATAAGGGGCTAGAATATCGCGAGCTCCTCTTCCAGCACGTTGGTATTGCTGTAGAGTGGTTTGGGGTGATTGCAGCGGTTGGGAGCTTGGGTGGAGCGTTACTGGGTTGGTATGTGCATTGGTTTGACCGTCTGCGGCCACTGGCATTTTATTGGGTCGATGCGTGGATTATGGCGCTGTGTATTGTCTTGATGGGCGTGACGCCAAGCCCAATTATTGCGGTCATTGCTGTTGTGCTATTTACTGCATATACGCGAGTGCGACCGATTGTTTTGCAGTCAAAGATCCTCAGCGAGCTGCAGCATACATACAAAGCAACGCTCCTCTCTGCGCTCAATATGTTTACGTTGCTTGGTGACGTCGTGGCGATTAGCTTGCTCACTCGGATGGTTAATCAGCATGGCTATAGTGCGGGGCATGTGTGGTTTGGTGGGGCAGTTGGGGCGATTGCGCTTGGTCTGTGGCTGGTGATGTGCGTTGAGGCGCTGTGGCGTCGCAAGAAAGCGCGCTAAATTAGTTAACTTCAAATTTGGCCTGGCCTTTTGTCATTTTTCTTGATCATCCGCTCAACGAAGTGTGGTGATGGTTATTATTACAGATAGGAGGGCTCGCTATGGAAGCGGTGAGAAACCCAGAGAAAAGAAACAAATTGACCTAGTGATGTTCAGATATGGGAGCGGTGTAAGCCAGTAAAGCTGTGAGATTGAAAATGAATGGGCATAGGCAATAGACAAACCACGCTATCTCTGCTACAATACAGCATGTCAGCAGCGCAGTAGATTTGCTGTGCGATTGTCTGGTGGATATAGCTCAGTTTGGTTAGAGCGCTGGTTTGTGGCACCGGAGGCCGTGAGTTCAAGTCTCATTATCCACCCCAAGATAAATTCCCGGATGATTCCGGGGTTTTATTTTGGTTTAATGCTGCTTTACTACTATAAACAGTGGTAATTTTATTTGGTTATTGCCAGAAGTTCAAGGCGTATGTCTGATGTGTCTGTTTTGTGTACTCTTGCTTTTTGTACTCTTTTTTCTTATGCTATGCGAGATAAGAATCGATCTTCGCAGCTCAACAGGCAAAACACTGGCGGACGGGAGCTGATACTGAGTAGGTCTTCTAAGACTTAGGCTCTATTTATGCAAAGTCTGCGCAAGATGCCGTGTATACAGCAAGAGACCTCTCATTATGAGAGGTTCTCTATTAGCATAGCAAGACAAGCTAAGAAGCGGCTAATATTCCCAAGTTGTTTCGATATCCGCCCCTAGAGTGTTGAGTCGGTTAGCAAAGTCTTCGTAGCCTCGGTTGATATTGTACACGTCACGCAGGATGGAGCGCCCAGGGGCTGCGAGCATAGCTAGCATCACGACGACGCTGGGGCGCAAGGCTGGCGGTGCGACGACATCGGCAGGCTTCCAGCGGGTGGGGCCACTGATGTAAACGCGGTGTGGATCGACCATCTCTACTTGTGCGCCAAGGCGAGTGAGGTCGGTGAAGTAAATGGCGCGGTTATCGTAGCTCCAGTCGTGCACTAGAGTGCGGCCCGTTGCTACCGTGGCGATGAGACCAAGGAAGGGGAGATTATCCATATTGATGCCTGGGAAGGGCATACTGTGGAGCTTGTCTTGTGGAGCGGTGAGAGTCGATTTGTGCAGGCTAATATCGACCAGGCGAGTCTGGCCATTGCGCGCTGGGTACTCACTGGAGAGCTCATATTCTAAGCCCATGCCGCGCAGCACTGCTAGCTCGAGCTCGAGGAATTCGATTGGTGCCCGGCGGATGGTAATAGCAGAGTCTGTCACTACACCCGCTGCGATGAAGCTCATTGCCTCAATAGGGTCTTCGCTCGGACAATATTCGACTGTTTGGTTGATCTCGCTGACACCATGGATAGTGAGGGTCGTTGTGCCGATGCCATTGATCTGTACCCCAAGCTTTTGCAAGAAGAAACAGAGGTCTTGCACCATGTAGTTGGGGCTGGCGTTGCGAATCGTCACGACGCCTGGGTGGAGCGCTGCCGCCATGATAACATTCTCAGTGACGGTGTCGCCGCGCTCGGTAAGGACGATGGCGTGCTCAACCATATGCGGGTTGGCTGTTGCTTGGTAGTAATCGGTCGTTGCCTCGACAGTCAGGCCAAAGGGTGCGAGGCCCGCCATGTGTGGCCCCACCGTCCGTGTGCCAAGGTTACACCCACCCGCGAAGGGGATTTGGAATGACTCATATTGATGTAGTAATGGCCCAAGGAACATAATAATGCTGCGGGTGCGCTTGGCTGCGGCGATATCCATCTCGTCTAGATGGAGAGTGCGTGGTGGGGTGATCTCGAGGTCATTGTGTTCAAGCCAGCGGCAGCGCACGCCAATGCTTTCGAGCACCTCGATGATGCGATTAACTTCCTCGATCCGTGCCACTCGGCGGAGCGTCGTCTTGCCTTTATTAAGGAGGCTTGCGCAGAGCAGAGCGACAGCGGCATTTTTGCTCGTCTTTACCTCAATCTCGCCATGGAGCGAGCCACCACCATTGATGACGAAGTTTGTTTTGCCAGCTTTGTTGATGCGGACAATTTCGCTGCTCAGCACTTCGCCAATGCGAGCAATCATTTCTAGGCTGATGTTTTGGCCACCCTTTTCGATGCGGTTGATGGCCGACTGGCTCGTGCCAAGTGCTGCAGCGAGCTCGGCTTGCGTCATACCGCGCGCTTGGCGGGTTTCTTGGATGAGTGTTCCGATATTACGGAGATATTTTGCTGTTCCCATGCCTGTACAATATATCATCGGTGATATATTGTCAAACACAAGCATCTCGTGTTGCGAAAAGAAATGCGGAGGTTAGGCTGCGAAGTTTTTCTAATAACTCCATCAGCTCCTTTCTGCTATTTCAACTAGCCGTGCGCAAGGCCTATATTTACTACACGAGCAAGTGCCTCGTCTTCACACCAGAGAGTAATATCAAAAGAGATGCGATAGTACGTCAATACTACTAGAGAAAAAGAGAGCTATCGCAAGCTCAAGACGCACGTAGTCGAGTACTGCAACTCCCCACATTGGGTAGCTGTGCTATACTACACATATGATCTGATGAAAAGTGCATAGCGAATCCTAAGATATAACCAACAAACAAGGAGTATTACCCATGCACGAAACAACTATTGCTACCCTTATCACCCGTGAGCAGCAGCGCCAACGCGAAGGCTTGGAGCTCATCCCGAGTGAGAATTATGTCTCTGGTGATGTACTACGGGCGCTTGGGAGTGTCTTTACTAATAAATATAGCGAGGGATACCCAGGCCGGCGTTACTATGGCGGGCAGCAGTATACCGACCAAGTGGAGCAGCTGACAATCGACCGTGCCAAGCAGCTCTTCCGGGCCGACCATGCCAATGTCCAGCCGCACAGTGGTGCTCAGGCGAATGAAGCAGTGTATTTTGCATGGTGCGAGCCAGGCGATACCATCCTCGCGATGGATCTGGGCCATGGCGGACACCTGACGCATGGTGCGCCTGTGACACATAGTGCTCGTGAGTATAATTTTGTTCGCTACAAAATGAAGGACGTGAGAACGGGCGAGATTGACTACGATGAGCTACATCGGATGGCGCAAGAACATCGACCAAAGATTATTCTGGCGGGCTTTAGTGCCTATCCGCGGCAGCTAGATTTTGCACGCTTTGCGGCGATCGGCCACGAGGTTGGTGCTTTGCTCATGGCCGATATGGCGCATGTCGCGGGGTTGATTGCTGGTGGAGTGGCGGAGAACCCCCTCGATTATGGCTTTCATGTTATGACGACAACGACGCACAAGACGCTGCGTGGGCCGCGTGGTGGGCTCATCGTTAGCAAGGGAGTGGTGAGCAACCCACTCAAGCGCCCAGCCAAGATGCTCGAGAATATTCCGACACTCATCGATCGGGCGGTCTTTCCTGGTATCCAAGGTGGGCCACATATGCATACGATTGCCGCCAAGGCAGTGGCTTTTGGTGAGGCGCTCCAACCAGCCTTTCGTGCCTATGCTGAGCAGGTGGTGGCTAATGCCGCTGTCTTGGCGCAGGAGCTGCAGCAGCGCGGCTTTGTGCTCGTGACGGGTGGCACAAGCAACCATCTCATCTTGGCCGATGTCCACACAAGCTTTGGGATTGATGGCAAGACGGCGGAGATTGCGATGGATAAGATCGGCTTGACGCTTAATGCCAATGCCATCCCAGATGACCCACTGCCGCCATTTCGCCCTAGTGGCATTCGCCTTGGCACACCAGCGGCAACAACGCGCGGCTTAGAGCCGCAGCATATGCCGCAGATTGCTGAGTGGATGCGGCAAGCCATCGACCACCGTGATGACGAAGCAGAGCTAGCTAAGCTCCGCACCGATGTTGCACACTTCTTGGCGGATTTCCCAGTGCCGACGGAATAGACAAAAAGTCAGAGGTTTGCCACTGTCATTGATAATCGTGTCTCGCTGCTAGGCGCAGTAGTAACACATCCGTATATCTAAAACACCCGCCAGAGAGCGGGTGTTTTTGTTGATCGGGAGGATAAGCTTAGCAGCTGCCTCGGACGATATCCTCGGTTTTGTCGCCCTTCTTGTAGGTGATTTTTGCACCCTTACCACTACCACACTGGGTGTACAAGACAGGAGTGTCGTTGTTTGGTGTGCCAGATGTGATGATCTTCTTCTTAAGGTCAGGATCGATCTTTGCTTCAGTTACTTTATCGTCAACAAGATTGCTACTGACTTGCGCGGCTGTTGGGTATTCACCCTTCTGGCTGTTCCATGCCTCTACCTTGGTCGAGAGCTGCGATGCAGCGCCAGCGGCTGCAGAGTCACGAGCGCGTTGCTGGATACCGTTGTAAGCGACGATGGTAATAGCCGCCAGGATGGCGATGATCACAATCACGATGAGAAGCTCGACAATTGTGAAACCGCGCAGGTTACGTTGAGTTTTTGTTGTCATACAGAGTTACCCCTCCTTGTTACTGATTATATTACGATCATACTACGAACATTCATTAAACACAAGCTTTTTGAGTACAGATATATGAGAATATTTTTCAGAGATAGTGTGCGCACTAGCATAGGCTGAATTGTGGCTAATGGCGCGCTAGTATAGCTAGAATACCTAAGCTTCACGCTGCCTATTGTTTTCTTGATTCAGCTAATTATTAATCCGCCGAGCCTGCATTGACCCTCGGGCGTGAATGGTCTGGCCAGTACTAAGAGCAGCAATATCTACTGTAGCAGAGACGACAGTGGTGCTATCATTTGGCGTAGTGCTGGCTGCTTGATTAAAACCCGTTGCATAGCCAAAGCGAATGTTCGATACATTGCTCGCGACGCGCGTGTCGAGCGCTTTGCAGTAGCCACCAATGTAATTGCAGGTGCTTTGCTGCCAGGGTTGGCCACACATCGTGTTGTTGCTGGGGTTGGTAGCATTAAATTCGTACTGGCTTGGCACGATAGTTCGCCGCCAGAGAGTAGTACCTTGCACAAAGTAGACGACCTTGACGGTAAGTGGGTTATTTGTGCGGTAGAGTTTGGCGGCTAGGTCAGCTTGAGTGCGACAGGGGTTGGCTTGGCTATTGAGGTAGATGAGCTCGCGCTGAGGGTCGGAGGGGTTGCGGTCGGTAGCATATTGAGTAAGGATCAAGACATTATCGCTTGCGTAGTGCTGTGCCCAGTTGGCTGCGATGGCCTTGCTCTCGACTTTTGTCGCTAGGCGGACGTCTTGCTCGATTTGGTCAAGTGCATCTTCCATAGCATACGTCAGTGCACCACGCTGGTTGGAGATGACGATAGAGCTCAGTAGCCCCACCAAGGCAGCGACCAATACGCCAACCACCACCACAATAATGGGTATCACCACCAACATCTCCACTACAGTAAAGCCACGCTCTTGTTGCCGCGCAGCGTAGATGCGGCGGATGAGCTGCTGCATTTGCTCTCGTATGTTAGTGGCTGCTGAGAATCGCATGGCGAACCTCCGATTGGCTAGAGCCTTGCCCATAGCGTACCGTTACCGATACACGGCTTATCTGTGGTGCGGTGGTGCTATATGGGCAATCAACGATGATGGTGGCACTAATGGGCTGAGGCAAGCCATCAGTATCGAGTGAGTGATCAGTCGTAAGATTGCGATTAGCCGCGCGGTTTGTACACGGCGTTGGTGTGCCATCGCCAACTTCGCGGCGGAGCAGCTCATACCCCACAATGCTCGCCTTGGCGTCGCGATTGGCCTCTGTGGCGCTCTGGATTGTCACAATGTAGAGCTGGTAGAGCGTCCCAACAAAGAGCACGCCCAGCACCATCGTCACCAACATCTCTACTAAGGTAAAGCCAGCATCTGGACTATGCTTCATTGGTGGTTGCTCGTGATGGTTATCGTTACTGTTGGTGCGCGCTCTAGCCGGTAGTAGAGGAAGAAGCGGCTGCACTCTTGGCTGGTGGTGACGCAGAGCGAACCATCGCGAGCGCGTGGCTCGTAGACGAAGCGGTCAATCGATGCACTATCTTTGCTAATACCATTGCTTGGCGACTGGACGAAGAGTGCTTGCTGACCACTGCGCGATGGGTATTGATAGCTATCCTCAGATAATCCAGGGAGGATATGGCGAATTGCCGTGCCATTAAGCGAAGTCAAAAACTGCTCGGCCGATGGATAGCGGTGCCCTTGCTCGCCCGACGTACCAGTTGCGTCGCCGTTGTAGAAAGACTCAAGGCTGCGTGCTACTGTCTCAACAGTAGTCGTGCGAACAGTGTCGCGCGAAGAGCGCTGCGTATTATTGAGTGTCACCACACCCAGTACCAGCAGTACCAGCATGATTGCCAGCACAATAATAATTTCCACGATTGTATACCCGCGTTGTACCCTCATGCAATTAGCATAAGGGTTTTGGGGTAAAAGTGCAAGAGGTGAGAAGGTGAATTGAGCTGAATCGCGGCCTACTTTACCCCAATTGCACCCATGATTTATCGACGCAAGGATAAGAAAAGGGGTGTCTAAAGGAACGGTATTCGGGATTCTTTGACGATCTTTCGTTATGCAGGCGCAATGTCAATCGTCGTCCTTATATCAAGAAGTGCTTTGGTTAATATGAGAACGAACACCTCGTTAGATTACGTATTTTGGCACAGAACTCCTAGCCTGTTGGGAGCTTTCGTGGTTATCCAATAGAAAAGAAAATACAAAGTTGGCAGAGAATAACGCAAAAGCGGCTAAATAAAGATACTCAAAAATAGGTATCTCTACCCTGCCTGCTTGACTGAATCTATATCACAAAAATTATTGATTAACAGGGGTAAATAGATAAGATTGTGTGCAGATGTTATGTACCATTTGACTCATCACGGCGCTGGTATCTCGAGCGGTTCTTGCACAATGGTAATGCCGAATTTTTCCTCTACCGTGTGGATAATCTCCTCACGAGCGGCGGCAAGATCGCGGTAGCTGGTGGCCGATTGATTGATGAGTACTACTGCATTCTTATCGTGTACCTTCATGCCGTGGCGAACGCTGCCTTTGAGCCCCGCTTGCTCGATGAGCCAGCCTGATGGTACCTTGACGCGCCCATCGGGCAGCGCATAGTGCGGCACTGTGGGGTAGTGCTGCTGGAGCTGAGAAAATTCTTCACTTGAAATAATCGCATTTTTGAAGAACGAGCCAGTATTGGGGAGCTTGGCTGGGTCAGGCAGCTTGCCAGCGCGGATCGTCATGACGGCTCGGCGAATGTCTTGCGGGGTAGGCTCTGCTATAGCGTGGGTGGTGAGATAATCTTGAACGGCTTGGTAGAAGGGTGGCTGCGGCAAACCCTTGCGCAGGCGGAGCGTTATGCTTGTGATGATATATCTCCCCATCTCACGGCCGCGGAAGATACTATGCCGGTACGAGAACTCGCAGTCGGCAGCGCTGAGCGACACAAAGCATTCTTGCTGCCGATCGTACGCCTCAAGCGAGACAAGTGTATCGGCAATCTCCTGCCCATACGCACCAACGTTTTGCACTGGTGCAGCACCCGCTGTGCCTGGGATGGCCGATAGCGCCTCAATGCCACTCAGACCACTAGCTACTGTCTTGGCCACGATAGTATCGAGAACTTCTCCTGCACCAACAGTAATCGTCGTCGACTCATCATCCTCAGCAATGACCGAGAAGCCTGGAATACGGTTGCGCGCCACAATGCCAGCAAAGCCGCTGTCTTGGGCTAGAGTGTTGCTCCCGCCACCAAGAACAAAGAGTTCGGCCTGCTGCTGGCGGGCCATCGTGCACACCGCCACGACATCATCGTTGGTATAGAGGTCGACCATAGTATGGGCGTTGCCGCCAAGCTGCATCGTCAAATATGGTTTGAGTGAAACGTCAGTACGAATATCCATAGATATAATATATCACCCATGATATATATCTGCAAGGTGAGATAGCCTGAATCTGGATAATAAGACGATAGGATACGATGTCTGTAATATATCGTGAGTAAGTATGCCACAAACGCCTATAGATTTGAAGCGTCATAAGGAGCATACCCGAGAGTAGCATCGATCCTCATAGAGCTCAGTGTTAGGAAGCACACAAACAAGCAAAGAGATTGTGCGCCTATAATAGCAACACGAGAGAGTACCGAGGAAAATTCGAAACACTAAGCCACAGAGGTTAGCAATGTCAGCAATGGCTACTCCTTGCTAGCTTTGATCGTTGTCTGCGCTGCCTGGATAACATGGTCGATCATCACAGCGATGGTGAGAGGGCCCACGCCGCCTTTCTCTGGGGTGAGAGTGACATCGCTGCGCTGGCGCAGGCTTGGGTCGACATCACCAACGATAACACCGCCTTCGCTTGCTGTGCCAGCATCGACGACCACTGCACCTGCTTTGACCATATCCGCTGTAATGAGATGGGGCTGGCCAGTAGCGGTGACGATGACGTCACTTGCAGCGATGATCTCTGTAGTATTAGGCGTTTGGCGGTCGCACACTGTTACCGTCAAGCCGCGGTCGCGCCACAGTCGCTCCAGTGGTGCGCCCACTAACCGCCCTCGCCCGATGATGGCGAGCTGCTTATCGTCGAGGTTAATGTTGTAACCTGCCAGTAGCCAATCGATTGCTTGCGCTGTTGCTGGCGTATAGGCAGCTTGCGGGCCACTCAGGCCATCGACGTCCTTGGCGGGAGAGATGCGCTGCACGATGGTATCTGTTTGTGATGGGTCGTTGAGCGGTAGTTGGACGATAATACCGTGGACGTGTGGGTCGTTGTTTGCTCGGTCGATCGCGCCCGGCATATCTACCTCGGCAGTTGGCGCTACCTCTGTCTCAACGAGGATATCAGCAGCATAGGCTTGCTTGTAGCGCACGTAGGCATTGATTGGCCCCGATGCGTTAAGCGGAGTGATAATGAGCAGCTTGGGGGTGATGCCGTGCGCCTGGCGTAGGTGGCGCACCTGACGGGCTTGGCGCTGCTTGATGAAGCTTGCGAGCTCGCGGCCGTTGAGTGATGAAGTAGGCATAAGGCGTAATCCTTTCGTAAATATATGGTTAATACTAAGTGATAGGTGTCTCTATAGCAAACAGTCCTCTGGCAATACCGAGGACTACATACTATGGAGGGCCAGGAGGGGCTCGAACCCTCGACACCCTGCTTAAGAGGCAGGTGCTCTAACCAGCTGAGCTACTGGCCCATGTCGTGTCTGCACTACCCGTGCAAAGCCCTTTTACTATAGCGGATAGCCTGGGGTTCTGTCAAGAGGTCGTGGAGTGAATTAAAAGGCTCTTTTATTGAGCCGCTTGCGTTTGCTTGTCTTTTTGCCAAAAACGCATTACCATGGGGCAAGAGAGTTTAATCGGGAGAATAGCAATGGCAAATGAACAACCTTCAGTACAACCAACACCACCAACTGAGGTAGCATCGCAAGCAGCTCCAGCTGCCAGCCAACCAGTAGTACCAGTCGCTGCGCCTGCACCGGTTGACACCTCGCCGCGCAACTACTTGGCGGTCATCGCCCTCGCTGCGTTTATGGGGCAGTATGGCTTGGCTCGTTGGTATCGTGGCGACGAGCTGGGCAAGATTCGCTTTTGGATTGCGGTGGGCTGTACGGTAACATCGGTTGTGCCGTATGTTAATATTGTTTCGCTGTTGGGGCTGTCTGTCTTGTCTGTCTGGGGTATCGTCGACTTCTTCTTGCTAACGAGTACCACAGCAGATGCAAACGGTACGCCATATGTTGCGACCGAGCGCGACAAGACGTGGGCGCAGGGGCTTAAGATCGCCTATATTGTTGGCCTTGTCTTAGCAGCAGTGGCGATTGTTGTCTTCTTGATCTTGCTGGCGGCCGGGGTAATCATGTGGCAAACAACAAGTACAACGGGACCTATGCGGTCGTCAACGTACTACTAGTCGTTATTGTGTATGGCAGTAGTGCAGCAAAAAAAAGGGGGTCAGCAGTGTGCCAACCCCCTTTTTTATATTGGTAAGTTGTAGTACAAATCATGCCATATAAATAAACCCAGAGCAACCTGGGTAATTATAGAACAAAACTGGTACACCCGGCAGGATTCGAACCTGCGACCACTTGGTTCGAAGCCAAGTACTCTAATCCGCTGAGCTACGGGTGCGTGCTGCCTCTATTGTACCACCACTGGCATGAGAAGACAAACCGGCCCCAATTTGTGAGACTGATAGCATAAGGTTTATATGATATGTAATGTAGAAAAGTGAATAAGAGACTCAACAGTAACATACATGTCACGTATATAGAGATGAGAATAGGGGATGATGAGGAATTACTGGTGAGATGATTCACAAAGATAGCACATACGCCAAGTGTAGTCATTAATTTGTTGATTGTTGAAGAATGCGCGGACTGGTTATTGTTGGTTAAGCTGAAGTTTTTTGCAATTGCACAAGGAAAATGATGTGGTAGAATTAAGTAAAATAATAAAAGATCTGTGAAAACAATGGAGGTAAAAATGCCAAGCATACTAAATCAAAAATGGGTAAGTGAATCTGGGCTCACTCCTGACGATTGGTTTAAAAGTACTGTCGTCAAATCTAAGGACTCGTGCGACGACCCTGTCTATCAAGAAGTGCTACGACTGTTCACCTTAGCCTATGGAGCAAGTTACTTTTCAGTACTTGAGTATGAAGAAGGTGAGCCGATGGCGCGTGAACATTATATCGATGCGCTATCGTACTGCCTGGAGTATAAAGAACGGACTGAACGCTTAAATGACGATGTAGCACCCCAAGCTCTCGACACCTTCGATGCACAGTCATTGCGCGACGGCGCAGACATCATTGTCGAAATTCTGAAACCTACAATCAATACAGAATTCTGCCGAGACGCCGTTCGTCATACGATGGAGTATGCCACCGAGACAGCACTTCCTCGCCTTGCCAAGGGCATGAGTCAAGATTCAGTCGAATGGCTTCGTGAAGACTACGAGTGGTTCCATTACAATAGCTACTCTGATGAGTTCGATCGTGTACATAACGTGCTTGCAACACTCGAGTGGTTTGTCGACAAAGGACTGCTAACAGACGCGGAGCAAATACAGCAGCTGCAAGACTACCGCACACAGCTCGCGGCTTTTGATGAACAGATACGTCCTTTACTGCCACGACTCCGGGGTTTGCAATTTGATGGTTTTCAACTTGACGAGTTGGCCGCCGAACGGTGTTGGTGGCTTCACTAGTAGTTTAGTTTGTTACTGTTCCGTTATCACCCCACGCTCCGCCAAAGCCTCCTCCACTCGTTTGACGACTTGGCTGGGGGTGAGCTCGGCTTTGACAATGTAGCTGTGGACACCGAGGTGCTGGAGTTTTTTGGGGGCTTCTTCGTGACCAAGGTTAGTGAGGACGATAACTGGGATATCCTTACCCCATGAGTAAGCGCGGATGTGCTCGAGTGTATCGGCACCATTGAGGTGGGGCATCTGGAGGTCGAGCAAGATGATATCGGGGTGAGTCCGTTGCACGAGCATGATGCCAGCTTTGCCATCGCCTGCAACTTCCACCGCAAAGCCAGCCGCTTCGAACTTCATGCGGTACATTTGGCTGATGGTTTGGTCGTCTTCGATGATGGCAATTTTAACCATTTGCTTTATAATAGCAGGTGTAGCATGAAAATGGAACAAAATCGCCCAAAATCAAGCACCACATCTATACCAGCCGAGCCACTAATAGCACTGGGTAGCGCGCTGGCCACCGCGACCGACTTTGCAGAGGTGGTAGCAGCAGTGCGCACAGCGCTAAGGGCAGTTGCCTGGCCGACTTGGTGTGGGGTGATAGTAATGGTGGATGGAGCGCCGCCGCTAATTGACTTGCCAGATGAATGCGCTGCCTCTGTTGATGTACTCTTGCCACTATGTGAAGAAGCGACGGCTCGCACAATGATTGCCATGCTACCCAAGCGCCACGCACTTCGTCGCTACAACATTGCTGTAGTGTTGCGGCTAGTGTGGCAGGGTAATCACTGTGGATATATCGTGCTAGGCCCGCCAGCTGAGCGAGCCACGTATGCTACTGCGCAGCGAGCCACTCTTGCAATGATAGCCCAGCAATGCGCAGTGACGCTGATGGCGCAGCAGTGCCACAATACCACGCAGCAGTTTCAGCAGCAACTCACCCAAGCGGTAGACCGCGCGACGCGCCAACTGCGCGCCTCTAACCGTCGCCTGCGCGAACTCGATGCCGCGAAGGATGAGTTCGTCAGTATGGCGAGCCACCAGCTGCGTACACCGCTCACTAGTGTGAAGGGCTATATATCGATGGTGCTGGAGGGTGATGCTGGTGAGATTAATGCCACGCAGCGCACCTTCCTCACTGAGGCCTTTACGAGTAGCGAGCGAATGGTGCAGCTGATTGGCAACTTCCTTAATGTGTCGCGCATCCGCACTGGCAACTTCACAATTGACTTCCGCCTAGGCGATGTTGCTGCGCTGGTGGCACAGAGTATCGAGTCTATCCAGCTCATTGCCGAGCGCCACCATTTGCGGGTGGATTATCGACCGCGTGGGGTTATACCACCTCTACTAATCGACGAGAATAAACTCCGGCAAGTCATCGTTAATTATATTGATAATGCCATCTACTATTCGCCTGGTGCTGATGTTATTACGGTACGACTCTACCGCAAGGACGGCTGGGTCGTGTGCACGGTGCAAGACCATGGCATTGGAGTGCCACAGGGTGAGCAGCGCAAGATCTTTACGAAGTTCTTCCGGGCGCACAATGCCCAGCTGCAGCGGCCCGATGGTACAGGGATTGGGCTATTTTTAGCAAAGAAGATCGTGCTGGGACACCATGGCGAGCTGATCTTTCATTCGCGGGAGGGGCAGGGTAGCACCTTTGGTTTCCGTCTGCCGATCGATCGCCTCGCGCCGCACTAGAATATTTCGCCAAACGAAAATCACTCCCCGCGTGGGAAGTGAAAATCGCACATCTCCTGGGCTGGGTAAGATACCCAAGGAGTCCTCCTTTGCTTGGCACCTCTCGCACGGGTGCCAAGTGTGAATTTGCACAGTTATAGCACGGACGAACCAGACAAATGCAGTATGGGTTCTCCTGCATCTCGTGGCTTGCGATGGCTGTATCGAGTGCTGTTTGTGTTAGTTGTCTCCACCATGCAAGTGCATGACACGATCAGTGTAGCATCATGACTATGGCATGTCAAGCCTTTTTTACAACATTATCGCTAGACAAGGGTCGATTTTTTTGCTATAGTGACTAAGCGGCCTCATCGTCTAGCGGTTAGGACACTGGGTTCTCATCCCAGCAACCCGGGTTCGATTCCCGGTGAGGTCACCATCAAAGGATTCATCATCCACTCGGATGCGAAACAGCTCGCTTACCTCTGGTAGCGGGCTATTTTTATGGGTTCCAAACTTTATTTCGTTGTAGGTAGGAATTTTATTGAAGACGGCAGCAAAAAAGGCTGCTTTTCGCAGTGGATTACAGAGGTCAAGTAGCAGCTCTGAAAGGTGTTCCAAAATATGTTTGGCGTATTGCAAGACTTGGTCGAATTCAGCTTGTAGGTTGGGCTGATTGGCGATTTCTTTGTCTAGGTTTGCTAGCTCATTTTCGGTGCTAATAATATCCTCTTCTAAGTACGTAAGCGCCATTTCGCTCGTGACAACGCGCATTCTGTCCACACGGTCGCCCGAATCTGGTTTTGCAGGCTCTGGCGGTACTCTAGGCGCTGTTGCTTTGCTTGGCACTCGCGCCACAGTTCGGCAATAGCAGCGATAATGTCGTCAATGTACTCCGGCTTTACGGTAATTTGCGGCGCGCTGCTCATGCCGTGCGGAGCCGGTTTGACCTGGATGATGAAATTGAGATATATACAGCGACGATTGAGAGCTTACTGGGTGATGATTCTGCTATTTGGTCGAATATTGACGAGCCTGGTGAGCTTCTTTCCTTAGATGAGTTGTGAATAAATTTGAGGCTGCATGTGTGTCAATCGGCCGTGCGATGATTGCGGGTGCGCCCTGGGCGAGCTTGCAATGGTCGCACGAAAGCCGCCGCATAGCTTTCAGGGTGAGGCTTATTTCGCAAATGACAGACAGATGGCGTGTTTTGTGCGTCAGCGCAGTACACGCTAGCTGGCTTGTCTTTTTGTGAAATAAGATAACAATCATCAACTAGTATTACCAGCTTCGCCTTAAGCTCGTTCATTCTTACATCCGCTCATCTTGACTGCGCCAGCAAGGCGTATGTTGAGTGAGCGAGGTAAGTATGGACGTTGTTGGTGATGTAAATTGAGTGTGAAATTAATAACTAAACTGTCTTTTTTCCTGGGCAGTTTTTCATTGTATCTAGAGACGGTGAAGCTAGCGATTATTCTCTAGAATCTCTTGCCAACTGACGCGACCGAGAGAGGTTGCAAGTAAGTCACCTAGTAAACTCGACTATTCTAGACTGCCTTTAAGCTCGTCTCGAATCAACGGCTCAAGTCGCTCGGCTTGTTCATATTCACCGCACATCT
>CALIXX010000038.1 GCA_938046115.1 uncultured Candidatus Saccharibacteria bacterium | reverse complement strand
CCAAGGCTCTCGAGGGTGACGCTGCAGCAGAGGACGCAATCATGGATCTCGTCAAAGCTATGGACGAATACTTTGAGCTTCCAGAGCGTGACCTTGACAAGCCATTCTTGATGCCTATCGAGGATGTCTTCTCGATCAAGGGTCGTGGTACAGTTGCCACTGGCCGTATCGAGCAAGGCGTCATCAAGATCAACGACCCAGTAGAGATTGTTGGTCTTAAGCCAACTCAGACCTCTGTCGTGACTGGTGTTGAAGCCTTCAAGAAGAGCCTCGACCAAGGTCAGGCAGGTGACAACGCTGGCCTGTTGCTGCGCGGTATTGAGCGCACCCAGATCGAGCGCGGTCAGGTGATTGTCGCTCCAGGCACACTCACCCCACACACCGAGTTTGAGGCGGAAGTCTACATCCTTAAGAAGGAAGAGGGTGGCCGCCACACACCATTTAGCAAGGGCTACAAGCCACAGTTCTACTTCCGCACAACGGACGTGACTGGTGAGATTGAGCTCCCTGCCGACAAGGAAATGGTAATGCCAGGTGACAATGTGACTTTCAAGGTAACCTTGAATGCGCCAATCGCTATGGATAAAGGTCAAAACTTCGCTATCCGCGAAGGTGGCCGTACAGTCGGTGCCGGTGTTGTGACTAACATCGTCAAGTAGTTTGCACAGTACTCGCAAACTCACAAAAATACCTCCCACAGGGGAGGTATTTTTGTTTTTTACACAAAAGATGGTATGATACCGCTATGAACTATACTATCACGAAGCATACCACCACGCAGGGTCTGCCTGTCTGGCTGGTCGACACTCCTGACGCAACAACTATTCAAACTACCATTGCCGTGCGAGCAGGGTATGAGTACGCTGGTGACGCTCGCATCTACGAAGTACCGCGTATCGTCCAGCACGTCCTGACGCAGACTATGGAGGATGACCATATTGATGCGTCGGCGCATATTTATCAAGATTGGTTACAGCATTTTGTGGCTTATTCGCTCCAGGCAGAGAGCGCACCGCAGTTTGCTACAAAGCTGAGCCACATAATACGTAGCCTCTATCAAACAGGTATCACACGCAGTACCTTCCAGGCTGCTAAAAAACGCACACTTGCCGAGCTTGCCAAGGAAGAGCGTGATATTGACGCCGCACTGATGAGCGATAATCAGTATCAGATGTTCGGACGGCCAAAGCTCGCACAGCGCACTCAATCAGCAACTGATATATCACTAAGAGATGCGCAGCGATTTTACGGGATGTTTTATACGCTGGCTAACAGTGACATTGTTATCACTGCAAATATGCACGCACCTGATTGGGATGAGACGGTAATTCTACAGGCGATTGAGCAAGCCTGTGATGGTGCCGCGGTTGGGCAGCGATTTCCGCTCTATCAGCTGAGCCGCCTTAAGACCATAACGCAGCAAGGCCGCTATGGGTCAATTATTGTGCCCCAGGATTCAGCAAAGTTTCTCCAGGGCGGGGACTCATCATACACAATCGGCATTCACGGATTTCGCCTCAACTCCGTACAGAATCCACTCATGGAGATAAGCATTCGGATGCTTACAGAATGCATATTGGTGTTATTTACGGCGTCGAAGTGGTTTGACGATTCATTCAAAGACCATCCGCTATACCAAGCGCAATGTGTAGCAAAATATTGCCGATTGTTTAATATGTTTGTTCGTGAAACTGGGCAATCATATCGGTTTATGATTCATTACATTGTTGAGGATGACAATATGCCACTGTTTGAGAAAAAACTGTGGCAGGGATTACAAAAGCTTGCAAATGAAGGAGTGCCACCTGAGGTATTTGAGATTGCTCGGCAGGCAGTGCTGTGGCGGATTAACAATGAGACAAAGACAGCAGAGCAGTTTCATCAGTGGATAACGCGGCAGATAATTAAACGATTTGATGATAAAAAACCGATAGTGAGTAGTGAGGATCTTATCAAAGTATGCCGCCAAATAGATCCACAAATGGTTATGAATGTAGCGAAGGTTTCGCTCCTCAAGAATGCTGTTTTTAATACCCACATAACAATTGAGGGTAATCATCAAGCAATTGCAAAAACGATCCATAACGCCATGCAACCAGTACTACTCGACTATAACGATCTCATGCAGGAAGGGGCAGCAAAGGAAATGAGACATCACGATACACCTGATAAAAATACGTAAACAATATAAAATCAAAAAGAGTGATAGTTGTTATCACTCTTTTTTGATAAATCAACGTATAGTGACAGCGATGCTACATCCGGATTTCGACATCCACGCCAGCTGGCAAGCTGAGGTTGTGGAGGTTGTCGATCGTCTTGGGTGTGGCGTTAGTGATATCGATGAGGCGCTTGTGGACACGCATCTCGAACGTCTCACCGCCAGTCTTGTATACGTGCGGGCTTTTTACTACTGTGTAGCTGCTGCGCCGCGTTGGTAGTGGCACAGGACCTGCGACGTTTGCGCCAGTGCGCAGAGCAGTATCGATGATTTGCTTGGCTGATTGGTCGATCACCTTGTGGTCGTATGCCTTGAGGCGAATCCGAATCTTGAGCCCTTGGTTGTTTTGAGCCATTGCTCCTCCTTTTATGTGCAACTCTGTAACTTTAGCAAGATCGAAACAAGCTAAATTATCAGAGTAAATTAATAATACATCTAGCATTATATCATGAGAATATACATCGTGCGCTATTTATTATGAGCTGCCATGAGTCTGTATCCGAACTTCAGCTACAAAAGCACAAATCTCTCGCATATTTTTTGAGCTTAAAGCCGGATTGACAGCTGACCCTTTCGCTTCTGGAGCAATTCGTGTATACTGTACTAGATATAGCGTTATAGTAGTTAGTGGCAAAAGGGACAATAAAAGGGACAATATATGAACTGGAAGATTATTCTTCGATCGCTCAAAAATAAAGACATGCAAAAGCGCCTTGGTATCGTGCTCGGGCTCATCGTTGCCTACCGTTTTTTAGCACACGTGCCAGTGCCGTTGGCCGAGCCAAGTCGACTTAAGGACATTATCCAGAACGTCGTATCGGCGAGTGACTTTGGTGGCTTTTTAAACATCCTGACTGGTGGAGCATTGGCCCAGCTGTCTATTGTTTTGATCGGCCTTGGGCCGTTTATTAACGCCAGCATTATTACCCAGCTCCTTACCAAAGCCATCCCAAGCCTTGAGGAGATGCACAAAGATGGTGAGTCGGGCCGACGCAAAATCAATCAGTGGACGCGTATCGCTAGTGTACCGCTGGCGATTGCTCAATCGATCGGTATCATCTACTTTTTGCGCCAATCAGTCCTGGCTGGGAGCACAACTGGTACGGTAGCTGGTTCGCTCCACGAGTGGATTGTCGCAGTAACGGCACTGACTGCTGGGTCGCTACTCTTGATGTGGCTCGGTGAGCTGATGACAGAGCAGGGTGTTGGTAATGGTATTAGCCTACTCATCTTCGCTAGTGTAATCAGCCAGCTGCCAACCACCTTTGGGTCGATCTACTCATCGCTCTTTAATACTCAAGATGGTTCGCTCAGCGTCTTTGGCTGGTTCTCACTACCCGTTAACCCAACAACCTTCTGGACAGTAGTCGTCCTTGGGACGATCGGCCTCATCCTGCTTTATCTCCTCGTTAAGATTAACGAAGCACAGCGCATTGTCACGATCAATTACGCCAAGCGGGTTGGCGGCAATAGCTCGTATGGTGGTATTAAGAGTATTTTGCCTATCAAGCTCATCGCTGCGGGCGTGGTACCAGTTATTTTTGCAGTGGCATTCCTCAGCTTACCAGCTTTTGTGGGGCAGTTATTACATGCGACACCTGGTGCAAATCAGCAATTAGCAAATAACCTTATCCAGTGGTTCCAGGCACCCACCGCTCAAACATACGCCACAGGTGGCCTGACAGTGCTCATCTACCCATCGATCTACTTCTTACTCGTCATTGCCTTTACCTACTTCTACACCGGTATCGTCTTTAATGCGAGCGAGATTACGGAGAGTCTTGAAAACCAAGGTGGCTTCATTGAAGGGATTCGCCCTGGCCCAACCACTGAAAAATATCTGTCACGTACCGTTAATCGGCTCAACCTGTTTGGGTCGCTTGCCCTGGGGATCATCGCCATCATTCCGTTTGCGATCGACTACGTCTTTGCGCAGCTTGGCATTAATGCTAATAACATGGCAATCGGTGGTACGAGCTTGCTTATCGTTGTGACGGTTGGCCTTGAGACGCTCCGTCAGATTAACTCACGAGCGCTGATGGTAACATATGACGACTTCTCGGTCGATGACCTTGATACTAAGCCAAAGAAGCGTGGCTTCCTCGGCCGACGGCGTACTGCCGCAAAGGCATAAGGCTATCACTAGTATATATCTCACAAAAATACCGCCACCTCCGTCTGTGGTGGTATTTTTTGATATGGTTCCGTATTTCACAATAATTCAATTCGTTCGTGAACACCTCCAGAACGTGCGTTATGAGTGGCATAGCGCTGTATCATTGCAATTCGAATATAGAAAGGGGGAATGGAGAACCAGGTTGTGGAATGACAGTGAGCTTTTAAGCCTATACAGCATGAAAGCCTAGAGGGATGCTTATTTTAGAAGTTGTTTATCGCAAAAGCTACCTCTCTTACGGTTCTACTCCGACATAAGAATAGTGCCATCCATAATCTCACAATAATAATGCAAAAAAGCCGGCCACTTCTCTTTACTCCTACAGAGAAATAGCGTATAATACGAAGCTGTATATCTATGGCAAGTTCGAAAGAAGTTATCAAATTGCGCGGCAAGGTAGTGGAAGCACTGCCTAATACGCAATTTAAGGTAGAATTAGAGAACGGCCTAAGCATTATCGCTCACATCAGCGGCAAGATGCGCAAGCATCACATCCGTTTGGTCCCAGGCGATACCGTGGAAGTCGAGTTAACCCCGTACGATCTCACGAAGGGCAGAATCGTCTTCCGCGCACGCGTTTAATAACGTAGAGCGGCGGCCTGATATCACCGCTGTTCTCAGTAACGGCAGGTTTTTCCTGTAGGGAGATTTGTACGCTCATGAAAGTTCGTGCGAGTGTCAAAAAGATCAGCCCCGATGATCAGCTGGTCCGGCGCAAAGGCCGACTCCGTGTCATCAACAAGAAAAAACCTAAGAATAAGCAAAGGCAGGGTTAAGCAT
>CALIXX010000037.1 GCA_938046115.1 uncultured Candidatus Saccharibacteria bacterium | reverse complement strand
CGGTCGCCGAGGTCTGGTTCGCCAGCGCCGAGGCGGCCGAGAAGGCTGGCTTCGTCGCTGCTGCGGCCAAGGCCGACGAGGACGACTCGGACCAGTAGCTCCGCTCTGAGCTGTAGCCACACCGCTGCGGGCCTGGCCCGCAGCGGTGTGTGCTTTCCTCGGGTGCTTCGACCCTGCGAAGATAGGCGCCATGCGGATCGCCCAGCTGGCCAACTTCGTCGGCCCTACCTCCGGCGGGATGCGGCGGGCGGTTGACCAGCTCGGCGAGGGGTACGTCGCCCGCGGGCACGACCGGATCCTGATCATCCCCGGTCCGAAGACCCTGGTGCGCGACACCCCAGCGCTGGTGGCTAAGCTGCAAAAGCTCGATCCGGCCCAGGTGACGCAAGACCAACTGATCGACCACGCCGACGAAATGGGCCTGGGCCTGATGACGGACGACGCGGCAGGGAGTATCATTATCATGGATGCCAAGGATGCGGCCGTTTTCGTCAATCTCCTCAACGACGACTACGTCACGAGCGACCTGACCGGCGTCAAATACGAAATGCGCGGCAAGAAAATCTTGCGCGAGAATGAGCAATTGCCGGAGTAGGGAAGAGATATTCTCTGTGTCTAGCTAGTATCATGCTATTGGACAAGAAAATATCTGGAGGCCAGCGACCAAGCAAGCGGGAGTGCTCTGTATTTCGTCATAGGGTGTTGATCTCAAAACTCTCACGTATTCTCACGCTCCACCTCCCCACACTCCCTCCTCAGGAACACTATAAGGGTCGATATTCACTGGATATCGACCTCTTGCGCTGGGCTGAAAACAGATTATGACAATCTGTTTTTACATTCCATCAGATGAAGCGTGGGGAGGTGGAGCGTGCGCAAAGAAAGCGAGACGATATATCTACCCAATAATTCTATTTTTCTTAATCCTCTGCTGATGGTACAATAAGCATTATGGCTAAGCAACAATCTACGGTGCAATTTCCAAAACATTTCCTCTGGGGCGCTGCTACAAGCGCGCATCAGGTCGAGGGTGGTATGCACAACCAGTGGTCGGAGTGGGAAAAAGCTCAGGCCAAGACCCTCGCTGCTCAGAGCCAATATCAATATGGCGACTTGCCCAACTGGCCGCACATTGCCAGTGCCGCCAAAGATCCAAATAATTATATCTCGGGCAAAGCTGCCAACCATGCCGAGCTCTACGCCCAAGACTTCGCTCTGGCCAAGAAGATGGGCCTCACCTCGTGGCGCTTTAGTGTGGAGTGGTCGCGCATCGAGCCAGAAGAGGGGGCATGGAATGCTGAGGCGATCAAATACTACAAGGCGTACTTGGCTGCCCTGGCCGATGCCGGGCTAGAGCCCGTCGTGACGTTGTTTCACTTCACGCTGCCAGTGTGGTTTGCGGCCCGTGGGGGCTTTGCGAAGCGCGATAATGTGAAGTACTTCGTGCGCTTTGTCGATAAGCTGATGGATGAGATTGGTGCTACGGTGCGCTATGTCGTTACCATTAATGAGCCCTGCGTCTACGTGACCGAGAGCTACTACAACGGTACCTGGCCACCCAACGTCCGCAGCAAGTGGCAAACCTACCGCGTGCTGAGCAATCTTGCCTACGCGCACAACCAAGTAGCCAAAGTCCTCCACGCCAAGAGCCGGCGCTTCAAGGTGGCAGTGGCCAAGAATTCAGCCTACACCTACCCGGGTGACGATGCCTGGCTCAGCCGAGCGACAGCGCGGGTGGTGCAGTTCTTCCAGGACGATTATTTCCTGCGCAAGGTGGTGCGGCAGAGTGATTACATTGCCGTTAATTATTACTTTAGTAATCGCATCTATGGCTACCGCATACACAACCCTGAGACCACGCCAAATGATCTCGGCTGGACAATGCAGCCCGATCATCTCGAGCTTGCACTGGAGCGTCTCTGGAGCCGCTACAAGCTGCCTCTGCTCGTGACAGAGAACGGTGTGGCCGACGAGCGCGACCAGTTCCGCAAGCAATGGCTCACGCAGTCTATCCTAGCCATGCAGCGCGCCCTTGGCAATGGGGTAGAGCTGCTGGGGTATATGCACTGGAGCTTCCTCGATAACTTCGAGTGGGATAAAGGGTTTTGGCCACGCTTTGGCCTCTTTGCGGTCGACTACAAGACGTATAAGCGGACACCGCGGCCCAGTGCGCTGTGGTTTGCTCGCGTATTGCAGCAGCAGAAGAAACAGGCAGAGCGGCCTATCGAGCCATTGCCGTCTGTACCAGCGCGCAAGAAGCCGAGTACTAAGCCAGCTACCGCGCAGGCACAAGCTACATCATCATCGCCGCGCCCTGCTCGCTCTACGCCAGCCGTGCCACCCAAGCCTACTCCGCCGACGCCACCGCAAACACCCCAAATGCCACCATCTACACCAGGGCCAGCGGCACGCTCTAGCGGGGTGATTACACCGCCACGCCGGCCAGCAGTCGCATCACGCAGTCGTTCACGTAGTCATAATAATCGGGAGGAATAACACATGGCACAGAGCAATGGTGGAGCACGCGTCGTCGTCATCGGCGGCGGGACGGGGAGCTTTACGCTCCTGACAGGCCTGAGGCAGTATGCCTCGCAGGTCACAGCGCTCGTCAATATGGCAGATGATGGCGGCTCGACGGGCCAATTGCGCGACGAGCTCGGCGTCTTGCCGCCTGGTGATGTGCGCCAGTGCCTCGTGGCGTTGAGCAATAGCCCCAAGGTGCGCGACCTCTTTAATTATCGCTTTGATGAAGGGAGCTTCAAGGGGCATGCCTTTGGTAATCTCTTCCTTACAGCCCTTGAGAAAATGACCGGCAGCTTTGCCGAGGCGGTGGCATTAGCCAGCCAGGTGCTTAATATCGATGGGTGCGTTGTGCCCGCTACGCTCAGCAATGTGACGCTCTGCGCAGAAGGCGAGGACGGCCAGCCTATCAAGGGTGAATATCTCATCTCACAGCAGGCACTGGCGCGTCGGCCCAAGATTTGGCTCGAGCCAGAAGCTCAGGCTAACCCTGCCGCGGTGGAGGCAATTCGCACCGCCGATATGGTCGTGGTGGCTCCTGGCAACCTCTATGGTAGCTTGGCGCCTGTCTTGGTCATTCGCGAGATCCAAGAGGCGCTTGCCGCCACCACGGCACGCTGTGTCTTTGTCTGCAACCTCGTCACCAAGCCTGGCCCAACGGACGGCTTTTCAGTGAGCGACTTCGCGAGTGAGATCGAGCGCCTAGCGGGCAGCCAGTTCCTCGACTATGTCGTCTTCAACAACACGCGCCCCAGCCCCGAGCTTATGGACAAGTACGCTCACGATGGCGAGCTGATGGTCGAGTACGATATGGACGAGATGCATCGCCAGCACTACCGCTACCGCGCTGCACCAGTCTTGGCGCAGGATGTGTGGGATGGTGCCCAGGCTAGCGACCCATTGGCTAGCACGCGCAGCTTCATCCGGCACGACCCTGACGTCGTGGCGCGCCAGCTGATGCGGATATACTTTGCATAAATACCAAGGACTGGCTATACTGTAATAATTATGGAATACCCATCGAGCCATTACCATATCTACGTCGACCTCGACCGGACGATTATCAACACTACGCAGTGGCTGCGCGAGATAGCGGAAACACTAGCCCAACTCTACCCAGCGCAGGTGACCGCCAAGGAATTCTTGGCGGCGCAGCCTCGCTACATGCTCCGGCCCAAGACGAACCCCACCGCCCCGACCTATGTCTTGGCGGCACAGCTTGCGGCGCTCGGCCTGGATGCGGCATCTGTTATAGAGCAGCTCGAGCAGACGACGCTCGCCGATGGTCACCTCCAATACCCGGGCGTGGCATCGATGCTGCGCGCGCTGAGTCACTATGGTACAGTACAGATACTGACCTATGGTGATCCCATCACCCCGCACTGTAAAGCCCGTCTATGCCCAGCAGTGCGTGCGCTCGTCGCTCAGCAGGGTGGGCAGGTGATCATTACTACCTTGCAAGATAAAGCCCAGTGGCTGCGCCGTGCTGCCGCTGCAAACCCCGGCCAAACAATCTACCTGATCGACGATAAACCCGTTGCCGTTGCCTTTGCGCCCGAGCCAGACCCACCCATCCGCTGCGTGCAGGTCGATCACACTGGCCAACTCACACCGCGCTCTATCAATTGGCGCTCGGGAGATTGGCCCATTTGTCATACGTTAGCTCAAGCAACTAATATTATACAAGGAGACATCGAGTATGCAATGCACCAAAGCAATCATCCCCGTAGCAGGCTGGGGGACACGGCGCCTGCCCGTCACCAAGACGATCGAAAAATGCATGCTGCCGCTGGGTAACCGCCCGGTAGTAGACTACGCCGTGCAAGACTGCATCGCGGCGGGCATCCGCGATATCTACTTCGTGGTGAGTGAGCAGAGTACGCAGATTCGCGACTTCTACCGCTCTAACGTCGATCTCAACAACTATCTGCGACGCAATGGTAAGGCGGATCTCTTGCCTCTCATCGCTCCACCGAAGGTTAATCTGCACTACATGGTGCAATCGAGCTATGGTAAGTATGGTACAGCCATCCCGGTCAGCCTCGTGGTGCCGCAGCTCGACCCTGGTGAACCAGTGGTCGTGCTGATGGGTGATGACTGTGTGTATAATGCTGATGGCACATCAGAGGTAGCGCGCCTCATCGAGGCAGCGGGGGAGGACCGCTCGGCTATCCTGGGCGTGCACATGCCACCCGATCAGCTCAGCCGCTACGGCGTGCTGGATGTTGCCGATGATGGCCGCTTGCGCGGTGTGGTAGAGAAGCCAGCGCCGGGTGAAGCGCCCAGCGAGATGATTAATGTCAGCAAATACGTCCTCAGCTACGACCTCCTGCAGCGTATTGCCGCCCACGCCGACCGTGACGACGTCGCGGGTGAATACTACATCACCGACCCCTTCAACGATTACCTCGCTGCTGGTGGCCACATGGCCGTCGTCCCCACCAAGGGCCACTACCTCGACACTGGCACGCTCGAGACCTGGGTAGCAGCCAACAACTGGCTACTCGAGCATCAGGGGTAGGGGCTTAATGCCAGTAACATTCTTAAGAACACACCTTCTATGTCGCAACAGCCGATTCCACCCCAGTCTCAACCACAGCCACCCCAGCAAGCGCACCCACGGCAGCCCACAGCATCACCCGCCTCGGCTCGTCAGTACGCAGCCCTGGGTACGGCGCTTGGTGTAGGTGGTGTGTGCAGCGGCATCATTAGCATTCTCATGTTAATTGCGAACACTACTTTGGATGAATCTACTAATATGAATCGTGCTGCTTTTTCTGCCGCCGTTGTTGCCAGTATTGCTGGTATTATCCTTGGCATCAACTCTTACGACAAGCTACGCGAAGCGGGCGCATCGCGTGCGTGGGGCATAGCGGGCATTGTGTGCAGCGCTGTCGTGGTTGGGTGGATTGTGCTATGGCTTCTATTCCTTATTGTAATGATAGCCCTTTTTCTTGTTACGTTCTTGATCGATTCTCTACAGAAGTAGAGGGAGAGCTCGTGGCATACATGCCTGGGTATGAGATCATAGCTTGCTAAAACTTTATACAAAAACACAGCCCACCAACTGCCACGGCCAAATCGGGCTTCCAGGCCCGAGAATACTCTAAGAGTACTCAATCAGGCGTGGCGATATGGTGGGCTGTGTGGTGGGCTTTTAGCCCTCTGTCTCGTAGCACCTAAACGATACTATGAGCTTTGCATTGACGTAGGAGCTCAGGGTCGTGGGTAGAAAATCCCCACGTGTTACTGCTCCTTGTAAAAAGGTAGCAGCATAATCTGGGCTCTTAAAGGTCTTTTCTAGCGGGTAAGACCCGCCAGTGGTTGTGTCAACCTCGACCTTGTACTTCTTCATCGTCATGATGATCTTCCTTTCGGATCCAGAGGCCAAAGAGCTGCTTTCTGCTCTTTGGGATAAACCTCTGAGCTAAAAAGCTAATATATATATATATCAATATATGAGAGCCGCGTCAAGCTATTTTGCCTATAATGCCATAAAAATAGCATATTTTCTATTTTTGTACGTATAAAATCGTAAGGTATGTTTATCATCGGCACACTCAGGATAGAGCAAAAATACTCATCAATCTCGCTTATTCTTATCCACATCGTGCAACGTGGGGAAAACTGCTGACCCCTGATACTGGTTGAGCTTTTCCACAGATTTGTGGATAAGCGCCAGCGCGGCGGGGAACGCCGTGGGTAAAAGGGGTTGCGTGTGGGTGAGAGTGGGTATTATACTGGGAGTAGTGGAAGAAAGTGGGTAACCACGAGAAAAACAAACACCACTGCACAAAAACAAAATAATTCATCTGTAAGGATCGCCACACCCCATGGATTACTTCGAACGCAAGCTGGATGACAAGCGTCGGCTCACCATACCGACGGAGCTTCGGGCGGAGTTTGCCAGCGGCGTAGTCCTAACGCGCGGCTTTGGCAGCTACCTCCACCTGTATGCGCAGGATGTGTGGGATAGCCAGGTAGAGCCAGCGCTGACGGGCAGCATCCTGGATGAACATGTCGCCGACCTCAACGTCAAGTTCCGGCGCGGCAAGACTGCTGCTACTCTAGACCAAAAGCAGGGCAGGGTAACGGTAGAGCAGCATCTGCTGGATTATGCCGGGATCTCGCGCGAGGTTGTGGCGGTGCGCGCCGGCCAGTATTGGCGCCTCATGGCACCAGAGCAGGCCGAGTAGCAAGGCTGTTTTTGTGACGCTCTTTAACAAGCACGTGTAACTGATATCCTCGAGATCGACCATCTGGTAGTGAGCCATGTGGGCACCCGACCCACGCAAAACCCTGTCGGGCGCACCTTCCTCACAAACACCTCCCAAAAAACTCCACCTCACATAATTGCTACGGCAATTATACACATAAGTCTCTCAAACGATCTTTGGCGGGCTCTCTCGGCCTGGTACAAGCAAAGATCGTCAACAAAAACAAACACATTTTATGCGAAAACAAACAGGTTTCGCTACCAGGTGGGTGATCTCGAACCCGCATCGGACTATCTCGCAGTAGCCTGAGCGGGGCGTATCTTTATGGAAAAGCATAGCT
>CALIXX010000036.1 GCA_938046115.1 uncultured Candidatus Saccharibacteria bacterium | reverse complement strand
CCTCGTCTCATGCTTGGGAAGCATACATAATAGCCGTTATACGATACCCGCGCTGGCTGTATTATAGCACCTTGCAAGGCAAAAGGCTAACTGTTTATTGCGAGGTGCAAAGTCTCTATCTCTCTTTCGCTCGCCCTGTCTTGTTACACCTTCTCATCTATACAAAAGATGGGGCGCATAGTATAGCATAGTATGTGCGAATGTATTTTTCGTTGCCTAGTAGATAATACGGTGAGGAGGGGAAGCCAAGACAACGATAAGATCAGAAGAATTGAGACTTTGAAGCTCTTGCCTGAGCAGTGGTTTTTTAGTACAATAATGGGTAGCAACAGACGTTGCCTGTGGCTCTTTAGCTCAGTTGGTAGAGCAGAGGCCTGAAGAGCCTTGTGTCACTAGTTCGAGTCTAGTAGGAGCCACCAGCAAAACACTCTCTTTAGAACAAGAGGGTGTTTTTCTTTTAGTATGATACAACTCACCAACAAACAAGACGTCCGTGTATAATAAACACTATGAAATCACTCCATCAGCCCACACCTCTCTCCTGGCGGCGCCTCGCTCTGTTTGCGCTCTGGGTTGTGCTTGCAGTTGCATTGTGCAGTGCTATTGTGTATGGTGCTTTGCTTCTTGTACAACGCCGTGTGCAACCCCATCCGCTCCAGCAGCTGAGACAAAAAGAGGAGTTTCCGGTGATAGATACGAATAAGTTATCACCCATCCGAGCGAAGATCATCACGATTGCTCACCAGCAATTTGACGCTCCGCAGCCTGGTGTATTCTATAGCCAGGGCGAACGGCAAGATTGGTGTGCAAACTTCGTTAGTTGGGTGCACCAGCAGGCGGGTGTGCCATTCGTCAACCCACACAATGGTGGCTGGCGCATCCCTGGCGTGCGCAGCCTCGAAACGTACTATCGCACGACTGGTCGCTGGCACCCAGCCGATAGCGGCTATACACCCCAGCCAGGCGATGCCATCCTCTACGACACAACCAGCTCGCGTGGTGAGCACGTTAATATCCTCCTGCGTTACCAAGATAGTAAGCTCACCACCGTTGGCGGCAACGAAGGCAACGCAATCCACGTTAGCACGATCGATCGAGCGGCCGTTGGCAAAATTCGTGGCTTTGGTGCGGCGGAGTAGGATATGTATCTTTTCTGCGTTATTCAATGGATGGTGAGAATTGGAGTATAATTTATTTTCCGCTCCTCCAAAAAGCAAGAGGTGAGTACATAATAGCCGCGCGTACATATCCTAGAATAGTGATGGAACGAAGCGCGCAAGAGCGAATAGTACGATTCATAGAAGAAAGGGCTTGAAATTTTACGCACTATTCCATATAATACAACTCAGCAACATGCGGGTTTAGCTCAGTTGTTAGAGCGCTTCCTTGCCATGGAAGAGGCCAGGAG
>CALIXX010000035.1 GCA_938046115.1 uncultured Candidatus Saccharibacteria bacterium | reverse complement strand
AGCATTGCCGTGCCATCCTCCTGCCGAGGGAGTGTGATAATCCGTTGCAATAACGGATTATCAGCCCAGCGCAAGAGGTCAACATCTGGGAGATGTTGACCCTTATAGCGATCCCGAGTGCAGGAGGTGGTGAGGCAAGGCATGAGACGGCGTATAGTAGCTTAAGCTTAGTATCGGTTTCTCTGTTGTTCTTTGGCTAAATAGGCCACGACCAGTAGGGGAGGAAAGCAATATTATGCTACCATAAGAAACGTATGAGTATCAAAGCACATCCACCACTTCATGTTCCGGTATTGCTGGAGGCAGTGTTGGCCCAGCTCCAGCCACGCCCAGGTGAGCGCTATCTCGACCTGACGGCGGGGTATGGCGGCCATGCCACAGCGATTCTCGAGCAGACCCAGACGCATACCACAGCGTGTTTGGTCGATCGCGACCAGTATGCTTTGTCGCAGCTTGGCAGCTTGGCAGGGCAGGGCGCACGGCTGATGCATTGTGATTTTTTGCAGGCAGCACAGCAGTTGGTTCGCGAGGGCGAGCAATTTGATTTATTGCTACTGGATTTGGGGGTGTCGTCACCGCAGCTCGATCGAGCTGATCGAGGGTTTTCCTTTACACACACTGGCCCGCTTGATATGCGGATGGATCAACGCCAGGCGATGACTGCCGAGCAGATTGTTAACCACATGGCAGAGGCAGAGCTCGCCCGACTGATCACCCGCTACGGCGAAGAACCGCCAGCGATAGCACGGCGCTATGCTGCTGCTATTTGTGCGGCACGGCCACTGTCGAGTACTGGAGAACTCGCGCGCATCATCGAGCACGCTACCTGTGGCAAGCGGGGTAAAACCCATCCAGCCACGCGTACCTTTCAAGCAGTCCGCATTGCCGTCAATGATGAATTGACGCAGATAGAGCAGACGCTCCAGCTGGTGCCAGCCTTGCTGCGCACTGGTGGACGTGTGGGAGTGATCAGCTTCCATAGCCTTGAGGATCGGCTCGTCAAGCGCTTCTTCGCGGAGCAGCGCCAGGCAGGCTACGAGGCCGAGCTGCGCATCCTCACCAAGAAGCCAATCGCGGGCAACCATGACGATGCTTACAATCCGCGTGCCCGCAGCGCCAAGCTGCGAGCCGCCGCAAAAATATAAAAAACAAAAAAAGGAGTAGGGACATGCCAGTTCGTATCCCCGTACAAAATCAATCAATCACGACAACCGTATTGGTCCGCCACGGCAAATAGCCCTTGGCCTAAGACCTCGCGCTGGGGCGGCGCGCTATCCGCCCCACTTAGACCTAGAAACGACCCCATACCAACGCTAAACAACACAAACACCACCACAATGACAACCTACACACGGACAATGCAATTTAATAGTCGACGCCAGAGCACCTGGAAGCGCAACCGCAACACCGTTGCTTTTGCTTCGGCTATCAAACTTGGGCCAATCACCCACACAGTGCTGATTGCCCTCCTTATCACCATCCTTGGCTTGATATATCTGGCGCAGGCAACGCATACGGTCAGCTATGGCTATGAGGCCAGCAAGATTGACGACAAAATC
>CALIXX010000034.1 GCA_938046115.1 uncultured Candidatus Saccharibacteria bacterium | reverse complement strand
CGGTGCTTGTCACAGAAAACATGGTTGGACACAAGCTCGGTGAGTTTAGCCCAACCCGTAAGTTCCGCAAGCACGGTGGAAAGGATAAGAAATAATGGCCGCATCACAGACACAACAGGGGTCGAGCGATGCACCAGCCATCGTTCGGGCGCACATCAAGGGTATAGACCAGACCCCGCGCAAGGTAAGCATTGTTGCTAGCCTGGTGCGTGGCCGCAGTGTGGCCGATGCGCTGGTCATTCTTGATCACACCCCGCGTCGCGCCGCACTGCCCGTCAAGAAGGCAATCGCCAGCGCCCAAGCCAACGCCATCAACAACCATGGCCTTGACCCACGCAGCTTGCACATTCACAGCCTTAGCGTGACTGCTGGCTCACGTCTGCGCCGCTACAAGCCGGCCAGCCGCGGCCGGGCTCAGCCATTCCAGAAGCGCTCGAGCCATATCTTGGTCGAGGTGAGTGGTGTAGAGAAGCAGATCAAGAAGGCACCCGCCAAAGCAACCGATACAGCCAAGAAAGGAGACAACTAAATGGGCCAAAAAGTAAACCCAGTCAGTTTCCGCCTCCAAGTCCATAAAAATTGGAGCTCGCGTTGGTTTGGCCAAAACAAGCGCGACTTTGCGGCTTGGTTGGCAGAAGACATCAAAATCCGTGAGCTGATCGAAGCTCGCTATGCAAGCCGGCCAACGATCGACCGGATTGAGATTGAGCGCAGCCCAAACCAGATTACCATTGCGATTCACACCGCCAAGGCTGGTGTGGTGATTGGCCGCGGTGGGGCTGGCGTGACAGAGCTCAAGCGACAGATCGAGAAGATCACCAGCTTGCCAGTACGCATCAACATTGAGGAGGTTCGTCGGCCAGAGCTCAGCGCCAAGCTGGTATCGGAGAATATTGCGCGCCAGCTCGAGCGCCGCGCTAACTTCCGCCGCGCCGTCAAGATGGCTGCCCAAAATACCATGAACAGTGGTGCCAAGGGTATCCGCATCGAGGTAGCCGGCCGACTTAACAATGCCGAGATGGCACGCCGCGAGAAGGTCATTGAGGGCTCGGTGCCACTGCACACCTTGCGGGCCGATATCGACTTCCACACTGCACGAGCCAACTGCCCTGGCGTGGGTATCGTCGGTGTCAAGGTCTGGATCTATAAGGGTGAAAGGAGTGCGAAGTAATGTTACTACCGAAGAAAACAAAATTTCGCAAAGTCCGCATCGGCAAGAACCGCGGCAACGCCACACGGGGCAACTACATTGCCTTTGGTGACTACGGCCTGCAGAGCCTGAGCAACGAGCGCGTCACAAGCCGCCAGATCGAGGCAGCTCGCCAGGCAATGACCCGCTACGTCAAGCGTGGTGGCAAGATCTGGATCCGTATCTTCCCACACACCCCAGTGAGCCGCAAGCCACTGGGCCTCAAGATGGGTGGCGGTAAGGGTAACCCTGAGTTCTTTGTTGCGAAGGTCAAGAATGGCACGGTGATGTTTGAAATGAAGGGTGTGCCAGAGGATGTCGCCCGCGAGGCAATGCGCCTGGCGAGCCACAAGCTCCCCGTCAAGACACGCTTTATTAAGAAAGAGGAGGCCTAGCGATGGCAGAGAATGCAGTCCCTGCAACAGAGGTCAAGAGCCTCGAGACACTCCAGCAAGAGCTGGCCGCCAAGCGCGCCGATCTGCTTGAGGCCCAGCGTGGCCACCGGGCAGGTGAGCTCGCCAATCCGCGGATTCTTGGTGTATATCGCCGAGAGATTGCGCAGATACTAACAGAAATTAATCAGCGGAAAGGAACAAACTAATGGCCAAGACATTGACCGGCGTTGTTTCCTCGGCCGCGGGCAACAAGACCATCACGGTGACCGTGACCAGCCGCGAAACACACCCTATTTACGGCAAGCAATACACCGTCACCCGTAAGTATGCTGCTCACGACGAGACAAACGATGCCAATGTTGGTGATACGGTGCGGGTCATCGAGACACGCCCGATCAGCAAGCGCAAAGCATTTCGGCTCGATGCCGTGCTCAAGCGCTCGCAGGGCTCGATTGAGCTCAAAAACGATGACGCAGGCGAAGAGGAGGCAGCATGATCCAGCAAGAATCTCGCCTTAAGGTAACAGACAACAGTGGTGCAAAGTCTATTCTCTGCATCCGCGTGCTGGGTGGTACTCGGCGTCGCTACGCCCGGGTGGGTGATGTGATTGTCGCCAGCGTCAAAGACGCCAGCCCGACCGGCAACGTCAAGAAGAAGTCTATCGTTAAGGCAGTGGTGGTACGCACTCGCGACCAGATCCGCCGCAAAGATGGCAGCACCATCTGCTTCGACGACAACGCTGCCGTAATTATCAACGACGACAAGACACCCAAGGCAACTCGTGTCTTTGGCCCTGTGCCACGCGAATTGCGCGACCTTGGCTACAGCAAGATCATTAGCTTGGCACCGGAGGTACTCTAATGGCACAGCGCATCAAAAAAGACGATATCGTCAAGATCATCAGTGGTGACGACAAAGGCACGACGGGCAAGGTGCTGGCCGTCAACCCCGCTCAGCAGACCGCATTGGTCGAGGGCGTGGGGCTGCGCCACCGCCACGTCAAGCCAAGCCAGCTTAACCCACGTGGTGGTACCAAGGAGATTCATGTGCCTGTACCACTGAGCAAGCTCGCTCTGGTTGTCGACGAAGCAGCCGGCACGACAAGCCGCATTGGCTATACTATTAATGCTGAGGGCGCTAAGGTACGCGTCGCTCGGCAACTGAACAACAAGGAGGTCAACTAATGGCGAAGGCAACTGCATCCGCCGCTCCGACTCCTCGCTTGAAAGCCTTGTATCTGGATCAATACCGCAAGGAACTCCAGGCCGAATTAGCCTTGAGCAATGTGCACCAAGTGCCCAAGCTCGAGAAGATTGTGGTCAGCGCAGGAATCGGCAAGCACAAAGAAGACAAGCGCTACCACCAACTGGTACGCAACACGATTACCAAGATCACTGGCCAAGCGCCGGTTGATCGCTTGGCCAAGAAGTCGATCGCTGGCTTCAAGATCCGTGCTGGCATGGGTGCACCGATTGGCGTGAGTGTGACGCTGCGCGGCGCTCGGATGTACGAGTTCCTCGACCGGCTGGTCAATGTCAGTCTGCCGCGGGTGCGCGACTTCCACGGCGTGGGCAGCAAGTTCGACAAGGGTGGCAACTACAACCTTGGTATTACCGACCAGAGTATTTTCCCCGAGCTCACCTTTGAGGAGACGCAGATCGTTCATGGCCTCCAGGTGACGATTGCCATCGAGCAGGGCAGCCCAGCGGCGAGCCGGGCACTGCTGGAGAAGTTTGGTCTGCCGTTTGAGAAGGAGGGGAAATAGCGTATGGCTAAGAAATCAATGATCGCACGCGATCGCAAACGCCAAAAGATGATCGAGAAATTCGCTGCCAAGCGCGCTGAGCTCAAGGCGGCGGGCGACCTCGATGGCCTGCAGAAACTGCCGCGCAACTCGAGCCCAACCCGCTGGAAGAACCGCGACGCCCTCAGCGGTCGGCCACGTGGTTATATGCGCCGCTTTGGCCTGAGCCGCATCAACTTCCGCGAGAAGGCATCGAAGGGCGAAATCCCAGGCATTACAAAGAGCAGTTGGTAACGGAAAGGAGATAGAGTTATGAGTTTACAATCAACTGACCCAATCGCGGATCTCCTCACCCGAATCCGCAACGCTGCGATGGTCGGCAAGACGGAAGTCCGTGTGCCCACCAGCAAGCTCAAGCAAGTTGTGGCCGAGCAATTGGTCAAGAATCACTACCTAGCAGGTGCTACCGTAGAGGATGGCAAGCCACGCGGTACGTTGGTCGTCACGATCAACCGTGCCGGTGAGAGCCCAGCCTTTACCGAGCTGGCCCGGGTGTCTAAGCCAGGTCGCCGTGTGTACGTGGCTGCTGCCGACATTCCTAAGGTCAAGCAAGGCCGCGGCATCGTCCTCGTCAGCACCAGCAAAGGTGTCATGACCGGTGGCGAAGCAGCCAAGCACAAGCTTGGTGGCGAAGTGCTGATGAAGATCTACTAATCCGCACATAGCTAGTAAAACGAAAGCGCCGAGGAGCAGATCCTGGGCGCTTTTTGTGATAGACAGCACGCGGCATTATCGCGGTGGTGTGTATGATGAACCTCAAAACAAACTCTTGCTCATTACTCATGGGTCATCTCCTCATACTCCCTCCTCAGGAACGCTCAAAGGGTCGATAGTTCTCATACATCGGCTTCTTGACGCCAGGGCTGAGAATCAATCGTAACGATCGATTCTCGCGCTCCAGCAGATGAAGTGATAGGAGGTGGAGCTAGTGTCAGGAGAGGCTGTGAGGTTTATAGTATCTCACACTGATATCCCAAATTTAATAAGAGGGAGCAGCAGCTATCAGCATTGCTACCATACTAATATACCCGAGAGGCAGGGGTGGTAGCACAATGAGTGCTGCGCGTAGTAAGATGGGCACGTCTTTTCGTCTTACGGCAAAATATATAGCAAACAGCAGTACGTTTGCTACAGGTTGGAAATATGCTATTCCAAGAATCAAGTCTTGAGCGCTTGAATTATGACGAGTAGATCCCATAAGTCCATCCAAAGGACGCGCGCCAGATAGCTTAACGAGAATACTGAACACCATCACAGATATAACAAATACACCAGCTGCCACTCCAACTGCTTGCAGCCACGTCAAACGGTCGACGAACCGAGGGAGGGGGTCGATTGGTACGTTCTTCGCTACCTCAGCTTGAGGTTGCGGTGTGTCGTCTTGAGGTTGCTCCGCTGTGTTTTGGGAGGCTGCGAGTTTTAAGAGATCTCGCCTAACGGAGAAGTGTATAATGATAGCCAGTGCACAGAGTGGGAATGTCACGAGGAAGATTGTAACTATAAACATAAGCATATTAATGACCGAGATGGCCGAAATAGGTGAATTATGATAGGTACGGAACGATCCCTCAATATAGCTTAAGCTGAACGCTAAACCCCACTCAATCACCATCGCTGATACATATATACCACCTAGCCAGGCTATCAATTGCGGCCACGTCATATGATCAAAGCGCGAGGGGCGTGGTTGCTGCGTCGAGCTGTTTTGCTGATGTGTCGTCTCATGCTGAGGGCGTGATGTGCCATCGTGATGCTGCGATATAGCATCGTGAGATAGTGATGGTGTTTGTGAAGAATCCTTATCCATAGCAACATCATAGCATATGATGGTACCATTTTCGATTTATTTCAATAAGATTGTAAGGCTATCTCTTGGCAGAGTTTGTGGCGCAGTAGGAATAAGTGCTGTTGATGGCCTGCTAGACTAAGAGGCTCATAACGCAGCGCATGGATAAGTGCTCTTCCTGTGGTGGAGGGCGCATTTATATGGTTGTGTGGATTTGGGAGCTGTGTATACAATATGTAATCAGTTGACATTAGGCGAAATAGAGAGTATGGTATAGACCAATAGTGAATAATACAGATATAGGCGCATTATGACACGCGAGGTATCAATCCCACGTAGACTACAAGAGCCAAAAGATCCATATACACCAAAGCCACCAAGTGATTTTCAGCAGATATTCAAGGCATTGAAGGATCGTGTAGCAGATGACCCATCTCATTATAATACTGCACTTGCTCAGCTAGATACTTTCGATTTTGCAGGCAGTGCAACAACAAAACAAGCGTACCAATGGAACCTCTCTGCGCTGATTGCAGAGCAAAGTGAAGTGGCCGATCCAGCAGTGGTTGACCAAGCGCGAACAACAATGAGGACAGTGTTGGACGACTGGTTTGATGATCATACGTCGTCGTGTCCAGATGTGCTGCACTACCAAGAACAGCTGGGGTTTGTCTTGCCAACGAAGGATGATTTTGCTGAGTTTATACGTAACCACCCGCGGATCGGTGAGGATCAAGGGCAACTAAATGATATATTTACTTCGTGGCGAGATGCATATTGCGATATGCGCTTGCGACAGGCCGATGTAGAAGTATTTCCGGCAGGACGAGAGCTTGCACGTGCGCTGCGGGCAGCTGGGGTGGATCGTATCGATTTTGCTGAACAATGGCAGACGAAAGACGGTATCGCAGAGGAGGTCGGTGCCGCAAAGAGTAATACAGATGAGCAAGTTCGGCAGCTTGATACATTCCGTCGGCAAAATATGGAACAAAGCGTGTTATGTCGCCAGTGCTTCTTATACGATAGCCTTGAGGAGCTTGCGGCTGATTTGCGCCAGTTCTATATGCCATTTGGTAGCGAGATGGACGAGGAAGTTCTGCAGCGGGTCATTCTTGATCCACTAAAAAGACATAGTATTCCAGCGCTTGCAGTCCGACAGTACGAGCAATTTCGGCAAACAAATGGCTATGAATACGAGTGCCCCTGGCTAGAAGAAATTAAGTGCTGGAGCGTGATTAAAGCTGGTACGCACGAAGACGATAGCTATATCTATCAGGTAGAATTATCCTCTCAGGCGGATACCGATCGATTTGCTGTCTATTGTGGCAAATCGATCACCGGTGGCGATGTAGCGCGCATCAGTCTGAAGCCGATGCTTATACCATATGAAGAATTGCGCCTGATGACTCATATAAATGACCCTCTCACCCAGGACGAGTTTGGCCAAATGCGGCAGCAAGCAGAGCATGGTGGCATTGAGCCAACTGAGTTCACTTACGACACTGAGGTTACCAGAAAGAGCATAACACAGTGGTCATTTCCTGAGGAGACACACACGGAGCTGATGGAGATCCTCCGAACCTATGGTGTAGAAGTAGACTATATTACAAGTGAGCGAGGTTCTGAGCTACAGAGAAACTTTGGTTTTGCGCTCGTACGAGAGGCAAGAGAGACCTTGCATAGTGAAGCAGATGATGGAGAAGGCAACAACGATACGATAACAACATATCGCATAAAAATGCCAGAGAAGTATAGCCTTGAAATTGCCAACCCATCTAAAGATGTTGTCGCCAAGATAAGAGCATTGGGCCGGCTCATATCTCGGCGGAGTTTGTAACGAACCTCCAACCTTGCTTTTCCATCAAAAATACCGCATACTAATGCGCAAGCACTCAGAGCAAAAGGAAAAAACGAAGCGAAGTATCTTATAAGAGCATCATGCCATCATACGAAGTATCACCTCCATCACCCTGCGAAGTAACGCCAGATGAAGACCAATTAATCGATGCTTTGTGGTATCGTGCAAGCGA
>CALIXX010000033.1 GCA_938046115.1 uncultured Candidatus Saccharibacteria bacterium | reverse complement strand
CCTCTTTCTTGGCATCTCTCCACTGGCGCAGGAGCTCATCGAACAAGAAAATATCTGGAGGCCAGCAACCAAATATACGGAAAAGCACTATCATTCTATCTGGCCGGAACATTTTCGGTTTGGTGAGCTCCTGCGCCAGTAGTCAGTTTTGAGGTGAAGTTATGAGCATTCAGCCTGGCTGTCTCATGCCGCTTTTGCCAATATTGTGTTACTATAAGAGAGATTATGCGATTATCACACACCTTCACCCGTACCCGCAAACAAGCCCCCGCCGATGAGGTGGCGCACAACGCCCAGCTGCTGATTCGCGCTGGCTACGTGCACAAGACGATGGCTGGCGTCTATTCCTACACGCCGCTGGGCCTGGCCGTGCTGGAGAATATCAAGCAAATCGTCCGCGAGGAAATGAACCGCATCAGCAGCCAAGAACTGCTGATGAGCACCCTGCAGCGCCAGGAGCTCTGGCAGGAGACTGGCCGCTGGAGCGATGAGCTGGTGGACGTGTGGTTCAAGTCGCACCTGCAGGATGGCACCGAGGTCGGCTTTGGCTGGACACACGAGGAGCCGATTATCGAACTCTTGCGCAGCTACCTCAAGAGCTACAAAGACCTGCCCATCAGCGTCTACCAATTCCAGAACAAACTACGCAACGAGCTACGCGCCAAGAGTGGTATCATGCGTGGGCGTGAGTTTATCATGAAGGATATGTATAGCATCCACGCCAGTAAGGAAGACCTGGAGGCCTACTACCAAGCGGTCATCGAGGCCTACAAGCGCTGCTACCACCGCTTTGGCCTGGGGGATGACACCTACGTGACGTTTGCCAGCGGCGGGGCCTTTACCAAGTTTAGCCACGAATTCCAAACGATTTGCGAGGCGGGTGAGGACTACATCTACCTGCACCGCGGCCGCAATCTGGCAATCAACGAAGAAGTGGTGGACGAAGCCGTACGTGAGCTTGGCATCGATAAAAGCGAGCTTGAGCGCGTCAAGACGGCCGAGGTGGGCAATATCTTCAACTTTGGTACCCAAAAATCAGAGGAGATGGGCCTGGTCTTTACCGGCGAGGACGGCCGCCAGCACCACGCCTACATGGGCAGCTACGGCATTGGCATTACCCGCGTGATGGGCGTGATTGTAGAGAAATTCGCTGACGACAAGGGCCTGGTATGGCCCGAGGAAGTAGCGCCAGCCCGCGTGCACCTGGTGCAGATTGGCAAGGAATCGGTCGCAGCGGCAGATGAGCTCTACGATACACTGCAGCAGGCTGGCATTACGGTGCTGTATGACGACCGCGCCGCCCGTCCCGGGGAGAAATTTGCCGACGCAGAACTCTTGGGCATGCCAACCCGCGTCACGGTGAGTGATCGGCTGCTTGAGGCAGGAGAGTGGGAGGTTGTAGACCGCCGGACGGGTGAGCAGCAGCGCTTGACGACAAGCCAATTGCTTGCTACACTAGGTAACCATTGCGGAGCTTGTCGCAAGGTATAGCCATGCCCCGGCTTGCCTCACCGACTTTGCAAGAAAGGAGTATGAAGATAATGAAAAAAACCTACCAGATTACTGATGCTGGCCGCCAAGAGCTCGAGGTAGAGCTGGAGGAGCTGAAGGGTCGCCGCGGCGAGATTGCCGAGAAGATTGCTGAGGCCCGTGACTATGGCGACCTGAGTGAAAATGCCGAGTACGACAGCGCACGCGAAGAGCAAGGCGTGGTAGAGACACGCATTGCTGAGATTGAGGAGATCTTGCTTAATGCCGAGCAAATTACTGCTCCGAGCACCGGCGCCATCCACCTGGGCAGCACCGTCTCCCTCGCCTCAGACGCTGGGCTAGAGAAGACCTATACTGTGGTAGGGCCAGTTGAGGCCGACCCGCTGGAGAACAAGATCAGTGACGAATCGCCGCTTGGCCAAGCCTTGCTGGGCCACCGCGCGGGCGAGCAGGTGACGATCACTACCCCCAAGGGCGAGATTACCTACACCATCCAGCAAGTGCAATAAGCGTATCTCAAGATGAGTGATAGGCCGGGCAGTGTGCGCTGCTCGGTTTTTTATTAGTACTGGCAGAGGTAGGGGTTGATTGACACGTGGCGCATGTCTCTGGCTCTTGTGGTTTATTTATGGTGCGCGTTTGCCTTTCTCCTATTGCATTTGCTTGATGGCACGAGAAAGCTCATGGTGAGTGGCTGGCCTCTGATCTTGGCATGAGAAAGGTGCATATATACGCAAAAGTTTAGCTTAATAGCGCTCAATCTGCGGGCAATGTGCAAGAACCATCCTCAACCATAAGCAATTCACCATCATTGCATTATCGGCGATGTTATGCTATGATAGGTAATCAACCATTAACAGCCCAAGGAGACCGACGATGGATGGATATACAGCACGACACGCACGCTACCCTCACAAGAGAACGCATAATAATCACAAGCATGATCAACCAAAGCTCAAGCACGATACACCCTTCGCGCTGCGGCGGCTCACCGCGCTGACGGCAGCTGCTGCAGCGCTGATTGGCGGTGGGTATCTTGGCTACCAGCATTATCAGTCGGGCGAGAGAAACTCGGCAATTGCAGCGCAGCCTACCTCTGGTGAGCTGGCGGAGTATGTAGAGAACCCTTTTGTGACCGATTCAGCCACAGGCGAGACGCATTGCCGCGATACGACCCGCCAAGAGATATCTGTGACGGCAGAGAACCCACAAACAACCATAACAAACCCTGATGGCAGCACAACACGACTCACTATGGTAAAATTCTCGACGGGTGAACAAGAACGGACACAAGCGACACTGGTATATCCATTCAGCGCAGAAGGCGAGGCGCAGCAGGTGCCAATTGCCATTATGACTGGCCCAAGCGAGACTGGCAGTGGCGGCTGGAATATGACGACATCGCCCCACATCGGGCGTGCAGGTGCAGACATACAGGCTTCGACGACTGCAGCTGGCCCTGGCGCAGAAGCAATTGCCTGCGCACCGCCAACTACTTCTTCGCAATCAAAATAGGGGAGAGATGAGCTGCTAAGTATTGCACTTCTCTAAGAACTGGTAGAGTGGAGCGATTAGGCTGTTGCCCTAGTCGACAACCATCCCATTCTCCGCTATAATAGCAAGCAATTATGGCGACATTACAAGATTACCGAAACGAACGATTACGAAAATTAGCAGCGCTGCGCGAGCTCGGCCTTGACCCCTACCCAGCACATACTGAGCGCACACACGATTGTGCGACAGTGGTCTCGCAGTACGATGAACTGGCTGGCCAGGAGATATCGGTGGCGGGGCGTGTGCTGTCTATCCGCAGCTTTGGTAAATTGGCCTTCATCAAGCTGCAAGACGCGAGCGGCGAAGTGCAGCTCTACCTGCAGCGCGACACAATGGCCGAGCTCGACGCTCCGCGTGGTATCCTGGGTATGAAGCAGCTGCGGCTGCTTGATACCGGCGACTTTGTCGAGGCGACTGGCACGGTGCTGCGGACCAAGACGGGTGAGATTTCGGTGGGGGTGCGCGAGCTGCGGCTTCTGACTAAAGCTCTGCGGCCAATGCCAGAAAAGCTCGAGAATAAAGAAGAGCGGTTCCGCCGCCGCTATGTGGATATGAATGTTAACCCAGCGGTGCGTCAGCGCTTTTATCGTCGCAGTGTGTTTTGGCAGGCGACGCGCGATTACCTCAACCAACACGGCTTTACTGAGGTCAACGTGCCGGTGCTGGAGCACACCACCGGTGGGGCGGATGCCAACCCGTTTGTGACCCACATGGACGCGCTGGATGGCCAGCAGTTTTACCTGCGGATTAGCCACGAGCTGCCGCTCAAGCGCCTGCTCGGGGCCGGGTTTGAGAAGGTGTACGATATTGGCCCGCGCTTTCGCAACGAGAATTATTCGGACGAGCACCTGCCCGAGCACATCGCCATGGAGTGGTACGCCGCCTATTGGGACTGGCAGCAGGGTATGCGCTTTATGGAAGACATGTATAAGTATGTGCTGGAGCGGACGTTTGGTACCCTGCAATTTACCCTGGGTGAGTTTGAGGTGGATATGAGCGGCCAGTGGCAAGTGTGGGACTATGCTGAGGTGATCAACAAGCACTACGGGATTGATGTGTATAATACCACGATCGACGAGGTAGCTGCTAAGCTGAAGGAACATGGTTTGGAAGTAGAAAAGACCGATTCCATCCCACGTGGCATCGATAAACTGTGGAAGAATATCCGCAAAGGCGTAGCTGGGCCTGTCTGGCTGGTCAATACGCCCAAGTTTATCAGTCCGCTGTCTAAGACCAACCCGGATAACCCGCAGACGGTGGAGCGTTTCCAGCCGGTGATTGCTGGCAGCGAGCTTGGCAATGGTTTTAGTGAGCTGAATGACCCGATCGACCAGCTGAACCGCTTTGTGGAGCAGCAGCAGATGCGCGACGCTGGCGACGAGGAAGCGATGATGCTAGATATCGACTACGTAGAGATGCTGGAATACGGCATGCCGCCGGCCTGTGGCTGGGGCTTTAGCGAGCGCGTCTTCTGGATCTTCGAAGGCGTCACGGCGCGTGAAGGTGTGCCATTCCCACAGCTACGTAGCGAGGTGGACGAGACCACCCGGGCGGTGTACCCAGGGGTGAAGTTGGATTAGCTTGGCTTTTGTAGCCTATGATGTTTCATGTACCACTCATGTGAGATGAGAGGGGAATTGCAATGGCAAATACGTAGACCGTGGCACATCAGTATGCTCCCATGTACGATAGCACACATTAGCTATGATGTGCGCACAAAAAATAGCGAAAACTCACTAGCTTATACTGAAGCTTGTTAGTTAAAATAGTCTACGCGAGAATGGTAGTATTGTACTGGTAATTCGCTTGATAATAGTAAACCCCCATTGCTACTATGTAAGAGATAACACGATGTGAGCAGGAGAGCAGTAGAAGGGCAAGATCACCACAATATAAGCACAAGAAGCCTTTTGTACAAACAAAACCACCAGCTACTTGCTGGTGGTTTTGTTTGTACTCCTATTGCTACGAGCTAACCCGATACGCTGGGTGGTCGTGGTGGTGGGCTACTTGGTGCGGGCCGTGGTGATGCAGACTGCGCGGCACCGCTCTGAACGGCGATGGACGTGCCGCGGCTAGGTGCTGCGCTAGGGCGGCGTGGCGGCGGGGTAGTGGTGCGTGGTGGGACGCTCATTGCGAGGCCGCCCAGGCCGCTGGCTGATGGGCCACTCGGAGGTGGTGGGCTGCTTGGAGGAGGCGTACCGCTACCACCAGGGCTTGGTGGCCCACCTGGGGGAGTATTGCTATCCTTGCTACCTAGCTGCGTGGCGGCAGTATTCTTAGCGCGATGACGCCGGATAAGGTAGAGGATGAGCGCGGCAATGCCAACCAAGAGAGCAAGCAGCGAGATAAGTATGAAGACCCACAGTGGCTTATCTTCGCCAGCGAGGAATTTGTCTAGCGTGACCTTGC
>CALIXX010000032.1 GCA_938046115.1 uncultured Candidatus Saccharibacteria bacterium | reverse complement strand
CTTCGCCTTCGGAGACAGTCGTGATGCCAGCTGCGTCGGCAGCGACTTGGTGAACGATACGTCGATCGGCTGGGTTGAGGTGAGCGGTGTAGGGCTCACCAGTTGCACGCACGCGCTCGATCCAGCCCCGCGCTTTGTCGGCAATCTTTTCCTCGTGCTGCTTTTTATAATCGGCAATATCAACACTCACGCGCACTACTGCGGCATTTTGCGCCCGCAGCGCCGATGAGACGATATATTGCAATGCCCGTAGTGTCTCTGCCCCACGGCCAATCAAGATGCTATTAATATCCGACGACTCTACCCGAAGTGTCATTACCTCGCCATCGTCATCACCCGATACCGCAATATTTTCGCCAAAAAATGAGATGATGTTCTGGAGATATTCTCGGGCAAATGTTACTGATTGGTATCGATCCATCGGGTTCTCCTCCTCTGTTATTCTTTGGCTTTGATGCGTGTGATGTTGGCTTCTGTAGCCGCCTTGGCGCGCTTCTTTGTCGACTTTTTCTTGGCGGGTGTTGTAATATCTACTTCATCGGCAATTGCTTCAAGCTCTTGTTTATCTTTGCGGAGGAGATATGACTGCTGCGCTACCGCCACTAAGTTGGACGCCGTGTAGTAGAGCGCCAACGCCCCCGGCAGGCCCATCATGATCATAAACATCATCACTGGCATAAACTTCGCCATATTACGCATCATCGCGGCATTCATCTCAGAGGGGTCAGCTTCTTTGCCAGCGGCCGTCTCCTTCATGATATCGCGGAAGCGCTTGGCACTCTTGCCAGTTGGCATAGTCTGCTTGGTCATCACATATTGGGTGAGAGCTGAGATGATTGCGAGAGCGAGAAGTGGCCAGACAATGCCATCCTTACCAAGCGCTACCTTGGTGAGGTCGATAAAGCCCAGCATGGTGTGATTAAACTGCTCAGGGTGGTGAATGATCGTCTTGATGGCATCGATATTCTTGAGCGGCTCGTAGATGTAGCGCGCTACTTGGTCGCGGTGAAGCGAGATGATCATGATCACCTGGTAGAGGCCAATGAATATCGGAATCTGAATAAAGAGCAGGAGAATCGAGCGAAATGGCTTAATACCGTACTTCTTATACAGCTCCATCTGCTGCATTGCCTCTACTTGGCGGTTGCCATTAGCAGCCTTCTTGATCTTGGCCAGCTCGGGCTGCATTTTGCGCATTTGTTTGCTCTGGTGGAGCTGCCGCTTGAGCAGTGGATAGAGCAAAAAGCGGATGATGACCGTAAAGATAATCACCGCCACACCAAAGTCACCACCAGGGATGATACTATAGATGAGCAAAAGTGCGTTAAAAATGGGCTGTAAAATTATTGTCTCAAACATATTGACTCCGATTACTGCATTTATTGTATCATAGGTGGCCACGGAAGATGAATTGTGGCAAAGTATTTTTTGGAAATCAATCGTTGATATATGCGATACACTACTGCCAATACTACATATAAGAGTATTTATAACCTTAGAAAAGAACACTCACCTAGCTTGCCTTTCATTGGTATAGAATGACAAGAAAAGAATTTTTTATAAATATTTTGAGTTCTATTTACCACTGTTTATACAGAACTATTTGGCATTGATTTGACTCAAAGCACTATGAAGTAGATCGCGCAAAGAAGACTGAGAGGATATAAGATTTTATTCTGCCTTATCTCTTTCATCGCTTGGCGTTGCGTCGCCAGGGCAAATACCAGCTCGCACAAGCAGATTTGTCACCACCAGCGCAAGCTCATCGTGCGGCGTGGTAAGTACTTCGCTTGAGGTAATGATCAGTGCAACGTCGTACACCCCTGTAAAGTGCGGTACTTGCTGGCGCAGAATCTCGTAGATACGGCGACGAATGCGGTTGCGCCCTACTGCAGATTTGTGCACTTTTTTGCTCACCACGATGGCAATTCGCGGCATACGTCGGCGGCGATTGGCAACGTACTTGACGGTCAGCAGGCGCGAACGCTCGGCACTCGCATGGCGATACAAATAGCGTAGCCCGCCATAGCCATGAAACCGATATCGTTGCTGTAACATAGCTGTATTATAGCAAATCTACTCACAGACCGAGACAAAATAACCCACCAAGCAGTGGGTTATTTTCGTCATTTTGCTATCATCACACTACGAGAGTGCGAGGCGAGCGCGGCCCTTGGCGCGGCGGCGCTTGAGCACATTGCGGCCTGCCTTGGTAGCAATCCGTGCCCGAAACCCGTGCGTCCGAGCGCGATGACGAGTGTGTGGTTGGTAAGTTCGTTTTGGCATATCATTGCTATTATACGCGATTGCCTGAGATCTTTCAACTTTTCACCCGTTTAGTGGATTTTTTACACCAATCAGCCTCCGTCATAAGCATAGCCAAGTTGTTTATCCACATTTGTTCGCGAGTTATCCACACTTTAACAGAGGTACTGTATTTTTGTGGAAAAACTTCACCCCTGTTGCTCTTCTTGTACTCGACCCGTTGTTGTATTTCTCACGGTTGTGGAAAAGTCGGTTTTTTCTTATACTAAAAGGAGTCATTGTATAACAAACAAGGAGCAGCAAAAGCCAGTGTACCACAGCCTGTGGAAGAGTGTTTTGGGTGAGATTGAAGTGTCGATACCAAGCGGCATTTTTTCGACGTGGTTTGCCAATACCGAGATGCTCAGCAACAAAGATGGGGTGATTACTATTGGCGTGGCGAATATCTTTGCGATTCGCCAGTTTGAGGTGCGCTATGATAGCATCGTCAAAGAAGCGCTCCAGCACAGTGGTGTGGAGGTATCGCGCATCGCCTACGTGGTAAACAAACAAGGCAAAAAACGCACTGTGATTAGCCGCGAAACTACTGGCCAGCCAGCCGACCGCGTCGAGGAACGAGCGGCGGCGCTCATCAGCAAGCCAACTACCTCATCACACTCTAGCTCTACCACACCAGCAACCAGCCTGAACGCGCGCTATACCTTCCAGAATTTCATTGTCGGCTCGAGCAACGACCTTGCCTACACCGCCTGCCAAGCGGTCGCACATAGCCCTGGCACCAAATATAATCCCCTCTTCATCTACGGTGGCGTTGGCCTTGGTAAGACGCACCTCATCCAAGCGGTGGGTAACGAGATCCTCGCGCGCGACCCAAGCAAAAAAGTCGCTTACCTGAGCTCGGAAACGTTTGTCAAAGAGTTTATCGAGTCGATCCGCTTCAAAAAGGCAGGCTTTTCTGACCGGTATCGCAATGTCGATGTACTGATCGTCGACGATATGCAGTTCATTGCTGGGCGTGAGAAGACTCAGGAGGAGTTCTTTCACACCTTCAATGCCCTCCACCAAGCTAACAAGCAAATTATCATCGGTAGTGACAAGCCACCGCACAGCATCCCTACCCTGACAGAGCGCTTGCGCAGTCGCTTTGAATGGGGAATGGCGATCGATATCCAGATGCCAGACTTTGAGACGCGCTGCGCGATCGTCGAAACCAAAGCGAGCTTCGCTGGCGTGACACTTGAGCGCGACACCGTGGAATACCTTGCTAAGAACGTCAAGACAAATATCCGCGAGCTCGAGGGCGCGCTTAATCAACTTCTTGCTTATGCTGAGATGCGTGGCGTCGCCCCTGACGTAATGACAGCGGAGGGTTTGCTTGGTAACGTCCGGCGTAGTCGTCCCCAGCACCTCACTGCTAAGCAGATTATCGACAAAACTGCCCGCCATTTCCAGATCGACAGCAAAGAAATCTGTGGTGCTAAGCGGGCTAAGCATATCGTCGTACCACGGCAAATTGCCATGTACTTGCTGCGCAGCGAGCTCCACATGAGCTTTCCACAAATTGCCAATGAGCTGGGCCGCAAAGACCATACAACTGCCATCCATTCAGTCGAAAAAATCGAAAAATCCATTAAGCTCGACTATCTCATCCGTGAGCAGGTCGCTGACATCCGGGATAAGCTCTATGCCTAAGCCATGTGTTTTTTTCGCGGCACCTGTGGAAAAGCCGTGCACAGCTGGTCGTATAACCCGCGGACAGCTCGTGGGTAGTCATCCACAGCATCAAAAGCACACCATACGAAAGCCTTACTGGCTGGTGGATAACCGCCACTTCTCCCCGATTTATCCACGTCAGCGATCGCAGCGTTTTACACAAGTAGTGAGCAGGTCGTACCTCTGTTATTCATCATGGTTTCCACAGTATCCACAGCACCTATTACTATATCAACCAGATAAAAAGAAAGGATTGTCGATATGAAACTGTCCGTCACACAAGAAAACCTTGCACGAGCGCTCGGGGTTGTCGGGCGAGTTGCGAGCAACCGAGCTGGCCTGCCAATCTTAAATAATATACTATTCCGTACTGAGGGTAATCGCCTTCTCTTGGCTGCGACCAACCTAGAGATCGCCGCGACCTACTATATTGGTGCAAAGGTAGAGACGCCGGGGGTGATTACCCTACCAGCCAAGCTCGTGAGCGAATTTGTGGCGAATTTGCCGAAGGGGCCAATCGAGCTTGAGACCGATGGCACGCGTATGACACTGACGTCTGGCGGGTATACTTCGACGATCAATGGCGTGGTGGCAGATGACTTTCCGGAGCTACCGACGATTGATGAAGAACAATCGGTGCGCTATAGCATTGCTGCTACGGACTTCAAGCAAGCGGCAGCGCAAACCTTGGTGACGTGTAGTAATGATACGACTCGGCCTGTTTTGACTGGTGTGTATTGGCATACAGTGGATGGTGCGCTGTATATGGCGGCGACGGATGGCTATCGCCTGGCTGAGCGGCGTTTGATGACAAGCCAGAGCCAGATTGCAGCCATTGTGCCAGCGAGCAGTTTGCAGGAAGCGCTACGCTCGCTCAGTGACGGCACGGAAGAAGTGGAGGTGCTCTTTGATGAGACGCAGGTGCGTTTTCGGCTAGAGGAAGTGGAGATTACCAGCCGCTTAATTGATGGCACCTATCCAAACTATCGGCAGCTCATCCCTGCTCAATCAGAGACAAACGTGACGCTTGCAGTAGGCGATTTCTCGCGCGTAGTAAAGGTGGCAGGGCTCTTTGCGCGTGAGTCTGGCGGCAGTGTCACACTCACCGCCGACCATGAGGCGCAGAAATTACGGATTCACTCCGTTGCGTCCGAGCTGGGCGAGAATACCTCCGAGGCGGAAGCTGAGGTGTCGAGTGATGGGCAGATTACGCTCAATTCGCGGTACATTAGTGATGCACTGGGTGTTCTCGATGGCGAGACGATCACCTTCCGCTTTAGTGGCAAGCTCTCGCCCTGTGTCTTGACGGTCGCTCAGCCCGAGCCAAACTACATTCATATTATTATGCCACTGAAGAGCTAGCGATGAAGATAACGCGGCTAGCAGTGCAGCATGTGCGGATTCATACGCTCAAGACGCTTGACCTTGAGCTGGGCACGACGCTGATTTCTGGCCCAAATGGCTCTGGCAAGACATCGCTTATCGAGGCGATTCATATTGCGCTGCGTGGAACTTCCTTTCGTGGTAGTGATGAAGCAGTCTGCCAACATGAACAAAAAAGTTATACAATTGATCTTGCGACGGATGAGCAACATTATCGCGTCCAGTACGATCGTCGACATGAAAATAAGCGCAAGCGTTTTATAGTCGATGGCACGACCTATGGTCGCCTTCCCTATAGCAAAAAATATCCGATCGTCCTCTTCGAGCCAGATACGCTGCGAATTATCACTGGCTCGCCGCAGCGTCGGCGTGATTTTCTCGATACGCTTATCCAGCAATATGATGTACACTATAGCCACGAGCTGAGCCGCTACCACCGAGCACTGCAACAACGTAATAAATTACTCAAAGACCCTGCTCTTAGTGATGCGACACTTTTCTCGTGGAATCTTATCTTGAGTCAGTATGGCGCGTCGATCATTACGAAGCGTCAGCGGGTGCTGCGCTATCTTAATACAAAAAGCAGTGCTATGTACCAGAGTATTGCGGGTGTGGCGGATAGCGTTGCGCTACACTACTCGGAGGAGCGCAGTATGACCGCGCAGCAGCTTCTCGCCGAGTATGAGCAAAAAACAGCATACGACAAAGCAATTGGCGCGACGAGTGTTGGCCCGCACCGGCATGATATAACGGTGCTGTTTCGGGGTAATCTGGCCGCCAAGACTGCATCGCGCGGCGAAATCCGCACCATTGTGCTTGCCCTCAAATTTCTCGAAGCAGCCTACATCCAGCAGCAAACAGGCCAAGCGCCACTCATTCTGCTCGACGATGTCTTTGGCGAGCTCGATCAGCAGCGCCAGCAGCGCCTCCTGAGCGAATTCGTCGATAATCAGATTGTGATGACGAGTGCGGTGGGATAGACTTCGCCTTATATATCAGTGTACATATAACACCACGGTGGATTATTGCCGCCGCACGGAACAACACGCTTCTTTTCTAGCTCTTCGGCGGTGGGATATATTTTGCCATTGATTTTTATGTCGTATTTATCAATATCTTTGTCGTGTTTTTTAAGATAACTGAGCGCTTGGTCGACCTGTGATTGACTCGTTTTGTCTGTTGTGACAATGCATATACCAAGCCGATTTGATCGGTCGGTCGTGCGGTATGGGTTACAGGTAACAATGTAAAACCAACGTGAGTAGTGAGGAAGTTTATTAATAAGAGGGCTCTCTTGAGATATTTTTGCTCCTCCTTGTGTTGCTTCATGGCCTCCGATTGCTTCGCGAATGTCGTTGTATTTTTCTCTCTTCGCTTCTCTCTTCGCTTCCTCGGTTATCGGCTTCATAGCAAAGAATAGCTTCTTTTCTTCGCCTGGCTTGAGGTCTAGCCTAACCTGGTGGTCGGCGAAGCCCTTGGCCCGGAATGTGTATATGTACGACCCGCTCTTTACAGCGTGATTTGTTCGCGATGTTACCTTTTGGTCTTTGATCGTATCATACGAGACAGTGAGGCTATCGGGGATAGCATAAACGAAAACAGTACTGTCGTATTTAAGATTATCAACAAAGCGATATATCGTAAATGCAATCATGCCAATGGCAAGCAGTGCAAATAATGCGATAATTTGGTTACGTTTTTGATTGAGTATTTCCATTGACTGTCCTCGCTAATACAACGCCCGAGTTTCCAAGCATCCACTCGAGTGTTCCTTGTTTGATATAAGATGGGACGTGTTGGTATTGGGAAGCTTGTGCACCGACAAACCCGTTACCAAGATCACCTAAGTAAAACAATGTATGGCCATTAAAGACTAGAATATCACCAGGCTGTAGATCGCTCATACTTGGAGATTCTTTGGTGTAGTATTTCTCTGGGTGGCTGAGGACATAAGGCCGCTGATTAACCGTTCCGGCCGGTGGGTAATTTGGGTCTGCTCCACTCATACGCATCACTGTTGAAACATACTTACCGCAATCAGTGTAGTCGGGGCCTGCCTCCGGATTATACTGCTGGCGAGCATTTCGGTATTCTTCTTTTTCGCCGCCATTACCGACTCGTCGTCCATCCTCCCAGGCAAGACTCTTAGCCGTCTCGACGATTGTTCCGCCAGCGGCACTTTTGCTGCCGTTTGCGGTACAGCCTGTGGCTGAAACATTTTGAGCGTTGGCGCCATTATTATTACCACCTTCGACTTGGATTTGGGATGAAGGCGGAGACAAGTTCTCTTCCTTGACAATTTGCTCAATCTTATCAATATATTCGGTGACAGTCGAGACATATTGGCTGTCGGTCGCATAGCCAGCATTTTTAATCTCCTGGAGGTATTTGCGCGGGTCGCCAGGATATTTAAGGGCCTCGCTATAGCGTGAGTTGCTCGTGATGAATTCGCCATAGCCGAGCCAGCCAGCCTCGACGGTGGGGTATTTGCGAAAGCCGTCGACAATTGTTGTTCGGCCAGAGGCGTATTCCTCCTCGGTCTCCATATCGATCACCTCACCCGACCAGTTCCCGCCAGCCTTGATACCATGGAAATTATTTGCCTTGACGGTAAGTCCAGATTTGCCATAACCAGACTCAATAACCCCCTGAGCAAGAACTGTCTCGTATGGCGTGCCATACTTTTTGTTCGTTTCGACAGCCATCTTGACGTATTTGCGGACGAAGTCTTTGAGGTCTTCTGCCCCAGTGGCGCTACTGCCATCGCTACTGCTGGTGCTGCTGGTAGAGCAGGTTGCTGCGTCGGGGTCGAAATGCTCGATATAGTTGCCAGAAAAGAACCTTGCGTCTAAAGCTGAAGCGGGAGTTGACACGAGAGAGAATACTATCGCAAAAACAAGAGAGCTTATTCGATAGATAGTTGTGCAGTGAGAAAAGAGTTGTGTTGATGGAGAAAAAAGAGACGAAAAGCGAAGCAGTCGCTGCCGAATATATATCCAGCAATGAGCAATAAAGATATGAAGAAAGGATAAGCACTGATGGATCCATTGCATGATCATGATGATCCTCCAATGCGTCGAGCATACTCCCAGTGCCATGCTTCTGGCTTACTACCGTTAGGTTCTGCCCATTCGGGGTGAACATAGCCGTACTTATGTGCATTAGCTTTGAGCCAATTGTAAGTAGAAGAGCCAAAGTCCCCCACACTGATATCTGCTGCGAGCCCCCAGCCATGGTTCGAGCTACAAGGTGGCGCTGGCTTGGCGAGACCACCTTGGTATAATGGGTTACCTGGTGTTGCGTATGCAATTTGCCGTTGGCAGTCTCGGTATGCTTCGTTGATACCAAAATCAGCACCAGTCTCCGCTTTGTAAGCTTTGTTCATTTCTTCCATAGCGGCCGCAGCTTGCTTGTGCATCCTCTCGCCGGACGAAAATGACAGAGCTACTAAATCTCCTTCTGCTAGCTCGCCATTTTTGAGGCCGTTCCATGTTGATATAGAATCGCCACCTTCTGCAGCAGGCTGAGCTTGGTTAAATTCTGGCTCCCCGACTGCCGGGCCGCTGGGGGTACTACTGCTAGATTGGCTTGCACCACCTCCACCAGAGATCGGTTCATTATCCATGGTATCGACGACGCGTTGGTCAATTGTGAAGAGTGCAGCATTGACTTTTTCCTCAGAGTCAAACTTGCAATAAGCGGTGTCGACGCCATTCTCTCCATCAGTACCTTTGCCACACTTCTCTTGCCATTCTTTGAGCGTGCCGCCAGTTGCTTGGCCTGTTTCTTCGTTGTATTGCCCAGCGAGAGATTGGGCAACCTCGTCAGGGTCTTTATCGAGATTGAGTGCACCATACGATATATTACAAAATGGCCCAGCAGCGACGTCTTTGGGGATATTTGGGTCATCGCATGCTTGCCAAATTTTTTTCATGCGATCTGTCTCGGTATTGGCGCTCACTTTGTTGCCAAAGAGGGCCGGTACGATATTCTTAGGGAGCGACACAAGATTATGAACAAAGCTACTAAGATTAGAAAAGCTACCCATGTAGGGGATGAATGAACTATAGAGGCTCCCCATAAAGGTATACGGCGATGTTGCGTCAAAGGGGCTTCGCTCAACGCGTTGCTCGGCGGCATAGGCGAGGTTGAGACGAGCTGTTTCTCGTTCGTAGGCAATTGTTTGGTCGACATTAAGCATGCCATTACCGCCCGCTGCTGCTGCTTCGGAGAACATATTTACTGCACCGCTCGTTAGGGCATCTCCAGCATCCTCGCCAACGGTAGCACTACTCACAAGGGTGCCTGCCATAGAATTTATGAGCTTACTGAGAATTGGCGCAAGCACAGCAGAAATAACAGGAGCAGCTAAGTTTGAGACCAACTCACCAACGACGCTTGTCCATCCACCAACGACACTCATGAGGAGCTGACCGCCAGTGCTGTTGATGGCTGTGCAGGATGTCTTCAGTGCACTAATATTAGCCCCAAGGGCATTGGCAACGCCGCTCATCTTCCGAGCCCACCCTCCGCCAGGGACATATTCCGTCCAGTTGGAGGTGTCAGTTGGGGCTATTTCTTTCATGAGTCCATATTTAAGACCCATTCCGTCGGTTGCGGCTTTTTTGGTTACGTTGCCAGATTTGTTGACGAGTACGGTGGTTAGAATCGTCCCAAGTACAGCAACAGCCATATAATCTGTCGAGCCAGCCTTAATGTTGTCTGCCATCGTAAAGAACATCATGGCATAGCTAATGACTTGTGTCATTTGGATGAGGCGAATTGTCTTGCTAATAGACTTAGCGCCATCTTGCACCATACAGAGGCCACCAGCAATCATGGCGACAATATTACCAGTCTTGCCAACACCGTTTTTGATAATATTGGCTGCTGCTTCCTTACTAACAGATTTTGTTGCTCCTTCGGCTCCTTCGCTCACCGCTTCTTTAGCGGCTTTGCCAACATCGGTGTCTTCAGTAACCTTTTCTTTGCCCTCGTCGTCATTCTCCTTGGCTTCGTATTTGCCTTTCATTTCTTGGCCTTTGGTATTTTTGTCGATGCTTTCGCGGACTTCTTTCTCGCTTTTGGCACCAGCGAGCTTGTTTTTCTTGGTAAGAGAGAATTTTTTTATAACGCCATTGTTAAACACTTTATCGAAGAATGCCACCCAGCGCGGTGCATATGCGCGGTGCATAATTGCTCTGAACTCTGGATTCTCGTAATATAATTTTTTGAATTCTGGGGGACCAACCGTTTGTTTTGTACCATTGTCGTAAGTCACCCGATAGTTTGCAACCTTTTCACCAAGAGTAGATTTTTTTAAGTCAAATTCTTCGGAGGGTTTAATAACATTCCCCTCTTTATCGAGAGCTTCAACTTGATTTTTGTCAAACTGCTTCAGTAGCCGATTCGAGACACGATTATATTTACATCGCACGTTCACTACTGAGCAAATACCACTAGTCGCAGTGTTTTGAATACGCTTAAACAGCACCTTATTAGCACGCCGCTCGAAGCTGGTATTTTGTGAATTCCAGTGGTTGGTGAGATTTTCTTTGATATGAAGCAAAAGTAGGCTTGGCCCACTAAAAAATGAGAGCATTGAGCCACCACCAAGCAAAATAGCGCCAAGGATACCCATTGGCCCACCCTTCTTAGAGAATATCGCACTCCGTGCCTTGGCAAAGCGAGATTTGGGCTCAGAGAGTTTGCTGTCTGGTGGAACTACCTTGTTGAACCAGTTGTTATCGCTCCAGTTGCTTCCTGGCGCGCCTTCTTGGCCTCGAACGGAGTTTGCATAGTCGCTGCCGGTTGCGCCAGTGCTGCTGGCGTTGCTGCGTGACGATGAGCCACTCCCACTATTCTCGCGTGACTGGAGGTCTTGGGCGGTGTTGGATTGGCTATGATCACCGCTGCCAGCGTGATTATTCCGGCCAGCAAAGGTATCGTTACTCCAATGCGTATTCCCCGGATTATGCCGGTCGAGATCGGGTTTTTGCTGGGAGGGGATGGGGGTAGGCATGACGGGCTACGACCTCACTGGCTGCTGGTATAAGCTGTTATTGGCCACTGGGTTGGTGGTGATGAATTGCGTCTCGGTCTCGCTGGCAAAAATGCGGATATGGACGTGGTTTTGCCCAGCAAAGAAGAGGCCATCGCCTACAGGGAAGTTAGACAGGCGCTTGCGCTCCTCCTCGGTGAGCTTAAAGACCTCTGCCAGCACATCCACTGCACTGGTCGATTGCTTTAGCAAAAGCTGGAGTGAGCTGTTTGCCACAATGGCCCGGCCCTTCTCGCTCCCCATAAAGTCCTCTACGTCCTGCGTGATGGTCGTCAAGCCCAGAGAGTACTTACGGGCTCGCTTGGCTAGGCTATGGAGAAACTCCGCCGAGTCTTCGTACTTCATCAGCTGCCAGGCCTCATCAACGATCAGCATCCGCCGGCGCTGTACGGTGCGAGCGATATTCCAGATGTGGCTCAGCACAATATACATCGCTACTGGCCGCAGGTCGTCTTCGAGGTCGCGGATGTTAAACACGACCATGCTGTTATTAATATCAACATTGCTTTGCTGGCTAAAGATGCCAGCAAAGGTACCTGTGGTGTATTTGCGCAGGCGCTGAGCTAGTGACGGCCCTGCCCCACCCATGTGGAGGAGAGTATCGTAGAGGTCGATGATCGTCGGTGGCTGAGAATTATGTGTCAGTGGGTCGCTGGTAATACCAGCCCGGGCATAGGTATCGATGAGCGCTTGGTCGAGATCAGCCTCTTCAGCTGGGCTGAGCAAGGCAATCTGTTGCCCACCCACCAACGTGCCGCCCAACATGAGCTTGAAGAGCCGCTGCAGGGTGATGAGATTAGCGCGCAGGGCGTCGGTTGCTTCGTCGCTGTCGATTACTCGGGGGAGGTCAAAGGGGTTAATTCGCGTATCGCTGCTGAGGCTGAGGCGAATGTAACTGCCGCCGACTGCATCGGCCAGCTTCTGATACTCGTTCTCTGGGTCGATGACGAGGATGTCGGTGCCAAGCATCATACTGCGCAGTGCCTCGAGCTTAACGGTGAAGGATTTACCAGCACCAGACTTCGCAAAGACGACCATATTTGCATTCTCAAGGCTAAAGCGGTCGAAAATAACGAGCCCTTGGTTGTGCTGGTTGACGCCATAGAGAATACCCTCGCCGTCACTTAGGTCGGCACTGGTAAAGGGAAAGCTCGTGCTCACCGCGCCAGTGTTCATGTTGCGGCGGACTTGCAGCTGGTCGGTCATTTGGGGGATGGTACTGTTGAGGCCTTGCTCTTGCTGGTTGCTGGCAGTCTTGCTGTAGACCATATTTTGGCCAAAGATTGTCTCGATGACGTGCTGGACGAAGCTCAGCTCCTCGAGGCTATCAGCATAGAGCGTGACGTAGAGCCCAAAGCGGAAGAAACGCTCGGCCCCAAGCTGTAGCTGGTCGCGCAATTCCTCGGCATCAGCCAGAGCGGCCTCGCGGGCTGGGTCACGCACCTTACCCTTCTCGGAATTAAGTGCCATATCAGCCTCAAGCTGCGTCACCTTCTTGCGGAGGTTGTTGAGGACGATCTCTGTCTCAACAGGGTAAATAAACATACTAATATCGAGCACTTGGTCGATGTTGATCAGCCCCGATAGCCAGCCTGTGTAGAGCTCACGTGGGTAACCGTAGATGTAGAGTGTGCGGCCATACTTGGTGCCAATGCGGAAGTACGTGCTGTGGATCTCGAGACTGCTGGGCGCGATTAGGTCGCGCAGCGTCGTCATCCCCTTGATAAAGGCTTCTTCTACCTCTGCTTGCTCGCGCTCGCGCTGCTGGGCAGCAATGTCGATTGGATCGGGTCGTCGTGCCATTAAAAATCTCCTTTGTGATATGCTGTCGAGGTTGGGACGGCTCCCTCACCCTTGCGGACGAAGGTGGAAGTCACGTTATTAAAGTCGCCCAGCGGCTCGCGCACTGCTGTGTCGGGGTTGTACATGTTGTAATAGAGAGTGCCGAGCTCTTTGGTCTTGAGCTGCACTGCTCGTACACCAATCTGCATCAAACCGTTGAGGATGGTGTCAGCCCGGTTGCGGATCTCCTCGCGGGCTCGCTCGTAGGTTTCTTTGCTAATCTTCGTCACGGTGTTGGTGTTCTTAGGGGCGAAGAGCTTGGTGAAGAACCCTTTACCTTGGTCAAGAATTGTCCCCTCCCCTGCTGGGTAATACGGGATGACGACATAGAAGCTCTTGTCCATGATATTGGCGTTTTGTGAGAGGTCGTCGATGAAGTTGATATAGTCTTCCATCAGTACGCTGAGCAGCATGTTGTCTTGGGTGCGCTGGATGGCGACCAGCTTATCGAGGTATGGGCCAATATCCACCCGCTGCGAGCGGATGCAAATCTGCACCGGGAAGTACAGCGCATTGAGGAAGTTCTGGTAGCTATATTCTACCCCCTCGCGCTCACGAGCGCTCATGAGGTCGAAGTTGATCGACTCACAGGCGATAACGGCGCGAAAGCTACCATCACCCATGATGATCATATCATCGCGTAGCTCCGAGAGGAGGAGGCTATTCTGCGTGGTAGCGGGCTTGGGTGGAGCCTTTTTCTTGGTGTCTTGAGTAGGCTGATCATTCGTACCACCTTGCACAGCTGGTGGCTGAGCCGGTGCTTGCACTGCGGGGTAATTGCCCTGCGGTGGAGCAGGATACTGCGGATAATTAGCTGGCATCTGGCCCGCTGGTGCAGCGCTCTGGCCTTGGCTATAACCAAACTGGCTGGGTGGCCCAGCTGATGGTTGTTGACTGTTGGGTGAATTTGGTGACACCACTCTCCTTCTTATTTCTTAGCGCAAAGGGATGACAATCTCATCGTCATCATCCTGACTGGCCTGCTCTTGATGTTGAATCCGGTTAGCTTCATTGGCAATGGCAGCAACGGACAAATCAGAGTTGCTGGCTAGTCTAATTATATCAGGCGAGACGGTGTTTGTGCTAGTGTTTGGCGGCATATTGTTGCGTTGCTGGGCGAGCTGCTCCTCACGTAGACGTTCCTCGCGTGTGGGGGTTGTCTTGGCGTAATAACTGGGGTCGAGCGGCTGGATGACCGACTGGTGAATACTGGGGTATGGGTTGTAGCGCACGGACATGTCGATGACATTTTTATCATCAGCCAGTACTGAGCGATCTCGGTAGGATACTGCGGCTGGGGTGGGTGCAAGAGCTGGTGCGGCTTGAACTGGTGCAACGGGTGGCTGCTGGGGAGGATACGACACAGGGGTTTGTGGATAATTGGAGGCTGCTGGCGGGGTTGGTTGCTCTGCAGGTACTGGGGTGGATGATGGTTGAGTGTCAGTAGGATGCGCTTCAGCTGGTGGGTTGCTGGGCTTAGTTGTCGTGTGCGCGGCTGATTTTTGAGGTGGTACAAGGGGCACAGCATCAGTGCTGGGAGCAGCGTGCTGGCGCAGGTTGGCATAGATCGCTTCAAAGGATGGCGTTTCTTCTGGCTTAGACTCTGGCGCAGCTTTTGCTGTGGGCTTGGGCGGCGTGTAGGGTTTGCTCAGGGCATCGGGTAAGACCGAATCATGCGGAATAACGGCGGGCAGTGCCATTGGCAGAGACTGGAGTGAGTTACGCTCTCGCGGCATAGGCTGTGGCTTGGCAACAGGTGCTTCGTCACGCGGCGTGTCATCCACTGGAGAGAGCTCGTATACATCGGTAGATTGCTGAGGTGGGTGTGCGTTTGATTGATTTTGATAAGCGCTAGCATCGGGCGGAGGAGCTTGCTGATGCGACGACGCCGTGCGATTCTCCGGGAAGCTTGTGGATGAATACGACACTGCTGGGCGCTGAGGTTCTGGTGCTGGGTATGGCGGCTCTGGCATGTGAGGCTGAGCTGGCGACACTGGCGCAAAGCCAGCGGCATCAACGGGTGGCTGATACGGAGGTGTAGCCTGTGGTGGGATAGTTGGAGCTGGCTGCGGTGCTGCCTGGTATGGTTGCGGCTGGGCCTGTGGCCAGGCTGGCTGATACGGCACCGGGGCTTGCTGGAGTGGCTGCCCATCAGCTACGGCAGGCAGCGCAGCCGCTGGGGCTTGCATGCGCTCGATGGCGGCTCGGCGCCGGGCTTGGTTGGATTGCTCAATGCGCCGCGTCATCGCTCGCGCTTCGCTACTGTTGTCATCAAACATATCTGATGTCTGCTGCGCCTCGAAATAGACATCGCTAATCATCGACCCCTGTGCATCGGGCACGCGAGTGTGGCGGATAGACCAGCCATGGCTATCAGCCAGCTGCGACAGGTATGCTAGGCGGCGCTCGGCCTCGTCTTGGCTGAGGTTCTTTGTTCGCTCAATCTCCACCTTCTCAGGTACCGTAATTTCGATGAGTGAGCTGATGCCATCGGGCTGCCACATACGCCGGCGTGGCTTGGTGTAGAATGATATCACCGCCGCGAGGTAAACCTCCATTGGCTGATCCTTACGCAGTGGCAAAGCTAACGCACCAAACAGCAGAATAATCGGCACTGGAATGACCGCCAGCGGCAAAAACACCTGTGACAATCCCCACGCCAATGCGATCCCCGCTGCCGCAACCAACAGATAAATAAACTGGCGAAAGCTAAACGGCCCAAGAATCTTATCCTCTGCCTCTACATCCTGCGCAACCTTATATCTCGACATAGTTTATGTATTTATTATAGCATGAGGGGGATGAAGTCTTTCTTACTACCATCAAATATTTTATTAAAACTTGCCGCGAGACCAGTTATCGACAGTATCTTTGATGCTCTGACGACTACGAATTTCATTTTTGACCTGTTTATCTTTAAGGGCGAGTCGTGCAGATTCTTGTAGCCTTTGTTGAGCTTGCTTCAGTTCTTGAGCACCCACTCGAGGGCCGGGCTGTGCTAAAGCATCATTGATAATCTTTGTAGATGCTTGATCCATGTTTGCAATTTCTTCAGGTTTACCAAACTTCTCTTTATTAATAGATCTAACGATAGATTGCTGAAGATCAAAATTACCATCCTTTATATCATTGTAGGCCCCACCATCAAACCAGCCATGTTTTTTTGCACCACTTGATGCACTAAGAGCTGAGGCAAGAGCCAATCGTTCACCTTCGCTCTCAAGGCTATTGGCAAGTTCTGCAAGTTGCACAAACTGCTGGGCATTCGCAGATCGTCCAGCCCTATCTAGGACATATCTTCTCTCGGAAGTTGTTTGTGGCAGAGGGATGCTTGTAATTACATTTCCTGCACTATCTGTTGGTTTTATATTTGGTTTTACTAGACCTCTAGCCATGTCAACAAATTGGCCGTTCCCAAGGCGGGTTTCCTTGCCAGTCCCACTATCTATAAATGAGACATCACTCTCATACATAGTTTTTGCTTTCTTTATAGACTCGTCATACCGTTTCTCTTCTTGCCAAGATGCTTCTTTACCGAGATCCTCTATCATGCGTTTAGCGGCTTCATTATTAAACTTATTTGCTCCCACTTCAATAACTCTATTAGCTTTTCCAGATACCCAACTCCGTGCAGCTCTACCCCAAGTAGTAGGATTTTTTGTACCCTTATAAGTTCCAGCCTGTATTTGTGCACGTCTTTCTGCCTTTACCTGATCACGATAGTCCATATATTTGCCCCATTTGGATTCATTGAGCATCTTTTGTGATTTTTTGCCTACCGCATTGCCAGCCATTTGTCCCCACTTATCGGCAATATTTGCTAACCCCATCATTGAGGTCATGAGGCTTGTTAGGCGAGAAACTAAGAGGAGTGGCGTGAAGGTAAGCGCAGCAGCAATAATCTGTAATAACACCTCTGATTCGCCCTTCATGCCATTAATGACCGTTGCCCCCAGATTACACGCACCATAGAGCAAGCCAACTGCAGGGTAGAGAAATAGCAATGTCTTGAAGAAACCCCACCATTTCTTGAATAATCCTTCTGTACTTGGCAATAGCAGGGCTACAAAGGCAAGTGGAGACAAGATAATAGTAAAGATAACCAAGGCATGCCGCGCCCCGAGAAGGAATACTGTAACAGTTGCAGTAACAGCAATGAAGATAAGACCAGAAATAAGCGCGCCAAGGGCAAAGAAGCCAACGGTGCCAGCAAGAACAGCAGCAGCAATTCCTCCTAGCGCATTACCCTTTGTTGCCCAGCCACCCTCTGGGCCGCTCCCGCCACCACCAAGTGAGCTGATGAAATTGAACGATGATGACCCGACAATATTTGATATATCGACAAGAATGCTACATATATAGAAAGATATATTGACGAGGACGATAGTCATAAGAAGCTTGGGTAGAAGTTTCTTAATACCATAATTGCTAATACCAAGACCGCTAACCTGCGAGTAGATAATAATCAAGAAAACGATAACAAAGACGATATTGGCAATATCCCGAATACGTGACCAATAGTGGAAGGCCGAATCAGGACCACGGTTAGTTAAGATAAATGAGTTGACTTCAAGCAGTTTGGCTAAAATACCTGCAGAGTCGTCTGAGATGTCGGCAAGGAAGTTAACGACAGGGCAAACAACCCAGCCAACACCATCGATGGCACAGCGTGATTTGGATTCTTCTTCACCATCCTCAGGCGTGTCGTGAGCACCCTCACCACCCCCTATGTCAATGTCTCCTGCCTTTGCTGCGTCTGCCGCCTTCTTTGTATCAACACCGTTAAGAATGTCTTTGATCTCTTTTTCTGTCAGATTTGGCCATTTTTCATGCATACATTTGCTAATGTATTCTTTTTTGTATGTGTTGATATCTTTTTCTTTACTAGATTTCCCGCGCGTTACTACAGCCTCTGTAACATAGGATTTCGTAGCATTTGCAATACAAACCGCAACAGATTTTTCCCAACCATTATCATTACATTTCGATTGGTCTGCCGCACATGCCTTATTTTTTAGAGAAGACAACGCTGATGCAAGGCTGTCGTCAACTGCCTTTGCTGAGGCGTTTTTCTTGGCGTTATCTATTGCCTTGCTTGCTTGCGCTGTAACTCTTTTTGATTTATCGATACAGAATTTTTTGTCTTCTTCTGTCTTAGAATGATTACCCGCTGTTACAGTTATGTCTGGAGCTTTGTACTTTGCTATAACTTGCTGTACTATATCACTGTTGCCGTCTTTTCCAATCCTGCTATATGATATATAGCCATCTTCTGCTTTGTCTGCAAGAGTGATTTGAGAACTATTAAGCTCTGATCGATTTTTCTCATCCTTGACGGAACACGTGCTGACAAAATCCTTATAATAATACGTGTATATCTCACCAGGTTTTAAATACTCCTCTATATTATTATCATTAATTTTTAACTTACTACGAATTGCTGCGTTGACAGGGCCTTGCTGACCTTTTGTTGCTTCCCATGTTCTATTGCCATTGTTCTTCTTATAACCAGCTGCGGTCAAAAAATCTTCAGCGCCCGAAAACCCCCATTTTAAGATACCTTCTTCATAAATGGCAGCACATGACATTTTTTTGCCTAGGACAAAGCGCTCTTTACTAAAACCATTTCCGCCAAGACCATTAGTTTTGACATCTCTAAAGTCAATACTGTCAATCCCGTCAAAACACCCAGCATGAGATGTGCCACTCTCCCCGTCTTGCGCCTCAAAGAGAGCCCATTTTCGAATCTTCTCATCATGATCATCAGCATAAGCCTTTTGGTCTATAAACACACTAGAACTAAGTACAAGAATAATAGCTAGTGGAAAGAGTGAAAAGCGCTTTAGCTTAGATGAAAGAGAGTTAATCATACACTACATATAATACACAAAAAGAAGTAAGAAAACCAGCCAAATAACATAAGTAGTGTATGGTATTTGGCTGGCCTGGATTAAAGCTAGATTTTTAGCCTTCTTTGATATCATTGAGAGGTACATAAATCTCTGGTTTGATGCCACGAGCTTCATAACCACTTTCGTCCGTTGGGTAAAAGTAGGGTATTCGGGGGAATAAATGCATTTTGTATTGGCCTGTTTCTAGATCTCTCCTTTGGCGCTCAACAAAAACATCATACAACTTCCGATTCTTGTCGATAGTGCCATCTTCTCCTATTTCTCCTACTTCACAATACGCTGCTGAATATTCCTGAGTTCGGTTGGTTTCTTTGCCGTCGTTGATTGGGAATGGGTCTTTGTATGGTGCTATTTGGGCATATTTCGTAACGCGGAGAGCAATGCGGTCTTCTTCTTTTGGTTTTTTGTCTTTCGTATGAGCTTCATAAGCGGCTTCGACAAGGCGGCCATAATAACCGTGGGGTTTTGATTGGTTTTTATCGCCGCCATCTTTACTCTCATCATTGGAATCTCTAACAATGTTAGAATGTGGGACGTCTATATAATCTGCCAAACATCGCAGCACTGGCCATACTTCAACTTCTCTACCCTCTGCATTTGTGAATAAAGCTTTTGATTGGGCGTCATCACAGAGATCACGGAGAAGTCGATCGACATGATCAAACCATGTAATTGCTAGCTCTTTTGCTTGATTAGCACCTGATTCGGTAAGAATTTTCATAATATTGGGATCATCAAGGTTATTGCCAAAGAAGGTTTTACACGCAAGTCCTTTGTCATAATCACCCATTGTTTTCCACTTTTCAGAGTCAAACTCACTGAGATTCGCAAAGTTATACGACCGGCGAGGTTCGGGCCGCTCACTACTTGGTGTGCCAGGCTCTACCGGCTCTTGGGTGGGTGATGGAGTTTCTGTCGCCGTGGCAGATGGGGTTGCTTCTGGGTTCGAGCTTGGAGACTCTGATGGTGAGGGTGTTTCTGAAGCAATATTATTCTCAGCAGAACCACGCCCAGCAAGGAACGCTATACCTGCTGCGGCAGCGGCACCAACACCAAGAATACCAAAAAGAGTCCGCCGGTCAACAACTTTTTCTCGTTTGCTATCTTCATGAGAGACTGCATTGCCTGGCACTTCAGATCCGCTAACGCCTGCCGGATAACTATTATTGTGTATTTCTGTCATAAGCTTCAATCCTCCCCAATACAGGATTAGTGGTTATGTGTGCTTATTATATGCGCACTTGCGTTTCATGCTACCATTGTTTGCGCGGCAGGTCAAATATTTTTTGGCCTCTGTTGAGAAAAATGAATGGCGCATGCACACAGAGGTTAGTATAGAAATATATTCGAACGACATTTTTTGGCAAAAATGGGAGATATTTTATACATATTGCATGATAAAGAAAGTATGGTGGTTTGCAGCCGTCTAATCGTGCAAGAATAAATAATATTCACCCTCCCTCTATATTTATATTTAAAATAATTAACGATACAGACTGACGAATATAACACCAATACACAAAATATTCACACTAATAAACTGCGAAACATTCGAAACCCATACATATTGCCACCCCACCCCACATCCGCTATAATACAGAGGTACGGAGAGGTGCAAGAGTGGTTGAATTGGCACGCCTGGAACGCGTGTGTGGCGGCAACGTCACCCAGGGTTCGAATCCCTGTCTCTCCGCCATATCAGCGCCAGGCGGCACGCTGCTATAGAAATGCGCTGCTGATTCGTCTTTTGGCATGATGCGTGGCTATACTGCATATTTTTGTGCAGATTGGGCTTGCAGAAATGTTTTTTGACAGTTTATACTAAAGGATAATTATGGTACGATCTTCTACACCAGTTATAGAACTCCGAGGCCTCACCAAGCAGTATGGTCTGGGCGACGCTGCCCAAAACGCCTTGGATAATGTCGACCTGCGAGTCGAAAAAGGCGAATTCATCGTCATCATGGGCCCTAGTGGCTGCGGTAAGACGACATTGCTCAATATTATGGGTTTGCTCGACCGTGCCGATAGCGGCGAGTATTTTCTTGATGGAACATCGGTCGCGACGCTGAGTAAGCGCCAGCACGCCCGGATTCGCTCACGGCAGATTGGCATCGTCTTCCAGAGTTTTAACCTGATTAATCGCCTAACAGTGCTCGAGAACGTTGCCCTTCCCCTGAGCTACCGTGGGGGGATGCGCCGCGTCAAGCGCCTAGAGCAAGCTAGTGCGGTGCTGAAGAACTTCCACCTCCAAGAGCGCGAATATTACATGCCGTGGCAGCTCAGTGGTGGGCAGGTGCAGCGCGTGGCAATTGCTCGCGCATTGGTGAACCACCCGTCGATTATCCTGGCGGATGAGCCAACGGGTAACCTCGATAGCCGCTCGAGCCACATCATTATGGAAGAACTGGCTCAGCTGCACCGCCGAGGCAATACCATCATTATGGTGACACACAACCCCAACCTTACGAGCTACGCCAGTCGTGTGATTAAGATGCTTGATGGGCAGATTGCCAGTGATGAGCAGATGCGCACCACTGCCGCCGCGCCAACGCCAGTGGCCCGCAAGCCACGAGTTCGCCGGGCAGCACCTGCTGGCAAGACTGCACCGACGATTGCACAGGGCACAGCATCGGCCGCTCAGCCAGCTGCACCCGTCAAGGCAATTGCTCGCGGTCGTCCCGCGAAAGCCCCTGCACCAGCAACGACAGCACCAACAGTAGTCGACTACGAAGATCCGCATACCCAAGATGGCCCGACCATCGAGCCTATGCCAGTTGCCCCACCAGAGGTGCCGCCAGCCTTGCCGGCTGCACAGCACGCTCCGTCGGCAGGGCAGCCTGCTCTGGCACACTCTGCTGCGCCGGCTCAAGCAGCATCGGCTACTGCAGCTCAGCCAGCAGCGCCTGCGTCAACACAGTCTGTAGCCGCACCACCCAAGCCGGTTGCACCACAACCCGCTAGTCAGCCAGCGCAGCCTGCAGCACCAACAGCCCATATTGCGGTACAGCCAGCATCTGCTCAGCCAGCCAAGGTTACACCGGCCCAGCAGCCCGCTGCACCATCGTCTGCTCACCAATCTAGCACAAAGGAGCCCCAGGCATGATAATCATTGACCATTTCGAAAATGCAAGCAGTAGCTTCCGGCGCAATCGCGGCCGTAATTTGCTGGCGACGCTGGGTGTGGCAATTGGTGTGGGTAGTATCGTGGCGATCTTGGCACTGAGCGGTGGCCTGCACAATATCATCTCCCAACAAGTGTCCGACCTCAACAATAACCTCATTGTGGTGCGCCCGGGCGTGCAAGACAAGAGCTTCTCGTCGCTGGCGAGCTCGGTGGCGCAGTATAATTACAATACTAGTACCATCACCGAGTCCGACGTCGAGGCGGTGCGCAAGATGCCACATATCCGTGCCGTAGCACCAATGATGACTTCTGAGAACAAGCTCAAGAGCAACGACCGAGAAGCCACCACTACTGTTGTGGCAACTTCGCCAGACCTTGCTATCACCAGTCAGCTCGAACTACGTGAGGGAGACTTCCTCGAAGGCGGCACGCACGACGCTAAGCCAGCGGTGCTCGGCCCAAAGCTGTCGGTGCAGCTGTTTGGCACCGAGCAGTCGATTGGCCAGACCTTTAAGATTCGCGGCAAGGAATTTATCGTGGTGGGGGTGATGCGTGCTACAGAAAATCCGCTGAATTATAACAACGTTGATTTTGACAACGCAGCTATCATCACTACCGAGGCAGGTAAGAAGATCCACAGTGGTCATACACAGATTCAGCAGATCAACATCCAGGCTGATGCGTCGCAGCAGGTCGGGCAAATTGCTCAGCAAGTTAAGGACAAGATTAAGCAAAATCACCAAGGGGAAGAAGATTTTACCGTGGCCACGGGCGATGCGATTAGCCAGCCGACCAACCGGCTCTTCACCGCGCTGACTCAGGTGTTGACGCTAATTGCAGCCATCTCGCTGGTAGTTGGCGGCATCGGCATCATGAACATCATGCTGGTGAGTGTGGTAGAGCGCACGCGCGAGGTGGGTATCCGCAAGGCGGTTGGTGCGACTGACGGTAACATCATCACGCAGTTTGTTATTGAGGCGCTGGCGATTAGCTTGCTTGGTGGTATCCTGGGCTACATCCTGGGTTACATAGTGGCACTGAGCTTTAGCCTGTGGCTGTCCTTTGCGCCATCGCTAGAGTGGCAGACGGCGGTGATGGCAATTGGCCTGGCATTGGCGGTTGGCCTCACCTTCGGTCTCTATCCAGCTATTCGGGCCGCGCGCAAGAACACAATCGAGTCGCTACGGCAGTATCACTAATCGACATAGTTATGCTGATACAGAACCCGCCTGAAATGTGGCGGGTTTTTTGTATGAGTTGTGGTATTCCTGGCTCACCCTACCCTGCTCATTTACAGAGTACGATGATAGAATTTTTGCACATATTATTCCAGATTAATCGTCACATGTAATATTTGAGATGATGAGCGATTTCGTTGGTGAATTTATTGTAGCAGCTTGTTGTTTATGTAACATTTTGCGACAGCGAGCCATCGTATAAGATCATGACAAGGGCTTAAGAATTAGAATAAAAAAACAAAACACTACGATTCTCAAAAACCAAAACACGTTAGGTTAGAATTTCTAAGACATGCCGCCCTTTCCCTGCTTCACGCCGTTCAACACGCCGAGGTAGCAGCTGGCAAATTCCGCTAATATTATGCCGTGCAGCACCTGCTCGATCTCTGTCTCGCCCGCAAGCAAAACAGACTTCGCGTGGGGTCTGCGGCCACTGAGGTGGCGATCGAGCGCTGCCATGCGCTGCTGGGTAGAAGAGTCATTTTCTCCCACCAGGTCGAAAAGCGCGAATGGCTTATCTACCGGATGGCTCAGCCAGCCGTGAGCACCAGCATGCTCTGCTTCGATAAGGGTGGTAGAAAAGGGTACATTGTGCGCTCGTTCCTGCCAACACCATTGCCACCACTGGGCCACTGACGCGAGCGCCCCACTGCTACAAAACACTGCTGTCTTGCCCGCCGCCTGGCGTGCGAGCTGCTTGGCGAGGTTATGGGTGGTCGATACGGTAGCACCCCACTGCTGCAGCACGTCGCTCACATGCCCTGCGCTATGGACCATAGTATCCACCACGTTACCATCCAGCAGGTGGTAAGCCGCCAGCAGCCCACCAAGCGTCGTGAGTATGCGCTGCCGCTCCACCTGCCCTTCCCTATGAGCAATTGGCATAATAGTGGCTGCAGGGTATGCTGTGGTGCACTCAGCCACAGCAGCATCATGAGTAAGCAGAACAGTCGGAGTAGCATGCTGCTCTGTGTAAGACACCATGTTTTTTACATGGTCAGATGAGATACCGGCTTCGATAATAACTACCAAGCTGTGCGCGTCCACAAATGCGGGCATTGCCGCTGCCTCGCGGCACAACACAGGCACAGTCATGTGAGGCTGCACGAGCTGCTGAGCAATGAGAGCCAACACCGCATCACTATCCGTTGCTATAATAACAACATTACGAATATCATGCTGGGGTGATATGTGTGAGAGCTGATTTGCTACCTCTGTTGATAGCGTCGTTTGTTTCCATAATGTTGCAACGTGATGCAGAGTGGCCTCGGCACCGCGTTGACGCAATATGGTCTGGTCATCAAGCATAATCGTCTCCTTCTGCTTGCAAGAGTATACCCTCCCATGATACATTAATTAGCAGAGAATCATAAGCATATTTGGAGACAGGTGGGAACCATGAATATCAGCACTACATCACAATCAATTACCGACGATCAAGAGCTTGCCAAGGTGCTTGCTGGGATCGGCCCACAGGTGGGCACAGCGGCGTCGCAGCGGTCGCAGGCGATGATGTCGGGGCAAGGTGCTGGCCGTTCATCGCTCTCGGGTATGTCGGGCAATATGGGCTCATCAGTGCCGGTCATGTCATCGCAGCAGCAATCGTCGCAGCCTGCCCCCAGTGGTGAGGCGCTCAATGGCGTTAAGCAGTCGGCGATCAAAGAACTGCGCCCACTGGTGGATAAACTCAACGTTAGCCCAGATGAGAAGTTCGATACCTATTTGCTTTTGATCCGCTCGACGGACGACAAGAGTTTGATCGACCCAGCATACCAAATTGCCAAATCCATCCGCGACGAAACTCGCCGCGCCCAAGCGCTGCTCGACATCATCAAAGAGATCGACTATTTGTCGCAGCGGTAACGACTAATCTTATAGCAAGGTGTAAAAATCCATCAGCGTGATGGATTTTTACACATATTTTGTTCTCATAATTATCGACATATTGTGTAATATATGATAGTATAACTGCATGCATCACGAACTTGGATTAACAAACAACCCATCAGATATCGAAACTGCCCCGTATCATGGGGAGAATGAATTAAAAGAAGGTGTTTTAGAGGCACTTGAGGAATCATGTAAGACGATTCGCGAGTTTCAGCAAGATCAATATGCTGAGCTTATGAAGCTTATCAATAGTGAAGCTCTAAAGTTAGCACGAATGCAATTTCCTGAGAACATGAGAGAGCTCAGTGCTACAATGCGCAACAAGAAGGCGCCTGAGCAAGCACGAGAGAATGCACGAGCGCAGGTGCGAGAAATTGTCGATTTCATGAAGCGAGTCATTATGAATGAAATTAACGTGGGGAATGTTGATGATCCACCTATTGAAAATGCTCGAAATATTGTCAATGGTGTGATAGAAGACTATGGCATCAATAGAAATGATCCTCAGGCTGTACTCGACGCACTTGGTGTATTGAGAATTGATGAAGAGGGGAAGAAAACATATCGTTATCCAGGTGAGCCGTTAATGCCCCAACAGACTACCGCTGCTTATAGCGCGTACAAGAAGGCAGTTGACGAGCACGAAGCAGCAGGAGAATTGTTCAAGCAAGACAAAAGTGATGATAATAGGAGAAATGACCTCATTAAGGCAGATATGGCTCGTCGGTATGCGCACAATGCAGTAGCTCGTGACTTCAAGAAAATATTTGGCTTGAACCATCCTGACGGGACACCTTATACAGAAAAAGACTATCGAGAGCTAATAACAGAGATGTTCGTAACAGATCGCCAAAACGAGCAATAAAGCCGTACTTTCTATACTAGCCTTAGTATCGTAGATATAGAAACTCGCCACTCTTGTGGCGAGTTTTTGCTAAGTATATATAATTTAACATTTAAACAACAATCATTCGTTACCAAGCATAATAAGAAAACCAAGAATTAGGAAGTCTTCTTAGTAGATGAAGAGCGTTTTGCTGGGCGAGATGTAGACTTTTTTCTACGTTTATTATTCTCTTTTTTGCGTTTAGTCTTGCCTCGTGCCGACTTTTTCTTCGATGCTTGCCGCTCGCGGATAGCGTTTCGTACCTCTGTTATTTCGTCCCAAGGGTGGGTGCCGTCGGCGCGTTCGATGGTTTTTTCGTGGCCTTTGCCGAGGAAGACGACGGTGTCGCGGGTGGTGCGGGCACGACGAATAGCAAAGCGGATGGCCTCAGCGCGGTCGTGGATGAGAAAGAGATCAGTGTCTTGGGTTTTGCCAGCGGCTTCTGCGCCTTTGGCAATTTGGCTAAGGATGTGCTGCCCGTCTGCATCGCGGTCGTCTTCTTCGGTGAGGATGAGCTCGTCGGCAATTCGCCCTGCGATCTTGCCTTGGATGGCTCGCTTGGACTCATCGCGCTGGCCAGCTGAGCCAAATAGAACGATTAGCTTGCCCTTGGTGCTGGCTCGCACACTGCCCAGCAGCCGCTCGAAGGCGTCGGGCGTGTGGGCAAAATCGACAATAGCGGAGAATGGCTGCCCAGCATCAACCACCGTCATATGGCCCTCCACCCCGGTGAGTGCAGCCAGGCCCTGCTCGATCTGCACCCGGCTCAGGCCCACCTCGTGCCCTACTGCTACCGCGGCTAGGCTGTTGGCAATGTTGAACTCACCCGGCATATTGATGGTGATGTGATGCATCTGCCCCATGAGCCATACATCATAGCGGCTGCCCGAGGCGGTTTGGGTGATGTTCGTTGCGCGAATGTCGCCGCCTGCAATGCCATAGCATAGGCTGCGAGGCACGGCTTGCTCGAAGACTGCCGCCGATGGGTCATCCGCATTGATAATGCCAACCCGCCGCGCGAGCTTGAAGAGCCGTATCTTGGCGGCGCGGTAGCGCTCGAATGTCTTGTGATAATCGAGATGCTCGTGGGTGACGTTGGTCATGACGGCAATGTCGATCGGGATGCCAAAGATGCGATGCTGCGCCAACGCATGGCTCGTCACCTCTAACACTACCCACTGCACATTACGCCGCCGAAACTCCGCCAAACGCTGCTGCAACAGGGGTGCAGATACGGTGGTCATGTGCTCGGTTTGCGATGTGATATCGTCGTTCACTCCATATGCCACCGTCGTCATTAGGCCGACGTTGTACCCTGCTTCGACCAGCATGCGGTGGATCATAAAGCACGTTGTGGTCTTGCCATTTGTCCCCGTTACGCCAATGACGTGCATGCCTTGGGCTGGGAAGCCTTGGTTGGCTGCAGCTGCAGTGGCTTCAAGCAGCCGATAGCTTGGCTCCAGCGCTGCCAGCACGCTGGGTGGGAGGGTGTTCTTAAGTGTTTGTTTCAGAGAAAATGCCATGGCACATATTATACCACTTTTGGTAGTATTTAAAACCATGAGAGGCATGATTTTTGAGCAAAGCAAACTTGGGAGGAAAAGTGCAGAATTTCTCTTAATTTCAGCCGTATTGTTCGTCATTTTAGCTGATAAAATAGCGAAATTTGTTGTCATGTTAATAGAATTCTTTCGTATTAGCACGATCGATTAATATACTCGTAGAATGTTGACCTGAGTATCGCATGAGACGGAAAAGGAGAAGTTGAGAGTAAGCCTACCATTGAAACTCAAACTCATGCAATTTGATATTATTACACTGCTTTCCTGTCTTCCCTGCTCTGCTATAATAACTTTATGAAGATTCTTGGGATTGAGAGCAGCTGCGATGAGACGGCGGCTGCGGTGGTGGCCGATGGGCGGCGCCTGCTGAGCAGTGTGGTGCACTCGCAGATAGATATTCACGCCCAGTATGGCGGTGTGGTACCAGAGGTAGCGGCGCGGAGCCATATTGAGATGATTACCCCGGTGATCGACCGCGCCTTGGCCGAGGCGGCATGCAGCTGGGATGAGATTGATGGCATTGCGGTGACGTATGCACCTGGGTTGGTGGGGTCGCTGCTGGTTGGGACGCTGGCGGCGCGGACGCTGGCACTTGTGCACAAGAAGCCGCTCTACGCGATTCATCATGTGGAGGCGCATGTCTATGCCAACTTCGTGGTGGAGGACGGTCGGCCAAAGCCCGAGCCAGCCCTCGCGCTCCCTGCTGCACAGCCAAGCTTCCCCATGTTGGCGCTTATCGTCTCTGGTGGGCATAGTCAGTTGGTGCTGTTTCGGGCGCATGGTGACTATACACTACTTGGCCAAACACAGGATGATGCTGTGGGCGAAGCCTTCGACAAAGTAGCGAAAATCATTGGCCTGCCCTACCCTGGTGGCCCGGCTATTGCTACTGCCGCTATGCAGGGCGACTCGCAGCGCTACACATTGCCCAAGGCGCGGATGCAGGGCCAGTATGATTTCTCCTTCTCGGGCCTTAAAACGGCCGTGCTGCGCCGAATGCAAGCCGAGGTAGGCAAAGATACCTCTTTTCCTTCGCACGAGCTCCCAGCGCTTGTCACGCCGCAGCAGCGCCATGATATGGCAGCGAGCTTCCAGCGCGTGGCGGTAGAGACGTTGGTGGATAAGACGGTGCTGGCCTACGAGCACTATGCGCCGCGCTCCGTCGTCATTGCTGGTGGTGTGGCGGCCAATCAAGAACTTCGCCGCCAGCTACGCACCGCCCTGCCCTGCTCCATTAGCTACGCACCGATGGCCTTTTGCACAGACAATGCAGTGATGATCGCCACGCTGGGCTACTACTACGCCCAGGCTGGCCACACAGTCGACCCATACCTGCTCGAAGTCCAGCCAAGTTTGTCGATGCGCGAGGCGGTGTGGGGTGATAATCAATAACTAGTTCTCTTTTGCGCGAATCTGCCTGGCTAATGCTACGGCAGCTACAACAGTTTCGTCGAGTGTGTGATAGATCGGAAGCTCTGGTTGCTCGAGGTGTGCTTGTGTTTCGATGTCAAATGGTCGGTCGAAGCTTTTGTCAATGCCTAGCACGATGGGCGAGCCGCGTCCGAGTTCCTTACCAAGCTCTAGTGGTGTAATAATGCCCGGCCCCTTGACGAAGTAAAACATAACCACGCGTGCGAGCCGCAAATTTCGGTGCTCCCACGTGATCTGCTTCTTCGCAATATCACCAACGCGCGGAATTTCCTCTGCGCGTCGTGGATTGGCGATGATGAGCTCATCATCGTATGCTTCTGTTTGCTCAATATTTTCTAATAATTTTTCTGCTTGCTTTTGCCAATCTTCTGCCCCAGAGATAGGACCCGCAACGAAGATGTCTGGTCGTAATTCTTGCATAGATAACGCTGATGTTGGGCGTTTGACGAGCATGACAAAATAGTATCATGGACTACTGTAAAGATCAAATATCACAGACACAAAAAATAAGCTGAAGATCTGCAAGTCGCAGATTTTTTATCTCACCGTAAGGTGATGCTATCTACCACGGTGCCTAATAGTGTAGATATTGTTACGAAGGCAGTGCTCTACCGCGCTATAATCTTTCGCGCCGCACGCACACAGCGAATGACCTGATGTATGAATCGCCGAGCGATATATTCATAGCAACCAGCACGTTCCTCCAGCTGGCCACCAAAGCCTTTCTTGAAGTGATACACCCCCTCTTGCTCGGGGAAGCCGTTGAAGTTTCCGCTTGTGCCGTAGAAGTTATAACGCTGAGCGCCAAGGCTGATGGCACGGCGCATTGCTGCGTATTGCAGGGCGTATGAGCCAGAGAACTTGGCGTGCCGATCGTCCGACCCACTGAGAAAATACACTACTTCGTTATCGCTCGTGTGCATGAAGATGGCGGCGGCAAGTGGCAATACCTCGCCATTGGCTGCTTGACGGAGCGCTTCGTAATCTGCCAAGCGTTTGGATACCGCGGTGAGCTGGTTGTCGAGCTCCTTCACCTGCCCTTGCTTGTCTGGTTCAGTCGCCAGCATATCGCGCTCGACTTGCAGGCTATCATGCTGGGCACTGAGGCGAGCTTGGTAGCCAGTAAGGTCGAGCTCAGCAATCAGGAACCACGCCTGCGTGCGGTGGAAGGCGCGGAACAATTGCTGATAAAACGCTTTGTTGCGCCCCGAGAAGCCGCGCCGTGTGCCGGTATCGATTAGCAATTTCGCAAATGGCGCGAGATCGTCCACTGCGGTAATCTCGCGTACCGCCACACCATACTTGGTGGCCGCCTTGACACAGCTGCGCGTCTTAGCGTCGAAGCTCTTGAGTAGTGCTGCATCGTCGTGGTAGGGCGAAAGATCTTTGGTGAAGAACCAGCGCACATAGCGCGCGTTGTGGTCGGTCTGCTGCGGGGGGATGGCGCGGAAACCTGTCTTTTCTAATTGTTGCAGCGCCTTGGCCGTGCCTGCTACTTCGAGAAGCTGACTGGGGTCACTCCCCTGCCGCAGGATGAGTGGCGGCTGAAGTCGGAGCAGAATACCTTTATGTGTTTTGACATATTTCTTAAGTTCTGTCAATAGTGTACTGAGCACGGCTGGGTTGTGATAATCCACGAGCGGCCCCTGCAAACACTCAAACTCGCTATAGCCCAAAGTGCGCCACTCGTACAACACAGCAGTAGCCACCACGCGCTCACCTTCAGCAAACAACCCCAGATAATGTGGCTGCCAGCCCAGCTGTGCCACTCGCTTGGCATTGGCGGCTGATTGGACGAAGCTCCCTAGCGGATGCTGCGCGGCAAATTGCTCGAAGGTGGATGGATCGATAGGTTTGAGCTGCATAATAATAGCGCTAGTATAGCATTTTTGAGTGGTGAGAGGAAGAGATGTGCATTAGCGATACATATCAGCCTTAGACTCTTCACAGCGCGCGTACCCCTGGGCTAGATCAATAATACTTTGTACCAATATTCATTATTTCATCGTGGCGTGCATGGAACTTTCGCAACAATCATCAGTGAAAAACCGCCGCAAAGTTGCTATACTAATGTTATGAAACATTTTTTACAGACTGAGGCATGGGAGGCCTTTCAACAAGCGCAGCAGCGCCATACGGTGCGGCGGGTAGACAAAGGGTGGCAGTATTATGGCATTATTGAGCACGGTCGGCTCAACCATCGGTTGTATGTACCCTATGGGCCCGAGGCGGATAACGATGCCGCTCAGGAAGCTGCACTCAAGGATATTATTGCCACAGGGCGGCAATATGGTGCAGATTTTGTGCGGGTCGACCCCCGGACGACGCGACTCGAGCAGCTGCAAAATCTCGGCTTTCGCAAGGCGAAGAGCCTCCAGCCAGACCGAACGATTATTAATGATGTGACGATGGATCACGATGCGATCCTGGCTAATGCCAAACAAGCGGTGCGTTACACCTGGCGCAAGAATCAGAAGGCAGGGGTGCGCTTCCATACCAGTTATGAGCCAGCAGATATAGAGATCTTTCTTGATATGATTCACGATGTTGCCAAGCGTACTGGCATGCAGCCTCATAGTGATGCCTACTTTCGTCAAATGGCAGAAGTGCTTTTCCCACGTAAGGCAGCTGGCCTGATGTATGCCACGCTAGAGGACAAGCCAGTTGCTAGCCTGATATTCTTTAGTGATGGTACGACGATGGCCTATGCCCATGCTGCGTCTTACACCGCGCAGCGCAACCTCAGCCCAGCCACAGCACTGGTGGTGTCTGCCCTCTTCTACGCGCACGATACTGGGCACAAATTCTTCGACTTTTATGGTATTGCGCCAGACGATGTGCCGAAGGATCACCCCTGGGCGGGCTTCACACATTTCAAGAAGTCGTTTGGTGGCACACCGGTGGACTATATTGGCACCTGGGAGAAACCTCTCCACCCACTGCGTTACCGGTTGTATCACCTCTACCAAGCACTGTATCAGCACATGCGCGGTCTGCGCCAGGCATCGTATCGCCGCTCGCATAAGTAGTTGGTAGAGAGATCACTTAGAAGAAGACGCTCTAGTGGGGCGTCTTTTTATATTATCTTTCCCCTTCCCTACTCTACTGATGTGACTTTAGATGGAAAACAATATGAGATCCATATGATGATGTGGGGCTATAGAGCTTGATGAAATTGCGCATTATTCACGTGAAATAGAGATACGTATAGGTGAAAATTGGGCTATCACTCCCCTACTGTAATTCAATTTTGGTTGTAACTATGATAAACGCAATTTATCTTCATCTCTGATTTATTATTCATACTTCCCTTTTGTATTGTGTGAAACGCGTTGATGAATGCAGCATGATGGCATGTGCGCAGGCATTTGCAGTGCAAAGACTTCTGCTGCTTTCTGGTAGTCTGCCCATTCCCCATGCTCTACTGGATGAGATAGTAAAATTGTAATTGCTTTAGTTACAGGTCGTCACAAGGTGCACCTTCCACGTGAAAAACTACACAGCGGGAAACTATCAGAACAAGTAACTACTCGATAGTGACTAATTTGCAAAGCGAGACATCTATCATATCACCGCTGTCAGCTACACCTTAGCCTCATCACTAACCCCTGTCACCTCTGCCATTGAGCTGTCAAACGTGCTATACTAGATAGCTGAAGTTGCACCAAAAATCGGCCAGGCAGATGCTGCACACAAATTTTTCACGTGAAGTATCGACCGCGCTGTTTTCGTGTGAAAAGTATCAATAATCTGTAAGGAAGCCACCGCCATGAAACTTGCCAAGACCTACAACCCTAACGAATACGAGCCAAATATTTACGCCATGTGGGAGAGTGCTGGGGTATTTCGGCCAAAAGGGGAGGGCACACCGTATAGTATCGTGATGCCGCCGCCCAATGCCAATGGCAACCTGCACGTTGGGCATGCGCTGGGCTCGGCCTTGCAAGATATTTTGGTGCGCTACCACCGGATGAAGGGCGACGATGCAGTGTTTATTCCTGGGGCAGACCACGCTGGCTTCGAGACGTGGGTGGTGTATGAGCGCGAGCTCGAGAAGCAGGGCAAGACGCGCTTCGATTACTCGCGTGATGAGCTCTACGCGCAGGTGTGGGACTTTGTCGATAAAAAGCGGGGCGATATGGAGCTCCAGCTACGTGCCCTTGGCGTTGGGGCGGACTGGGAAGATATGGTCTTTACACTCGACCCCAAGGTGGTAGAGACGGTCTATGGTACCTTCAATAAGCTGTGGCAGGATGGGCTGATCTACCGCGGTGAGCGGATCGTCAACTACTGTACTAAGCACCAGACTAGCTTTGCCGATATTGAGGTGGTGCACAAGACGGAGAAGTCTAAGCTGTGGCGTATTGCGTATCCACTACTCGATCATATTGGTGAAATTATCGTCGCTACGACGCGGCCCGAGACGCTACTGGGTGATACCGCCATCGCTGTCAACCCGGCAGATGAGCGCTACAAGAAGTTGATTGGCACCAAGGCGCTGCTGCCGCTGGTAGGGCGCGAGATACCGATTATTGCTGATGAATATGTTGATGCATCGTATGGCACCGGTGCGGTGAAGATCACACCGGCTCACGACCCAAATGACTTCGAGATGGGGCAGCGGCATGGGCTGCCGGTGGAGCAGGTAATTGGCTTTGATGGGCGAATGACGAATGTTCCCGCACCATTTGATGGTCTCACCACGACGGAGGCACGCCAACGGGTACTGGAGGCGCTCGAGCGCGAAGAGCTGCGCCGTGGCGAGGAGGAGCTGGAGCACTCGGTGGGGCACTGCTACAAGTGTGACACCGTCATTGAGCCGATGGTCAAGGAGCAGTGGTTTATCTCGATGCGGCCCTTGGCGGATGCGGCGATCGATGCCATTGAGCGTGGCGATGTGACCTTCACCCCCACCAACAAAGGCGAGGTGGTCATTAAATACCTGCGCGAGATCAAAGACTGGAACGTCAGCCGGCAGATCCCGTGGGGTATACCCATCCCAGCCTTCCAGAGCACGACTGATCCAAGCGACTGGATCTTCAATACAAATGTCAACGAAAAAGAAATAGTTGTAAATGGCACAACATATCGTCGAGAGGAAGATACGCTTGATACTTGGTTTAGCAGTGGACAGTGGCCATTCATTACCACCGACTATTTGCAAGATGGGCCACTGGCGAAATTCTACCCCAACGCAGTAATGGAGACGGCGGGAGATATCCTCTTCTTCTGGGTGGCGCGGATGATGATGCTTGGCCTGTACTGCACGGGACAGGTGCCATTCCGTCATGTGTATCTCCATGGGCTGGTGCTGGATGAGCATGGGCAGAAAATGAGCAAGAGTAAGGGCAATGTGATCAACCCAATGGAAGCAATCAGCCAGTATGGTTCAGACGCACTGCGCATGGGGATTATCGCCAGCCGCTCAGCCGCTCAGCCACAAGCCTTTAATACCGGCAAGGTCGTGGCAGCGCGCAATTTCTGTAATAAATTATGGAACATTGCTCGCTTCATCGAGGCGCAGGTGGGGGATACGCAACCGGTGCATGTACCGACGCCGCAATCGATGGCTGACCATTGGATCATCCGCCAGCTGAGCAGGGCAGGGGAAACGATGGAGCAGCAGCTAGCGCAGTATCGTTTTGCCGAGGCGGCAGAAACGCTCTACCATACGGTGTGGGATGACGTAGCCGATTGGTATATTGAGGCAGCTAAGGTGGAGCAGCACGCTGATATGCTGGTGTGGGTGCTCGACACGTGCCTGCGCTTGGCTCACCCATTTGCACCATTTGTGACGGAGACGATTTGGCAAAGCCTGAGCTGGCATAACGACCTGCTGGCAGCAGCGCGATATCCGCGGGCTGAGAAATACAATGAGCTGCAAGCGGCTGAGTTTAGCCGACTCAAGCGACTCGTGACCGAAGCGCGCTACGTAACGAGTGAGTTGCCAGGCAATGAGCGCTACACACTACTCTATATGGATGACGCGCTCGTAGCGGATAATGCCGAGCTGGTGCGGCGCTTGGCTGGCCTGGCGGCAGTGGAGCATACTGATGTAGCACGAGGCCTGCGTCTGGCCGCCAGCGGCCGCGATGCTTGGCTCGACGTAAGCGACGAGACACTCTATGAGCACCAGACGAACCTCGAGAAGCGTTTAGTTGCAGCACGCAATGACGCCGCCAAGCTGGAGGCACGCCTAGCAAACGAACGTTACACCAGCCAAGCACCCGCTCATTTGGTGGAAGAGTCACGCCAGCAGCTGGCAAGCAAGCAGGCGTTGATCGAGCGGCTGGTGCAGGAGCTGCAGGTGATAGAGTAGCGGCACTGCAGCATAGATCGCTATACAAAGCAGAAAAGGCTACCATCGATGTGTGATGGTAGCCTTTTTGATGAGTAGAGATAATGAAGTGTGTTGATTTAACCTTGCGCTCTCAATGACAAAAGGGCACTTAGTGGCAAGAAGGGAAGCGCGAGCACAGACAAAGGGGTTATTGTGATGATGAGCTATATTAACCTGAAGCTGAAAAATCTCACCGCATCACTCTTTCTATTCGTACCATTATTTTTCTGAAGCTTACTACGAGCGTTCATCACATGGATTTATATAAGCGTACATATGCTATGACAAGCAGCTTCCACATCTCATCAAGCGAGAAAATAGGGAAGAGGGCTCATGCAAAAAGAGAGAATATCTCGACATTGACACAAAACATACTTGACAGAAAAGAAACATCCTGCTACCATGAATATGAACAAAAATAGAACTAACGATAGTCACCAATACACACAATGAAACACAAACACCACACTACCTCATACAAAACCATCCTCGCGCAGGCGGCTGTGGCGGTCTTTAGCCTAGCGACTGCACTGGGGGTGTTCTTGCACGATGGGCAATTTGATAAGATGACCACTGCGCTTCTCACGCTCGAGCCTGCCGTGCTGCGAAGCCGTGGGCTGCAAGGCTCGGCAGAGCCCGATAAGCTAACAACCGACTCACACGTCCATCCGCATCATACGTCGCTTGGGCGCAAGACGGCACACCAAGGGCAGCATCACACACCGAGTGTGCCACCGCGCGATGATGAATATAGATACCTGGTGCACAAACAGCGGGGAGCGCGCCATGCCTTTGATAATCAGTTTTTGCCGATTGTTGGTTAGTTATTGATGGTGATACGGATGACCAGCGGCAATCTGCTGTGCCCGGTAGAGTTGCTCGGCTAAGATGAGTCGCACCAGCTGATGTGGAAACACCAGGCGAGACAGCGACCACACCAGGTTGGCGCGCTCCATCACTGCCTCTGTCACACCGTATGCTCCACCAATGATAAGCACGAGTGACTTACCCTGCGCCATTGGCTGATGTAGACTGCGCGAGAGGGCGGGAGAGTCAAGCATTGTGCCGCGCTCGTCTAGTAGCACAACATATGCTTGGGGCGAAAGCACTCGAAGAATCTGCTGCGACTCCTCACGCCGCGCCGCATCGTTACTATGCTGGCTGGCTGGAAGGAGCCTCCACTGCAACTGCCAAGCGCGAGTCATGCGCTGCTCGTAGCGTGCAATGCCATTAGCCAGCCAGGGCTCGTGCCGCTTGCCAATGGCAATGATGGTGATCACGCGCTGGCATTTCCGCCACTGCTGGGTACTGCTGCAGCAAGGCGCTGAGCAGTGGTAGATAGGTGAGCATTACTAGTATCAGTTGGGTAGCCATGATGGAGCTGTAGCACCTCGCGGTCATATAGCGGCACAAGATGAATGTGAGCGTGCGGCACATCAAAGCCCTCTACCACCACGCCGACTCGCTCAGGCTTGAGCTCCGCCTCCATCGCGTGGGCAATTCGCTGCGCTACCGCCCAGAGGTGCTGATACACCTCAGTGGGGAGCGCCCACAGCGAGTCAATCTGCTGCTTCGGCACGACCAGCACATGGCCATCACTCAGTGGGTTGATATCGAGGAAGGCTATTGTGTGCTCGTCTTCATACACCGTATGGCTTGGTATTTCACCTTTGATAATCTTAGTAAAAATAGAATCCTGCATGGCTCTAGTATACGCGAAGGTGGGGCAAGAGCTCAAGGACATCTGCTGCGCGATATTTCCGTTCGGCACCACATCTGTTATAATGAGAGCAGACCACGTGGAGAGGTGCAGGAGTGGTTGAACT
>CALIXX010000031.1 GCA_938046115.1 uncultured Candidatus Saccharibacteria bacterium | reverse complement strand
CGGCCACAGTGGAGAGGTGCAGGAGTGGTTGAACTGGCCGCTCTCGAAAAGCGGTAAGCCGCAAGGCTTCGAGGGTTCGAATCCCTCTCTCTCCGCCATGTTTTTGACACTGTTAACCTGCAGGCTGATGATGCTTGTAGATTTTTTATTACGAAAACATGCGATTACTTTTGTGCGCCATGCTTGCTCTCTTTCTGTTTTTGCAAACTCAGGCAAGACACAATAAAAAGCGCACACCGCGATGGTGTGCGCATATGTTTGTGTGAGAAGAGAGCCAAGTATTATTGGCTAGGTGGTTGAAGCACCAGTGTTGCTGCTATTGGTAGTAGTGTTGATGTTGCCACCGGGGATGATGGTGTTGATGACAAAGTTCACCGCCGCATAGGCTAGCAGCGCCACCACAACACCAACGAGGGCATACATAATAGTATTCTTCGCGCCCTGCACCTGTGATGAATTACCACCAGAGACAACATAACGAATACCACCGAAGATGATCATAATGACCGCGATAGCACCAACGAGAAACAGCATGATGTTGCTTACTCGTGTGAAGATACCAGCGTCACCAAAGAGATCGGCTGGCTGGTCTTTGCCCCGTGAGCGGCTGGCACCATCTGACACGCCGCCGATTGCAGCGCTGGGCGGTGCAGCAGCAATTATCCCACCCCCGATGAGGGCGAGTGCACTGATAGATAGTAGACATTTTTTTAGCATAATAAACTTAGCTCCTTTTATCTTGTAATTATACGATATGGCGTTTTTTTTGTCGAGAGGAAAGCGGTGAAATTTCTCAGCTTGTGCTACTGCGGTGACTCGCTTCCTTCATCTCGTTTGCCAGTGACGTCTTAAATGCTCGCTAGTTAGTATGATGCTGTTTTGAGCTTCAGCGTGAGGAATTGGTACGTTAGCGAGATGTTTGGTTTCTTCCTTATTTACATCACTTTATAAAAGGGAGGGGAGTGCAGGAAATATATGACTAACGACACTGCGGCGAAGTAGGGATAAAATTGTATCTCACAAATGTCTAGCGCAATTGCCTGACCTATGCTACAATAGCCAGTGCACGTTGGTGCACAATCCGACACGCTGGAGGAGTACCCAAGTGGCTGAAGGGGACGGTTTGCTAAATCGTTAGTGTGGGGAGACCTGCAGCGGGAGTTCGAATCTCCCCTCCTCCGCCAGGATTGTTAGAGCTATTGGCTATCAGCTCGGTGTGTATGACGAAAACAACCGAGTGGCGTATATAACTCAATAATGACAAGCTAAATGAGACGAATGCTGAGGTTGCTTAGCAATCTATAGTTTTAGCATAAAACCAGCACAAAGGCTAGATGAATGAATCATTGTAGATATTACAATGATATTTTTATTTGTGTGGATCTTGGTGAAATAAGTGATGTATGCAATACGTGCGAAGTATCAAATATGTCAAGAGCACTATCTGGGGTATGATCTATATATGTACGATGCTATAGTACAACTAGCGAGAGAGGCGAAGTATGTGTGTTGGGCTGGGCACACACGGTATGATAGTGCGGTCATGCGGGTTATGGTTAATTGACCAGTGCGGCCATTATGATAGAATAGTCTTTGTAACGTAAATCTAACGCCAACCGACAAGGGGAGGAAAGAGCAGTGAAGATTAGACGTCAAAAACGTGGGATCGTCATGCGCATCGCATCGGTTGTGGCTGTGAGTGGGCTCGCTATAGGCGGGCTTTTTTATGGCCTCAATTCGGTGAACGCAGCCGGTCTGAATAAAAACTATAATTATATCAAGGCAAATTACGCTGTGCCGAACGCCAACGTAGCCTGGGTGTCGCCCAACGGGGATGACAACAAAGGTAACGGAAGTGAGTCAGCACCGTACAAGAGCTTTGGTCGCGCCGTTACGAAGATCGGCGACGGCGGAACAGTGGTAGCAAAGAGTGGTATCTACCGCGAGCCACACTTCTTTGTGACGAAGAAGAATGTCACCATGCAGGCAGCACCGAACGCTGAGGTGTGGCTGAAGGGTAGCGACGTCGTGACCAACTGGTCGCGCGAAGGCAATATGTGGAAGGCCACTGGCAACTTCCAGAACTTCTGCCATGTCTGTACGACCAACATCAAGCCAGAAGTCGAAGGTATGGCTGCCTACCCAGAGCAGGTCTTTATTAACGACAAGCCACTGACGCAGGTGGGAAGCAAGGCTGAGGTTGGCCCAGGCAAGTTCTATGTGGAAGACGCCACTCAGACGACGCGCAGCGGTGGGCACTTCAACCCAGGTCGGCAAGACACCGTGAGTTACTACCTAGGCTCAGACCCAACGGCTGGCACAACGGAGATCTCGCAGCGCACTCGCGCCTTTACTACAACAGGTGAGAACTTCAAGCTGCAGGGTATTAACATTTCGCAGTATGCACCCAACCAAACCTGGGGCTTTAAAGATCCACAGCTGGATGACAAGGCTGGGCCAATCGCCATCTCCATCAACGGCAAGAACTCGCTGGTGCAAGATGTGATCGTGGCGCAGAACTCGAACTCGGGGTTGTTCCTCGATAAAGCATCGGGCAGCGTAGTGAAGAACAGCCAATTCCTCGACAACGGGGGTAATGGTGCTGGTGCAAACCGCATCGAGAATGCGGTGTTTGAAAACAACACCTTTAGCAACAACAACGCCGCTGGCTTTGAGACCAATGGTAGCTACTGTACCTCGTGGTGTGGTATGGCCGATGTGAAGGTGACTCACGCCGAGAACTTCACCTTCCGCAACAATGTGGTGGACTACTCGAAGTCTGGCTCGACCAACTCCGACATCGCTGTGGCTAAGCGCCACCAGCTGCCAGGCTTCTGGTGTGATGAAGGATGTATCAACACTAACATCGTCAACAACTACTTTACCAACGTGCAGATGGCGATCTTCTATGAGGTGTCGCACACTGGTATCATTGCTTCGAACATCATCGAGGGTTCGGGTTCTGGTATCCTCGTGTCGGGTAGTAGTAAGACGAAGATCTACAACAACTCTATCTCACGCACCGCCTACCCAATCCGCGTCCGCGAGGACACCCGTAGCAAGGGTTGTAATGCCTACCAAGGTAGCACCTGTACTGCACCAGAGAGCTGGTCGCAAGCCAAGGGCCTGAGCTGGGACACAACAGGCACAGAGATGTACAACAACATCATCTCATCACGTGCCGCAACGGCTAAGGATGGCGACAGCCCATACTGGGCATATGGTGTCCGCACCAAGGGTGGTGCCAACATTGGCGGGCCAAAGGTTGGCACGAATGAGATGTTTGCTGGCCTCGACTACAACGTCTACTACCGCAACGACACCAATGTCGATAAGACCGTCTTTACCTGGGACTTGGCTCAGACGGACGCGCCGATCGACGTCCTCTTTAGCAAGACATCAGACATTGCCAAGGATGGCCGGGTCAGCAAGGCGATTGACGGCCTGGAGCGCAACTCGCTCGACCAAACTGGCTCACGCAGCGCCAACCCATTCTTCACCAGCGAAGCTGCGAACAACAACGACTACAATAAGAGTAACTACACCATCAAGGCTGGTAGCCCTGCTGCCAACAGTGGTAAGGAGTTGCCTGCCGACGTAGCGAAGGCAATCGACCCAAGCGGGGCAACCGTGAAGGCCGGCACCAAGGTGAACCGTGGTGCACTGGTCAATGCCAACATGACGGGTGGCGAACCAAACATCAGCAGCAAGAGTAGCAGCACTCCACAGCAGAACAACGCCAATGGTGCAACGACCAACGGGCAAGCAAACCCAAAAGCGCCGGGCATGGGCAGCGCCAGTAAAGCTGACACTGCTCATGCAGCCCAAACCGCTGAGGCCGATACCAAGAGCGACAACAGCACTGTAGCGGTCCCAGACGCCCACCTCAAGGCGGCAATCAACAAGCGCCTGTCTGAGACCCTTGGCGCACGCCGCAGCGCCTCACAGGACGTGACAGCAGGTGAGATGCAAAAGCTAACTGGCTTGTCGCTCATTTTGCCGGGTGATGCAGCAGATGACCGCAAAGCGGCCGACCTGACTGGTCTTGAGGCAGCAACGAACCTCGACTGGCTGGCAATTGACGGTAACAAGGTGAAGAGCCTTGCACCGCTCGCTAAGCTAACCAAGCTGACTTCGTTGACCGCTCATTCCAACCAGATTGAGTCGCTCGACCCAATCGCTGGCCTGGCAAACCTCAAGCTCGTGATGGTCTCGGGCAACCCAATTGCCTCCACCAAGCCACTTGCTAAGCTTACGCACCTCAAGCGGGTCTCGCTCTCGGGCAAAGATGGCTTCGTGCTAGACGTTGCCGACGTTGCAGCTAGCAAGGGTAGCCTGGAGTCGCTCTCACTCTACGACTACAGCCGCAAGACCACACTGGCCAACGGCAACCAACTAGCGACATTTGGCAGCCTCAAGAAGCTTCGCCTTACTGGCGTCAAGCTAAGTGCTGCCGATAGCGCCGCCATTGGCACACTCAAACTCGAAAAGCGCCGCATTGACTAGGTTCCTCCCCATCAGCCAAGTCTGGTAGCGTATACAAAAGGCCGAGCAGAAATGCTCGGTTTTTTGGTGTGAAAAAGAGTGCACTTCGAGCTGCTGGCGCGCTCTATCGTAGGCAATATTTTATACCCATGGCTGCTATAAATCATGCTATGAGGAGGTGTCTCTAGTTATTCTACAGAAGCAAATGCGAGAGAAGCGATATGAGAATAGCTGAGATTTTGAGCCATAGGTATGGTGGGTCCGTAATACTGCAAGGGCAAGAATTAAAACGAGACGTGGGTCTAGTATCTCTAGGTATTTGCCAAATATGTATTCTATTCTTGTGTAATAAAAAACTCAGTATGCAACAACATACTGAGTTAGTATTCTCTATGGTACACTCGGCGCGATTCGAACGCACGACCTTTGGCTCCGCAAGCCAACGCTCTATCCAGCTGAGCTACGAGTGCATACCTGGGAAACAAATGTTGCCCAGACCAAACTATAAGGTGCACTGGATGATACCAGATCGCTTATTATTGTAGCACAGAGGTGCGCCGAGGGCAAGACGCTGTGGCTAAAACCACTACTGCAGCCGCAAATAAATAATCAGCCGCTCGAGTAAGTCGGGTTTGCGCTCGCTCATTGGGAGGTGAGAGGCGATGAGGTCAACCAGTTGCTCGCCCACATCCTCGGGGAAGTACATGACGATGGGCATAGCGAAGCGTTTGCGTGGGATGAGTGTGATCCAGTTTTGTGTGGGTTTGGCAGTAACACTAAAGGAGCGAAAGGTGTCGTATGAGTAGGTACGCTGGCCTATCACCACCTCGGCGTGGCTGGCGCTATAGTTTACCAAGGCAGCTGGCCGCTGCAGCGAGACGATCAATGCCACAGCCATAATAGGAATAAGTAGTGCGAAGGTGTAGGATTTAAACAAAAAGATCGAAATCGCGAAGAGTACCACTACAACCACACCAAAGATCACATACCAGCCACGAGGGCGAGTGGTGTCATTGACCTCGCGCTCTTGCCAGATGAGAAGTGGCTCGGTAGGGTCGGGGAAGGGCGAAACCTGCGACGAATTGCTATCTGCCTGGCTCGGCCCACGACGAATCTCGAGCGGTGGATTGGGCTCATCTGCGGCCTGTGTATCGACGCGAGCGGTGCGCGATGGGTCGGCTGCATCTGAGGATGATGGCTGATCGAATTGCGATGGCTGCATATGTTTAGTATAGCATAGAACATTGGCGAAAGACGACTGTTTGGAATATATACTTAACGTAGAAAAATCCTGTAGAAACAGTATCAGAATGGTCTCATCTGTGCGCGCTGTGGTGTGGGCTCAACTTGCCGAGCCTAACCCACTATAGAAGAGTCAACGACGTACAACGATCCTCCGTATTGTACTTCGACAAGTTTGGCTTCAAGCCCTCTAATAGTGCCCATAATTTCAAATTGCAGATTAATCATAGCCCCACGCTTATCTTCCATTTCACCAGTGTCTATATTAGCGTGAGTATAGTCATTCAAATAATCAAGTAGCTTCTCGTGCGAAGCGATTTGCGCGCGCAGATATTCAACTCGATTTTGCCCTATCCTTCTTTTGTTTTGAAGCTCATTGTACAAGTCGGTTGAGATCGGAACTTCAATAACGCTGCCGTCAGACGCAGACTTACTAGTAATAAAGTACTCGCGAGTATCCGCAGTATCCGACTTCCTATTTTGATCGGAGGCAACTATACTCCAGGTTACTATCTTATCTTTTAACGAAGCAGTTGTTTCTACTGCCTGCCTAAAAAGCCGTATAATTCCGCTAACTTTTGCCACCGGGTCTACGGCTGCTGTACTAGTAGTCATTTGTTCAGTCCTATCAAATGCATTAACTGGTGTTTCGCCAGTATCCAAAACTTCTGGTTGTGCATCTCTCAGATAGTACTCGCACAAATGACACGAAACTGAATCGCACGCTGCAGCACCAATCCCGGAAACGGTGTCAATTTGAATACCTTCACGTTCATTCTGCTCTCGCTGGGAGAGTTTTGGTTCAATAGACGCTGAAGTAGGAGCATCAGATCGCTGAATGGGATATTCAAATGTAGACATTGCATGTTGACCTTGATTACGTAGTTATGAACTAATAGTATATAACTACATCAAATTATGCAATACTATTTGGATAACGCTGTAAACAGCATATCCGTGATGAGCGATACTATCTATGGAGTTATGTGGGTGAAAGCGCTTATTTGCCCTGGTGATGGTATCAAAGTAATTAAGGTAGGCGCTTGGCGTTATCCAACTAGTGGAGCTCCTGCCGGAGTTATTCGAAACAGTGTTTGACGCCAACACATGATGGGTTGCATCTCAGATAAGCCTCGTTGTGAACAGCCTTCAGAAACTATGTCTGTAGTAGATGCATTTTGCACAGTCGTCCCGAAATAACTGGTTTTCAAATACTGCGGTCTAATCCGTGCATGAGGATGCGAGGCTTCTGAAGTGCGTAAGAATGAGGGTCGCGATGGACACCAATGCGACGAAAGGAGGATGGGGCGCCGAGCGCTCAAGGTATCGTGGTGCGGCATGTGGGCTCGTCGTGTGGCACTTTGAATGCTGCAGGTCACTTGCGCTTTCAATTCTTGGCGCATGACTCCTCACTCTCGGTCGTGTCTGCCGATGCTCCTGTGGTCGCTATCCAGTCTAGGGCACCAACCCGTAAACTTACTGATGTAGTTCCTGTGTGCCGCGTGATTTTCATGGAATCTCACGACAGTTTGTGAGGAATCCTTCAAGCGGTATGGGCTCAGGAACGACGAAAACCTAAGTGCGGCTCGATTGGCTGCACCTAAGTTTGTGGGCGCTATGATAGAGAACGCTCGCCAGAAAAGCAAGTTTTTGTGCTGCATATCACCAATCTGAGTTTAATGTTTCTTTAGCATTACTTCGGACACTTACTTTCGTCTAGGTCTTGCACCCCCTCATGCAATCTCGGCACTACCTCCCTGACGCTGCTGGTGTCGTCGCGCCAGACGAGGCTGACCTCGGCGGCACACTGGCGGAAGGTCTGCAGGCACACCAGGTAGTGCGGGTCGACTACCCAGCCGGTGAGCTGCCAGACCGGCCAGACAGGCATGTCCCACAGCGCTCGACGTGCCACACGCAAGACTTCAGATCGCAGTCACACTCCGTCTCTCACCCCTCCTTCATCTTCTCTTCCAGCTTCCTCCAGGCCACCATTCGGCGTCGGATGGTGGCTTCGCTGTACTTGCGTCTGCGCAGCAGGGCGCAGTACTGGCGCAGGTCGCGATCGGTGAGGGCCAGGACGTCCTTGTCGCGGGCGATGGCCCACTCAAAAATGTCCTGCAGGTCGGCCCAGTACGCCCGGGCCGTCTGGTAGCCGTAGTCCAGCAGGATGTCCTCTCGCAGGTTGAAGAACCGCTGCCAGCGCTGGACCTGTTCCGGAGGCAGGTCGGGAGGGAAGTCCATGAGGTAGTCGGGATAGCGCTGCTCACAAGCGTCGACTGGTCCCGCACCCGGCACGTCGTGCGCCGGGACGTTCTCGGCACCACCGTCTGTCATCTTCTCCGCAGCCATCCCCGATCGCTTTCCTCGCGCTCATCTCCGACTGTCCGTCGTGCCGTCCAGGGCGCAAGCCCGGCCAGCCCCACCATCGTGCACCTGAACGAAACGAGTAGGGAGGGGCTGAGGCACTTCTGTACTCCCGGTCCCTTGCAAGATGCACCTCTCCTGTAGAGGCCTCAACGACGCGCCCCAGGCCGAGCACCGCGAGACCAGGACACCGGCCCCAGGGCGGCGGCACCGCAGCGCCGGGTCCCGAGGTTCCCGAATCCGGAGTATCCCACAGCCTGCTCGATGTTATCACGCTTATGCTTTTCCTTGGAATTCCAACGGTTTATGTTCGTTACGTCCGAACCGGCTGTTATCAGCAATCAGGGGAACACGCCAGATGACATCTCCGGCGGCCGGACGGAACGCTGAAAGGAGCCCCTCATGCCCACGACCGACCACTCCGACCATCTCACTGGTCCTCAGTCTGCTGCGCTCGTTGTGCCGATCGCCGAGATCTTCGC
>CALIXX010000030.1 GCA_938046115.1 uncultured Candidatus Saccharibacteria bacterium | reverse complement strand
AGCTTAATAATGCCCTGTTCGATACGACCGGTTGCGACGGTGCCGCGGCCTTTGATCGAGAAGACATCTTCGATTGGCATCAAGAATGGCTTGTCGAGGTCGCGCTTTGGCAGCTCGAAGTAGTCGTCCATCGCCTTGACCAATTCCATGATAGCGTCTTCAGACTCTTTGTCGCCTTCGAGAGCTTTGGTGGCTGAACCCTTGATGATTGGCGTATTGTCGCCGTCGTAGCCGTTCTTGGTGAGCAGCTCGCGGACGTCCATCTCAACCAGCTCAACCAACTCTGGGTCGGCCAAGTCCATCTTGTTGAGGAAGACGACGATCTTTGGCACACCAACCTGACGAGCGAGCAGTATGTGTTCTTTTGTCTGTGGCAATGGGCCGTCGTTGGCGGCAACCACCAGCACAGCACCGTCAATCTGAGCGGCACCAGTAATCATGTTCTTGACATAGTCGGCGTGACCTGGCATGTCAACGTGCGCGTAGTGGCGCTTCTCCGACTCGTATTCCTGGTGGGAGCTGGCGATGGTAATACCGCGTTGCTTCTCCTCAGGAGCGTTGTCGATGTCTTCGTAGTTGCGAGGCTTGTTTACATCGCTTGGAAGACGCTTTGCCAACACGTGAGTGATGGCAGCCGTTAACGTTGTTTTACCGTGGTCGACGTGACCCATAGTACCAACGTTAATGTGTGGCTTACTTCGATCGAAATCTGCCATGTAGGTAAGTACTCCTTACTTATGTTAATATTTGGTACGACGCGAGCTACTTGCCGGAGTAGAGACACTACGACAAAACGCGTCGCGCGTTAGGATTTATTATAGGGTGCGGTGGCAAAAAAGTAAAGTAGCTAGTCCCACCAAACATACCACTGTCGACTGCCGTATACCTGGTTTGCCAAAGCTTCAAAGGTCTCCGACCCTTGATAGACTGCGTCGCCATATGAAAAATAGAAGAGCTCAACGGCAACCACCTTAGCATCGGCATCGGTCTGCGGTGGATGCTCGACGTAATATTCAACAGTATCATGACTGATAGCGGCAGGCACAGCACCGTACTTCTCATACCAATAGCGCGATACCGCCACCTGGATAGCTGGCTCGGGACAATCATTCCAGCCACCCATACAGAGATAGGCGAGTGCCTCATACGGCGCTGTGGTTGGTAGTTTGATAATAATAACCGGATTGTCACTATCTGCCTGGAATGGGCTGATGAAGTCAACTGTCGTAGGGTCATCGTCATCAGGCGATGCCGAGAAGCCCGGCGCAAAATAGTCATCCACAGTAGAGATCTGCTGATCCTTTTTCGCTGTTTCAGCTGGCAGCTCCTGCGCAACGTGAGCAAAGAAGGCTGGTACATCAATTGCCTGCGATGCTTCCATGGTGCGCCGCACAAGCTCGGAGATTGTCTGGACGCCAGCGCTCTCTAAGCCTTCCGCTATCTCATCTAGGATAAGGTCATCGAGCGTCACAATCACCGGCGTAAAACTCTCGCGCTTACCCTGCTCGCGTAACTGTAGATAGCGCTGCGTCGCATTAACGACTTCGCATTCTACGTAATCGACGCCGCTTCCGGCAAAGAGTGTTTTGAATCGCTGCATTGTATCTGACATACTATTCCTCCTTGGACGCATTATAGCATAGAGGAATGTGTCAATTATTACTGAGTGCAGCGAAGAAGGTGCGGACCTTTGGTTGCGTGGAGTGATTAATGACCTGCGCTGGTGTACCATCTTCAATAATCTTACCCCCATCAAGGAAGACAATCCGTGATGCGACATCGCGCGCAAATGACATCTCGTGTGTGACGACGATCATCGTGATCCCTGTTTCGGCAAGGTGCTTAATGACCGCTAGTACCTCATCGACCATCTCGGGGTCGAGTGCACTCGTTGGCTCATCAAAGAGCAAGACTTTTGGCTGCATTGCCAAGGCACGGGCAATCGCTACCCGCTGCTTTTGCCCACCCGAGAGATGACTTGGGTATTCTTGGGCTTTGGCGCGAAGGCCAACCAGATCGAGCATTTGAAGCGCCTGACGCTTGGCCTTGGCTCTCGATAGTTTGCGCACCTTGAGTGGTGCTAGCATGATATTTTCAAGCACGGTCATGTGCGGAAAGAGGTTAAACTGCTGGAAGACCATGCCAAGCTCAGTTCGGGCTTTGTTGAGGTCGGTCGCTGGATTGGTCATATCAATACCATCAACCCATACTTCCCCGCTTGTCGGCGTCTCAATCATATTAATACAGCGAAGCAGCGTGCTTTTGCCACCACCACTCGAGCCCAAGAGGACCACAACCTCTCCCCGCTTGATTGTCAGGTCAATGCCGCGCAAGACATAATTATTGCCATAGTGCTTGCGGAGCTGCTTGATATTAATCATGCGCCTTGAGCCTCCTCTCTACTCGATTCATCACCCACGTAAATAACGTGGTGAGAGCGAGGTAAATCATTGCAGCGGCAAAGAGCGATTCAAAGGCGGTGGCTGTTTGGAAGCGGATATTATCAGCACCGCGCATTAGATCGTTCATACCAATCCAGCCAACGACCGACGTCTCCTTGAGGAGTGAAATCCCTTCGCTGATCAGTGATGGCAATGACTGCTTGAGTGCTTGGGGGAGGATGATATAGCGCATGGTTTGCCAGCGACTCAAGCCAAGCGAGCGCGCCGCTTCGACTTGTCCGCTATTGATACTTTCGATCCCACCGCGAATAATCTCAGCAATGTATGCACCACTGTTGATACCAAAGGCGAGACTTGCAATCCACAGTTTTGGCACCCCACGGTACGAGCCAAATACCACGTAATACATAATGAGTAGCTGCACCAAAGCGGGCGTGCCACGAATGATCGTAGTATAGGCATTGGCTAGGCTCGCCCATGGCCGCCAGTGCTGGAGACGATGCAGCTTGCATCGGCGAAATGGCTGCCAGGCAGACTGCTGCATAAGAGCGACAACCAGGCCAATCACAAGCCCAATGATTGTCGAAAAGACGGTCAGGAGGATGGTCACTTCTAGGCCGCGCCACAAGAAGAGATAGCGCTCATCGCCAAAGAGGATATCCCATACATTCATGGCTGGGCTACTCCAAAGTGTTTCTTGATAAGTTTCTCATAGCGGCCATCACGCTTCATTGCGGCAATGCTAGCGTTTACCTCAGCGAGTAGTTTGCTATTGCCCTTTTTGATAGCAATGGCGTAGTCTTCGCGTGAGAGGTTGCGTGGTAAGGCAACGAGCTGCGGGTTTGTGGCGAGGTATTGCTGAGCTGGCCCATCATCCATAATGGCAGCGTCGATCCGCCGACTGCTGAGCTCTTGCACCACACTAGCTGTCGATTGGAGTTGTACCACGTGCGCCCCACGAATCTTGTGTGCCAGCGTATCTGCTGTCGTGCCGAGCTGTACACCGATTCGCCTGCCAATGAGGTCATCACTGGTGGCAATTGTTGAGCCAGTCTTTGGCACAATTATCTTTTGCGCTGCAGTATAGTACGTGTGCGAAAACTCAGCATTCTTGCGCCGGTCTGGCGTGACAGTCATACCAGCTGCAATGAGGTCGATTCGCCCAGCCTGTAGTGCTGGCAAGAGACCATCAAAGGCGATCTCCTCAATTTGTAACGAACGGTTTGTGTCCTTAGCAATCTCCCGCACAAGGTCAATATCAAAGCCAACGATCTCCTGCCCCTGCTTATATTCAAACGGCTTAAAGCCGGGGTCGGTGCCCAGCACAAGTGTTTTTTCCAGACCACTGCCGGCAGTCTTGGTGGTAGAGGCTGCCGGGCTGAGCTCGACATCCCAATACATATACCCTAACAAAATTACTGCCACAGCAGTAAAACTCAGCCATTTGAGCCGTGCTAGTCTGCGTTGCCAACGAGTCGATTGCGCCATGCATATAAGTATAAGCGCTTTGCTAGACGGATGCAAGTACTTGTATTGTTCTATTTACCGCGTTATGATAAGAATACAAAAGCAACACGTAAGGAGGCACCCTATGAGTAGTCTTACAAAATACAATCCATTTGAGGAATTGCGCGCATTGCAGCGGCAGCTGTTTGACAATCCCTTTACCACGACACTCAGCCAAGCTGTCGCGACTGACGTCTACACAGTGGATAATACACTGGTTGTTGAAGCGCACGTGCCAAACTTTGCCGAGGAAGACCTCGATGTAAGCCTTGACAATGGTGCGCTCGTCATTCGTGGCGAACGGCACGAAAAAACCGAGGACAAACAGCGCAACTACGTCGTTCGTGAGAGTAGCACAAGCTTCTGCCGTCGTGTACAGGTACCAGATGGTAGCGATGCCGAGCAGATTAAGGCCCATCTGGAGGACGGCATCTTGAGGGTAACGGTACCACTCAAGCCACTACCTGCGCCGCAAAAAATTGCCGTCAAGAAAATAACCAAGCACGACAAGAAAACGAAAAAGTAGTACGAGCCATAGCCTTGCACCAACAAAAGCCGGCATATATGTCGGCTTTTGCGCACTATTCACCATTCCTCGCGCTGAGACAAGATAATAAAACACCCCTGTAATAGAGGTGTTTTATAGAGATGATATAAGAAGACTTACTTACTGCGCTTCTCGATAATCTCCTGCGCGACGTTTGGTGGAACTTCCTCGTAGTGGGCAAGTTCCATCGTGCTAGCAGCTCGGCCCTGCGACATCGAGCGGATGTCGCTGGTGTAGCCAAACATGTTTGCCAGTGGCACAATAGCCTTGACGAGCTTTGCGCCGCCCATCAAGTCTTCCATTGCCTCAATGCGGCCACGGCGGCTATTGAGGTCGCCAATGATATCACCCATGAATTCCTCAGGTGTTGTCACCTCAACCTTCATCACTGGCTCGAGCAAGACTGGGTTAGCCTTCTTGATACCTTCGCGGGCAGCTAGGTGAGCAGCCAGATTGAAGGCGAGCTCGCTTGAGTCGACATCGTGGTAACTTCCGTCGTACAAGGTTGCCTTGACGTCAACAACTGGATAACCAGCAATCACACCACCATCAAGTGTCTCCTTAATACCCTTCTGCACAGCTGGGCGGTACTCTTGTGGCACTACACCACCCTTGATTTCATCGAAGAATTCGTAGCCCTTGCCTGGCTCGTTCGGCTCAAAGCGCACCCAGACATCACCGTATTGGCCACGACCACCAGACTGCTTGGCATGCTTACCCTGCGCCTCAGCCGTGCCCTTGATAGTCTCGCGGTAGGCGACTTGCGGCTCACCAACATTGGCCTCAACGTTAAACTCGCGCTTCATGCGGTCGATCAAAATCTCTAGGTGAAGCTCACCCATACCGCTCATGATAGTCTGGCCTGTCTCTTCATCGGTGTAGACACGGAAGGTTGGGTCTTCCTCAGCCAGGCGCTGCAAGGCAATACCCATCTTTTCTTGGTCGGCCTTGGTCTTGGGCTCCACCGCGATCGATACTGGTGGCTCGGGGAAGCTAATTGCCTCAAGAGCAATTGGATGTGCTTGATCGCACAAGGTATGTCCTGTAAAGGTGCCCTTCAGGCCCACCACAGCAGCAATGTCACCAGCACCCACGCTGTCGATCTCTTCGCGCTTATCGGCGTGCATCCGGACGATGCGCCCCACACGTTCCTTCTCACCCGTCGTTGTGTTGAGGACGTAGCTACCGGCAGTCAAGCGACCGCTGTAGACACGGATGAAGATCAGCTTACCAACAAATGGGTCGGCAGCCAGCTTGAAGGCCAGTGCGGTCATTGGCTGCTTATCGTCAGGTGTGCGGCTTACCTCGTCGCCAGTCTTGGGGTTCTTGCCCCAGATCTCACCAACGTCGAGTGGGCTTGGCAGGTAATCTACCATCAAGTCGAGCACCTTCTCGACGATCACACCGCGGCCATCGCCACCCGTCACCAAGAAGAAGTCACCAGCCAAAACGCGCTGGCGCAGCGCTGCCTTGAGTTCGTCAATAGTAATGGCATCCTCACCTTCGTCAAGGAACTTCATCATCAGGTCGTCATCGGCCTCAACAGCGTTCTCAACGAGCAGACTGCGAGCTCGCTTTGCCTTGTCGAGCATATCAGCTGGGATCTCACCCACCTTAAGCTCGTGGTCGGTGTAGTCATCATAGGTGTAGGCCTTCATGTCGATGAGGTCTACCACACCACAGACATCCTTCTCAAAGCCAATTGGCAGGTGGATTGGGAAGGCTTGCTTGCTCAGGCGGCTATGGATCGACTCAATCGACTTGTAGAAGTCGCCACCAGTCTGATTGATCTTGTTAATGAAGCAGATGCGGGGCACACCGTATTTGTTGGCCTGGCGCCACACGGTCTCACTCTGGGCTTCTACCCCCATCTTGCCATCAAAGACGGTTACTGCGCCGTCGAGTACGCGCAGGCTGCGCTCCACCTCAGCGGTAAAGTCAATGTGCCCAGGGGTGTCAATGATGTTAATCTTGTGACCCTTCCAAAAGCAGGTCACTGCTGCAGAGGTAATGGTGATCCCGCGCTCTTTTTCTTGGCTCATCCAGTCGGTGGTGGCACCACCATCATCACCGCGCACGGTACCAATCTTGTGGTTAATACCGGTGCGGTACAAAATACCTTCTGTCGTCGTCGTCTTACCGGCGTCGATATGGGCAATAATACCAATGTTGCGAAAGTCCTTCAGAGGGACATTCTTGGGGGTTGCCATAGGGGGCTCCTTCTCTCCTTACGTGTTTTTTAGCATGAGTAATACAACTCTCAACGATTGATTATAACATGGATTGAATGTGGGCGGTAGAGTAATTATCACCCCTGATAAGCTCATTTGCAGAGACTAGCCAGGCAGCCGTTCGCCGTTTTTTGACCACACGCCGTAGCGGTCTGGCGCGGTGGTGCGCATTGCTTGAGGCACGGCATCGTACTCACCTGGTGGTAGGCCGCTTGTATTAACATAGAGTAGCTTGTATTCGGTTTGTTGAGCATTGGTGACGTAGAGATAGGTGTTGCTGGTTGCATCAGTGGTACTGCCCTGTGTGACACTGGGAAGCGTGGAAATGTAGGTTGGCACCAATTGGCGCAAGAATGTGGCGCTATCACGGCGCTGGTAGGTAGGAGTAGTGCTACCGGCAGTCTTGGCAACCGGGTATGCTCCATTCTTAGTATAGTAGCGGTCGAGTGCTTGGCGCATTGCCGTCAGGTCGGCCACGCGGGTCCGCCCCTGTGCACCGACTTGGATACGTTGGTACGAGACGAGTGTTAATGTAGCAAGGATGGCAATAATGACGATCACAACCAACAGCTCTACCACAGTGTAGCCAGCGTGTTTTTTCTGTATTAACCGATTTTTCATAGCGCTCATGCTTTGCATTATACGAAGTGCTGTGCGTTTAGGCAAGAGCCATTGCTGCCAACCTAGCTGGCAGTGTATAATGGCACTATGCAACCACGTGGATCATCCCCTTCACCTCAGTACCGGCGCTCTCGCCTAACACCGCGCGGGCTAGCGATTCGTTTTACTCTAGCTGGTCTAGCGGTCATTGCCATTGCAGCAGGGGTTATTTATCTCGCAACTCGGCCGCACAAAGCCGAAAACACCGAGCAGCACACCGAGACAAAAACTGGCCCACGGGAGCAACTCACCGCCACCAAGACACTGGAGCGTGCTAAGAAATACTTCAAAGGGACAGAAGCTGTTAAGTCATCACTATCAACACCGGTCAAGGCAGAGGGCTTTCGCTTTTATTCTATCGCTACCGACCCAAGCAAAACCAAGAGTGCTGCCGCTACCCTGCCCAAGGCTGAAGCCAAGCGCAATGTTACTGCTCTGGAGCACATGCTTGAATACGATCAATTCACACGCTATGTTGTGCAAGATGGCGACAAAGATGGCCCATACCTTGCAGACTTTACACGCAGCAATGGCGACGTAACATGCCAGATTAGCAACGCCCCACTCGACCCAAATGACCCTAAAAACAAAGAAACCCGCTTCGTCGAGTTCAAGTGTCTTGATGCTGCCGATTATAAAGACCTCGCCAAGCAGCAAGCTCCTCTCTACAATGCTTACTCGCCTGCCGCGAGTTCGAGTTATAATGTCGGCATTGTCGGCACGATGACAGTGCGTGAGAGCAAGCTTGCAGGCTATCGCTTGGCAGAGATACCACTGGGTGGTGTACAACCCGAGTCGCACCTCTTTAATTCGCAAGGGACAGCGCTGTTTTATCAATCGAGCGATGGGCGCTGGGTCTTTTTCCAGATTCGCCAGAACGATATGCTCTCCTGTGACGTCTATAAGGCTCAACTTCGCAATGCTAAGAAAGTCGACCTACGGCAAATCTACGAAGGCGACAAATGCCGCGACCTCAGCAAAGGCGAAGTAGTGACGGTAGAGATGCCGAAGTATCGGTAGTGCCAATTAGTGTATATGGCGCAGGCTAGCCAACACCTGTTAGGGCGGTTTGTGATTATATAGCTACTAGGGGTTGGAGTGACTCGTATTACATAACCATCAATTTATTGTATAATCAAAATTAGTAAATCAACCAAGCCAATTTTCCGGAGGAAATATGGAAGCGCAACTAGAAGGCCCTATTACCAAATATATTGATCTAATCGGAAGAGGAATTGATGGCATACAGGATCAGGTCGATGAAGCAACGAATGGCTTAGCGGGTGAGCCATTAATCGAAGATATCGATGAAAGCTTCCTCGGCGTTGGTTCGACCGAATCGTACTGGTCGTACTATAGCGCAGGCCTCGAACTGCAGTGGTGTAACGATATCCTCGTCCTTCTTTCTCTTTACCTACAGGATGACAGTCTTTATGAGGAGCCCTACATTCCACTGTCTTACAAATTACTACCATCACTCTCAAACACGGCATCGATACAGGAAGTCATTAACACACTCGGAGATCCGGAGTTTGAGGGAGGACTGTGGGGGCGAAAGAATTTACGATATAGACTAGATACAGACAAATTTATTGTCTTTCGATTCAACGACAAAGGCACCCTATGGGCAGTTAAAATTGGCCTATATCGTATCTTGCAAAATTACAAGCCAGTTTAGATCAATATCAAAAAACCAACAGAAAACTCGTCGTTATCTTGACGAGTTTTCTGTTCTTCTTCGCATTTACATTTATAATTACAATATCTGCCACCAGTGCTGTTTTGTCCTAGGTTTTGGACGACGCTGATCCACAACATGAAGGCTCACTGGTCCTTCAATAACTCGCCAATTGACATAACTTTTCGGTCGTGGAGCAAACTCTCTGCCAAGAATTGTTTTTGTCGATTCTATAAGTTCATCTTCGGGCATGACAAGCGCTTCTTCTTTGCTTATGTGTGGATAATACAGATCGTAGCCATACGTGAAATGCTCGTCAATTCGTGTCGCTATCTTCGATAAGCGATCTCGTATCCGTTGCATCCGCCCAGTAGGGGCGGCTTCGCCTGTACTCTCTACTGTAGCAGCAGCTACTTCTTTATCTTGTTGGCTCACTTTCTCGTCAGCTGAACCGGACTGAACTGATTGTTGAGAAAAACGTTCATACAT
>CALIXX010000029.1 GCA_938046115.1 uncultured Candidatus Saccharibacteria bacterium | reverse complement strand
CGTCAGCTGAATCGGACTGAACTGTTTGTTGAGAAAAATGTTCATACAAACTACACCTGTTATACCACATATTTACAATAATTGTCGAATAGTATTAAGACCGTCTATGAAACAAGAGCCCCACTAGAGAGTGGGGCTCTTCTGCTCTAGACTAGCTATTCCCTACAGCTCATCAGTAGCGATTGTCACTTCTGGCTCAGCCTCTTCGGCCTGGGCTTCGGCGACAAACTCATCCTCCGGAGAGTCATTCTCCTCGAGCGGCAGTGGGTGCGCACCCGTACCAACCGGTACTTTGTTGCCAATGATGACGTTCTCCTTAAGACCCTTGAGGTGGTCGGCGCGGCCACTGGTGGCAGCGTTGATCAGCACGCGAGTCGTGTCTTGGAACGACGCAGCAGACAGCCAGCTATCACTCCAGATACTCACCTTGGTGATACCAAGCAGCAGCTGTGCATACTGGGCTGGCGTCTTGCCCTGGGCAACGAGCTCCTTGTTGGCGTCGACCACGGATGCCTTGGAGATGATGTCGCCCATGACGAAGGTACTGTCGCCTGGATCATCAATCTGCACCCGGCTGAACATCTGCCGGACGATGATCTCGAGGTGCTTGCCGGCCACATCCTGGCCCTGCGCAGCATAGATACGAAGCACTTCGTTGATGATGTAGCGCTGGGTTGCCTCTGTGCCCTTGAGGCGCATGAGGTCGTGCAGGTTGAGCGAACCAAGTGTCAGGCGATCGCCTGGCTCAACCATATCGCCCGGCTTGACGACGAGGTACATCGTGCCAGGGATTTCGTAGCGGACTGGTGCTGTCGCGTTGCCCGTGAGGACAAGCGAGTCACCAGTAGACTCAACCACTCCATCAAACGGTGCAGTAAGTGGCTGCGTGCCATCGTCGAATGACGCAATGACGTCGCCAACCTTGACCTTGCTGCCCGATTGTACCATCACCATGCGGCCATCGAGCGGCATACGCTCTACCCTACCCGCTTGCGGTGTGACCTGTACAACGTACTTCTTGCCATCTTCCCAGATATCGACCAAACCAGCGACTTCTGTGACGTAGGCCTGACCCTTCGGGTTGCGCGCCTCAAAGAGCTCCTCAACACGCGGCAGACCCTGGGTGATGTCTGACCCACCAACACCAGAGCTGTGGAAGGTGTTGAGCGTCAGCTGCGTGCCTGGCTCACCGACCGACTGGGCAGCAATGACACCAACTGGTTGCGAACCATCGACGAGCTGGCCAGTTGCCATGTCGATCCCGTAGCTCTTGCGTGGAATACCGTGCAAGTTCTTGGTAGAGAGGACAGACTGGATGCGTACCTGGTCGATCGACTGATCTGCCTCGATGGCGTTGGCAATCTCACGCGTAATAAGCTGGTCGCGGTCGAGGTGGCCCGGCACTGCCTCAGCGGTGTAGCGGCCAAACAAGCGGTTGCCAAACTCGATCATTGTCTCCTCAGACTCATTGCGGTAGATAGTGAAGCCATCGTCATCGCCCTCTTCATCCTCAACAGTAAAGACATCTTGCGAAACATCGACCAGGCGGCGCGTCAGGTAGCCAGAGTCGGCCGTCTTAAGGGCGGTGTCGATAAGCCCCTTGCGAGCACCACGCGTCGCCACGAAGGCCTCCAGGCTCGACAACCCTCGCTTGAAGTTACTACGCACTGGCAGCTCAATCTCGCGGTTGGCGGCATCCACCTGGATACCGATCATCGCACTGGCTAGCTTAATGTTGTTGACGCTACCACGAGCACCAGAGTTCACCATCGTTGCGACAGAGGTGTCCATGTGGGCCAATTGGCTGCGCAAGAAGTCCTCTACCTTGCGGTCGACGGTACGCCAGTTGTTGACGGTTAGTGTGTAGCGCTCGTCCTCGGTAATGAGCCCTTGATCGAGCTGCTCCGAGATTGCAGCAGAACGTGCATCACCCTCGGCCACAAAGTCGGCAATTTCGTCGAAGCTGAGGTAGTCTTCCATACCGGTCGACACTGCAGCAGTGGTAGCAAAGCGGAAGGCCAAGCCCTTCATGCGGTCGGCAGTGATAGCAGTCTCAGCAGCGCCATAGCGCTCGAAGATCTGACCCAGCACCCGCTTGAGCTCCTTCTTGGTCTGGACGTTGTTGTTGTAGGGGAAGTCCTCTGGCAGGATTTCGTTGAAGAAGACACGCCCCAGGGTGGTTGTCCGGATCTCACCCTTAGCCCGGATGCGAATCGGGCTCTGCAGGTGGAGCTTGCCCATGTCGTAGGCTAGCTCAGCAGCCCGGCTGTCGGCAAAGACAGCGACAGTATCGGTCTGAGCCGAAGGCTTCTCGTATGTGAGGTAGTAGTTGCCGAGCACCACGTCCTGGTCGATACTGAGGACAGGGCTCCCGTCGGCAGGCTTAAGTAGGTTATTGACGGCACTCATTAGCTCGCGTGCTTCGGCCTGTGCCTCGGCACTGAGCGGCAAGTGAACAGCCATCTGGTCGCCATCGTAATCAGCATTAAAGCCGTTAGCGACGAGTGGGTGAAGCTGGATCGCCTTACCCTCAACCAGCTTTGGCTGGAAGGCTTGGATACTCAAGCGGTGCAGTGATGGCGCGCGGTTGAGCAGGACATACTTGCCCTTGATTACCTCATCCAATGCATCCCACACAACCGCTTCACCTGCCTCAATTAGGCGCGTTGCACTACGGATGTTGTGAGCGTAATCGCCCTTGATAAGCCAGCTGATGACAAATGGCTTGAAGAGCTCGATTGCCATCTGCTTTGGCAAACCACACTGGTGAATCTTGAGCTTCGGTCCTACCACGATGACCGAACGGCCCGAGTAGTCGACGCGCTTACCTAGCAAGTTCTGGCGGAAGCGCCCTTGCTTACCCTTAAGCATATCGCTAATACTCTTAAGGCGGCGGCGTCCGCCAGTTGCATTGACAGCGCGGCCACCACGAGCAGCCGAGTTGTCAATCAGGCTATCGACCGCTTCTTGCAGCATACGCTTCTCGTTACGCTGAATTACCTCTGGTGCGTTGAGCTCGATAAGTTTCTTGAGACGGTTATTACGGTTGATGACGCGGCGGTAGAGGTCGTTGAGGTCACTCGTCGCAAAGCGTCCACCACTCAAGGCTACCATTGGCCGCAAATCTGGTGGAATGACTGGCAAAACTGTCATACACAGGCTTGATGGCTTAATGCCTGCCGCTTGCATGCCCTCCAGCACCTTAAGGCGCTTCAGCAGCTTCTTCTCGCGCTGACCGCGCGCGCCTTCGGCTTCTTCTTGCAGATCGGCGATGAGTGCGTCGAGGTCGATATCATCAAGGAGCGCCTTGAGGGCATCACCACCCATACCAACCTTGATGAGCTCTTCGTATTCTTCGGGAAGGTTGCGATAGTCAGTATCACTCAGGAGGGCGCGCTTTTGTAGGCTCTCGAGCTGAGCTTTCTTTTGGCTGTAGGTTGCCTCAAGCTCTTCGTACTCGCGCGTTTGCTGCTCGGCAAGCGCCTTCACATCTGCCCCATCAGCCTCAGCTTCACGCTGGAAGCGAATCTTAATGGCGGCACGTGCTGCCTCAGTCTCAGCCTCAAGGTCAGCCAAATAAGCGTCGCGTGTCTCAGCGTCAACGTCGAGGATGACATAGGTAGCAAAGTACGCGATCTTCTCGAGGTTGCGCACCGTAATGCCGAGCAAGAGGCTCATTGCACTGGGCGTGCCGCGCATAAACCAAATATGCGCAACAGGGGTAGCCAAGCTAATGTGCCCCATCCGCTCGCGGCGCACGATCGACTTAGTGACAAGCTCGCCATTCTTATCTACCGCAGCTTCGCGGCTGCGCACACCCTTGAGCTTGCTGTCGTGTGGGTTGATATCTTTGACTGGGCCAAAAATCCGCTCACAAAACAGGCCATCGCGCTCAGGCTTCTGGGTTCGATAGTTGATCGTCTCCGGCTTGGTGACTTCGCCGTAGCTCCACTTGAGGATATCCTCGGGGCTGGCGACGGCCAAGCGTACCGCATCAAAATTGGCGATATCGTGATCTGTTACCACGTGGGACATCTTAGGCTTCCTCCTCGCTTAGGTTTTCTACTGTGTCAATATCTTGGACGGACATACCACTGTCATCGGCAATTGTGCCAATGCCGTCGGATTCATCAAGATAGGTTGCTTCGTCATCGCTCTCGTCAGATGGGACGGTTTTGTCGGCAGGGCCAGCCGCGGCAATGACGTGCTCGGCATCGACCGACTCATCAGACTCATCCAGCAGGTCAACACGCAAGCCCAAGCCTTGCAGCTCCTTGACAAGCACGTTAAAGCTCTCAGGTAGCTTTGGCCCGGCAATAGGCTCATCCTTGATGATTGCCTCGTAGGCTTTGGCGCGGCCGTACACGTCGTCTGATTTAATTGTCAGCATCTCCTGCAGAGTAGTTGCCGCACCGTAAGCTTCGAGTGCCCAGACCTCCATCTCTCCGAGACGCTGACCACCATTTTGAGCCTTACCACCGAGTGGCTGCTGGGTCACCATGGTGTATGGGCCGGTGCTGCGGGCGTGAATCTTGTCGCTTACCATGTGGTGGAGTTTGATCATATGCATCACGCCGACCGTTGTACGCTCCTCAAATGGCTCGCCACTCAGGCCATCATAGAGTTGGCTCTTGCCATCGCGCGCAATACCAGCCTTTTCAAGCTCATCCTTGATGGTATCGGCTGGCACACCGTTGAATGGTGGTGTGGCAACCTTGTAGCCGAGTGCTCGTGCAGCCATGCCGAGGTGCGTCTCAAAGAGCTGGCCAAGGTTCATACGGCTTGGCACACCCAGTGGGTTAAGGATCACATCAACAGGGGTACCGTCGGCCAGGTATGGCATATCCTCTACCGCCATCACGCGGGCACACACACCCTTGTTGCCGTGGCGACCAGCTATCTTGTCACCCACACCGATCTTGCGCAATTGGGCAACAAAGATCTGAATCTGCATCAATACGCCCGTCTTGAGCTCATGACCATTCTCGCGGCTAAATACCTTGACGCCAACAACTTTACCGCCACCAGCATTGTTCATGCGCTGGCTGGTGTCGCGCACATCCTTGGCCTTTTCACCAAAGATTGCACGCAGCAAACGCTCCTCACTGCTGAGCTCCTGCTCACCCTTTGGCGTAATCTTCCCGACCAAGACATCGCCCGCCTTAACCTCAGAGCCAATCTGCACAATACCGCTCTCATCCAAGTGACGGAGGCTGTCCTCGCTCACATTTGGAATATCGCGCGTCACGATTTCTGGACCAAGCTTTGTCTCGCGTACCTCGACAGTGTAGTCCTTGATATTAATGCTGGTAAGGGTATCACCCTCTACCAAGCGGCGGCTCAAAATTACTGCGTCGTCCATGTTGTAGCCGCCCCACGGCATAAAGGCTACCAGCAAGTCCTTACCGAGGGCGAGCTCACCATCGGCAATGGACGCGCCCTCGATGAGCGTGTCGCCCTTCGCAACGGTTTGGCCGCGGCTAACCCGGACTTTTTGGTTAATACAACGATCGTCATTGCTCTTGGCAAAGTGGATTAGGTCGTAGCGCTTGACGCCATCAGCATAGCGCACCTCGACTGCTTCGCCATCAGCCCGAATCACTTCCCCATCAGCCTCAGCTGTAATGAGCTGGCTGGAGTTGCGTGCCACCTCGTGCTCAATGCCAGTGCCAACCGTTGGCGACTCTGGCTGCAAGAGTGGCACTGCCTGGCGCTGCATGTTGGAGCCAGTCAAGCTGCGGTCAATACGGTTCTTCTCGATGAATGGCACGAGGCTCGCGGTCGACCCAAGGATCTGCTTGTGCGCAGCATCCATGAAAGTGACTTCGCTCGTGTCTACCTGCCCTGGCTGGAGGAACTTGCGCGCACTGACGCGATCGCGTACAAAGGTACCATCCTCATTGAGACGAGCACCAGCGTCGGCAATCACCTCAGTTACTTCTTGCGAGGCATCGAGGTAGACGATTTCATCAGTCACGCGGCCATCAACTACCTTGAGGTATGGTGTCTCAATAAAGCCGTATTCGTTGATACGTGCGTAGGTAGCGAGGTTCAGCACCAAGCCAATGTTAGCACCCTCTGGTGTCTCCACCGAGCAAATCCGGCCATAGTGGGTGGGGTGAGCATCGCGCACCTCAAAGCCGGCTCGCTCGCGGCTGAGACCACCAGGCCCCATCGAGCTCAGGCGACGCTTGTGACTCAGCTCGGATAGCGGGTTTACCTCATCAAGCAGCTGGCTCAACTGGCTACTGGCGAAGAACTCGCGCACTGCTGCCACCACTGGGCGAGCATTAATCAGCTGGCTTGGCGTAACTGTCTCGAGGTCACTCATGCTCATACGGTCCATTGCATTGCGCTGCATCCGGAGCATACCAACGCGGAACTGGCGCGCTACTAGCTCGCCAACCAGCTTCACACGGCGATTGCTCAGCGAGTCGATATCATCAGCTGGCTCTTGTGTGTTGTTGAGGCGGATGATTTCACGCAAGACACCAATCAAATCACTCATCTGCAATGTGCGATATTCGGCCGTATTGGGCACATCAACACCCAGGCGCTGGTTGATCTTGTAGCGGCCAACGCGGCTGTAGTCGAAACGCTTGAAGTCGAAGAACATGCGCTCAATCATCTGGCGAGCGTTCTCTACCGTAGCGAGATCACCTGGGCGCAGGCGGCGATAGACCTCAATTAACGCTTCGTTGATGCCATGCGCTGGATCCTTCTCAAGCGTAGCTTCGATATACTTCAGCTCACCGGTGTCGATATCAGCAAAGGCCTCGCGAATGGCCGACACCTTGCTCATACCAAGAGCACGCAGCAAGGTGGTGGCTGCAATCTTGCGGCGGCGATCGATCTTCACGTAGATTGCACCCGATGGGCTGGTCTCGAACTCGAGCCATGCCCCACGGCCTGGGATCATCTTGGCACCATAGAGGTTGCGCCCTGCCACGCGGTCGGCACTAAACAGCACACCAGCACTCCGAATCAGCTGGCTTACCACCACACGCTCTGTCCCATTGATGATAAACGTCGCGCGCTCCGTCATCCAAGGGTAGTCGCCCATGTAGATGCTCTGTTCCTTGACTTCGCCAGTCGTCTTGTTGATAAGCTCGACGGTGGCTTGCAGTGGTGCATCGAAAGTCAGGTTGTTTTCTTTCGCAAACTGCTCTGTATGCTTGGGCTCGCCAAAGGCATAATCCTTAAAGCGCAGCTCAAGCTTCTGGCCAGTATAGTCTTCGATTGGGTTGAGCTCTGCAAAAATTTCGCTCAAGCCCGTCTCGACGAAGTCCTTCCAGGATTCTTCTTGGTGAGCCAGCAAGTCGGGTACTGCCAGCGCGGTGTCATTGCTAGTAAAAAACACACGCGATGGAGCAGCTGTTGCCGTGGTAGGTGTAGGCATGTAAACTCCTCTTGAATTATTGTTATCTATCCGCACGTGTAAGGACTCCAAAACCCTGCTCGTGCATTTGCTGTGGCACCGAAGCTTTACTCAATATAAGTTTTCGCACACTAAAACGCCACGCCACCGGCGTAGTCCGCACCTAACCCATATTACACAACCTTCATTAATTTTTAATTGTAGCAGACCGCGCCTTACTCCGTCAAGTGACAAGGCCTCAATTTTTATAGACCGCTTGAATAGTATCGTAACACACTGTAACGCATTTCTTTGTCATACTACGGCGCGTCAGGTTAATAATACACTCCTTTATAACCGGTGTAAGCTATTTGATCCAAAGCCATTAACATAATAGAAGAAGCGGCCAGTCTTGGCAGAAACACACAGTCTTTGAACTGGAGACTGCCAAAAGGCGCATTTGGCACTTGTGTCGCGTAGGATGCTTTCGCCATAATGTCGAAGTGAATCGTTTTTATACCACACTGTGTCGCCAGCCGGTATCGGCTGTGTATAGGTTTGTGCTTGCGCAGCTGATATCCATCCACTACACTCTTTCCCAACCGTACAGCGGATAAATGGTTGCTGTGCAAGCAGGCGGTTGCGGTCATCCTGCGAAGTAATCGTCCCATACACACCACCATCAGCGTACGCATCCCACGAAATTACACCATCCGACGAGAACGTAGCAGCCCGTGCTAGCATAGCACCTTCGACGAGCTGCGATTTCATCAGGGAGGCAGCGCTTTGACGGTTCTTATAGAATATACTCACAGCTACAACGGTCAAAAGCATTAGCATAACCGTTAACCATACTATCACTGTTACCCGACGTGGGCGATAATGCATAATACGCCGGAAATGTAAGGGTTTTTGGCTTGATTTAGATTCGGAGCTAGTATCTGTACTACGTGATATCACATCTATATGATACCATAAAGTTGCTACGAACGCTGTGTGTTTTTTTGTATGCGAGCACCAATCACTTCATCAGCCAGGCCATACGCTACAGCGTCTGCGGCACTTAGCCAGTAGTCGCGCTCCATATCAGCCTTGATTTTATCGAGTTTCTGGCCAGTGTTGTCCGCCATAATAGCAGCCAGCCGCTCCTTGAGGGCGATACTCTCGCGCAAGCTAATTTCTTGGTCTGTCACTTTGCCGCGCGTACCGCTGCTCGGCTGGTGGATCATCACGCGGGCATTGGGCAGGACAAAGCGTTTACCCTTCGCACCGCTACTAAGCAAGAAGGCGCCCATACTTGCTTGCAGACCAATACCAATCGTCTGCACATCTGGCGCGATGTATTGCATAGTATCGTAGATTGCGAGGCCGTCATACACACTGCCACCAGGGCTATTGATATAGAGTTGGATGTCTTTGTCTGGATTTTCATTGGCAAGATGGAGGAGCTGCGCCACAACGACATTGGCCGTCATTTCAGTCACCTCCTCGCCAAGGAAGATAATGCGATCCTCGAGCAAGCGCGAGTATATATCATAGCCACGCTCGCCATCACGCGTCCGGACGATGACGTTGGGCACTAGGTAGTCATTCGGTTTCATCATAGTACTATTGTAACGAGAAAATTAGCACTCGTCAATATAGAGTGCTAATTTCCGTTATGCGAGCTGTATTATCTGCTACTTCTTAGTATTCTGCGCCACCAGCCAGTCGATCGTCTTCTCTGTCAAGAGGCGGTTGGCGATCTCGTGCTGCACCTCTGGCTCATCAAAGCGCGCCACCATAGTTGCATCATTGGCATATTGCTGCTTGAAGGCACTGATGCGCTCTTGCAGCTCCTCTGCTGTGGCTTCGATCTTCTCAGCCTTGCTCAGCTCAGCCAAGACAAGCCCCGCCTTAATGCGCTCATCGGCCGCTGGCTTAGCCTCCTTCTCGATCCACTCATCTTTGTCTTTATACCCCTTCTCGGCAAGGTACTGCTCGAGAGTCCGGCCACGGTGAGCGAGGTTCTGTACCAAGTCTTGCTCGATCGAGCGAAGCTGGTCAGCCCGCAGCACCTCTGGGATGGCTACTGTGCTGGCATCGGCCAACTGCTTGACGGCTACGTCGCGCAGCTCGTCATCTGCTTCACGCTGTTTTTGCGCAGTAATTTCCTTCTCGATATCTTTCTTGAGATCTTCAATAGAAGTAAATGGCCCAACCTTCGCAGCAAACTCATCAGTCAGCTCAGGCAATGTCACTTTCTTAACCTTCTTGACGGTCGTATCAAAGACGACTGCTTGGCCAGCTAGTTCGCTCGCATGGTAGTCCTTCGGGAAGGTGAGCTCAACCGCCTTCGTTTCACCAGCCTTGAGGCCAATCAATGCCTCTTCGAAGCCTGGAATGAATGACTTGCTGCCAAGTACAAGCGGATAGTCCTTCCCGGTGCCACCAGCAAAAGGCGTACCATCGCGCTTGCCCACGAAGTCAATCGTCACCTCGTCGCCGTCCTGGGCTGCTTCATCAGTGTCCGTACGCTCGGCCATGCTGTGGCGAATCCGGTCAAGGATCTCCGTTACTTCTTCTGGCGTAACGGTTATCTTCGCTGGCTTGAGCTTGAGTTTCTTATAGTCACCGAGAGTAATCGTAGGCATAACCTCGGCCTCAGCAGTAAATTCCAGCTCGCTGCCAGGCACGAACTTCTTAATCTCTACCTCTGGGCGCTTAAGCACCTGCACATCACTCTCGAGGAAGGCAGCAGCAACTGCTTTGCTCAGGGCGTTGTTTAGCGTCTCCTCGGCGAGGAGTTCCGGATTGGTATTCTTTGCAACCAACTCGAGCGGGGCATGACCCTTGCGGAAGCCATCAACCTTGGTTGTCTTGGCGAGCTTGCGCAAAGCAACCTGGCGAGCTGCCTCCAGTTCATCTGCACCGACGGTAATCGTGGCGCGTACTTTGGTGTCTGATAGGTGGTCTAGTGTCGTCTTCATAGTTGGTTATTGTATCATATGTCGCTGGCAGTGTGAAATAGACATGCAACAGACCCAAGCATGCACGCGTATATATAATGCTCCGCAAGACGAGCAAAACGAGAGGCTAACAGAGATGAACTACAGTTGCAACAGAGACACACGGTGACACTACGATAAATCAAAGTCATCATCTTCACTGCGCGATGGCTGACGACGATAATCCTTAACGGCACTGACGACGCGCTCCAGACTGAGCTTCTGCTCCTCGCTCGTCGCAATATTCTTGAGGGTGTAGATCTCGTTCTCCAGCTCATCCTCACCAACAAAGAGGAAATAAGGGATCTGTTTCTTGATCGCTGCCTTGAGTTGCTTGTCTAGTTTGCGGCCAGTGAAATCGACTTCCACATTGACGTTCTCATCACGCAGGTCGTCCGCTAGCTCGAGCGCACCGCGCATTGCCCCGCCAAGGACGATCATATAAATATCGGTTGTGGAGCTAAATTCTGGTAGCAGCTGATGCGCCTCGAGGAAGAGCTGCATCATCGATAGGCCCGGTGCAAAGCCGACCGCACTGATAGGCTCAGCGCCAAACATCCCTACTAAGCCATCATAGCGCCCACCACCAAAGAGTGAACGGTTATTATCTGGATGGGTATCGAAGAACTCAAACACCGTACCCGTGTAATAGTCTAACCCACGCATGAGCGTGATATCGAAGATAGCATTTGTTACGCCACTACGCTCAAGTAGTGTAAAGAGCCGCTGCACATCGCGCACCGCCTCGCTGTCGCGAATCGATTCCGGCAGGTCGGCCATGGTACGTGCCGTCAAGAGCTGAGCAATCCGTTGTAAGCCGACCGGTGCTGCTGCCTCACCAAAGATCTCAATAGCCTGGTCGCGAAAGGCCTGTGGTGGAATCTTATTCTTGCGGTCAAACAACCGAATCATCAGCTGAGCCTGCACAGCATCGAGCTCAAGAAACTGCGCCATCATAAGGTTGATCAACTGGCGATTGTTGATGCGAATAGTGTACATGTCGTCCGTCGCACCAAAGGTCTTCATAACACGGCTACCAAGTGCGATAATCTCGGCCTCGGCCTGCATGTTATCAACGCCAAATATATCGACATTCATCTGCCAAAATTCACGCTCTCGCCCCCGTTGTGGTCGCTCATAGCGCATAAACTGGGCAATACTAAACCAACGCGCTGGATAGGCGATCTCTTGGCGGTGCTTGGCAATCATCCGGCTAACACTCGGTGTCATCTCAGGACGGATCGCTACCTGTCGATCGCCACGATCAATAAACTGATATGTCTGGTCATTTACTAACTCGTCACCACTCTTGGCAGCATACACTTCAACCGGCTCAAGCAGTGGTGCATCGTATTCTTCGTAGCCGTAGCTCTTGGCAACGTGACGCCAGGTCTGAAAGATGTATTTGCGCACGCGAAGATCTTCCGGATACCAATCCCGCGCCCCCCGATATGATTCCGATGAAAGTTTTGTCATAGTTACTGCTATTTTTGCATAAACGGCATGGAAAAACAAGCCCTTGGATGGATTCACTACTCTATAGCACCATCACGCAGTGCTACATACCCCTTCGCTGCCTTATGTTTGAAAAGGAGTAAAAAGAGTAGAATCTCTACTCCTGATCTGGGTGCAGCCGATGCTGCTGTACCCAGGCATACATCGCAATACCCGCTGCTACGCCGACATTGAGGCTACGCGTACTGCCAAACTGCTCGATAGCGGCAATGGACGTGGCTTGCTCAAGCAGCTCGGGACGAATACCAGGCCCCTCTGCCCCAAACAAAAGCACGGCACTACGCGGCAGCGCGACCGAGTGAAGTGGCTCTGAACCAGCAACGTTATCGACCGCAATGAGTGGCCGGTCAGTAATAGCCTGCAAGAAATCTTCAACCGTTTGGTGATAATGCACATGCAGATACGTGTCCGTCATCATCGCACCACGCTTATTCCACTGCCGCCGACCAATGATATGGACATGCCGCACCCCAAAGGCATTGGCACTGCGGACGATCGTCCCCATGTTGAAGTCGCGCACCACATTATCAATCGCAATATGAAGTACTGAGCCATGTTTATCAAGATCAGCAACGATGGCTTGGTGTGGCAACCCTTTGTAGTGGTCTACTACATTGCGGTGGTCAGTTGCCGCAGAGGTAGGCTGTTGGGTGTGCTTCATGGTGCTTATTGGTGATATTATGCTACTATTCCCATAGTGTCAGCATTATTTTCTTTAGCAGACTGCTGCGCCATCCCGCTGATCTCGCGAATGATGCGGATGCCCTCTTCGGTAAGCTCACCCTGTGTTGGCTGTCCGGTGCGTGATGATATAGCCAGGCCGTACAGTAAGCGTTCTGCAGTATCTGGCGTAAGATCTTCGCCCGATCGTGTAGCAATTAAACCTAGCGCACCAACCATCCGTCGGCACACCTCAGCATACTGCTCATCTCCAGCTTTACCCGAGTTGGCGGTGCCGCACTCCTCTCGGATTTCTTCGATCTCTTGTTGTATCCACTCTAGTTTGTCGAAGTTTTGGGACGATGGATGGATAGAGGTCATGTCATACTCCTTGTATAAATGTAAAATAGCGGTAGACCCGCCACAGTTTATTTACCTGATTGTATCACAAAACTCTTTACGCAAGGCCGAAATTCGTATACAATACACGGTAAGAGCCTGCGGTGCGTATATCTGCGGATGTGGCGGAATTGGTAGACGCGCTAGCTTCAGGTGCTAGTGCCCTGCGGGGCGTGGAGGTTCAAGTCCTCTCATCCGTACCAGCAAGCTCCTACCCGAACCCACCCCAG
>CALIXX010000028.1 GCA_938046115.1 uncultured Candidatus Saccharibacteria bacterium | reverse complement strand
AGGGGTATGATTGTGCCAGGCTGCATGAGTCGTGGGGCTGTGCTAGCACTAGGGTGGTGAGAGGTGCGGCGTTGGTGATCGGTTGTTTTTGTGGGCGGCGCAGCAATTTGCACAACTTTGCGCGCGATAGAATTGCAAAATATGTCGCATCTGCTATAATGAGGAGCGATATGGTACAAGTAACACGAAAAGACGAGCGCGAGGCGAATGAGAACATCATCCGTCGGTTTAACAGCCGGGTGTTGAAGAGCGGTGTGCTAGCAAAGGCACGGGCATCGATGCGATTTGCCAAGCCGATCAGCAAGACCGATCGCCGCAAGAAGGCGATTACCCGTCGTCAGCGCAAGGCTGACAAGATGGCTAAAGTTCGCCTGGGGATCCGCTAGGTGACGACGCTCAAGCAGCGTATCAAAGACGAAATGAAAGCCGCTTTGCTTAGCGGCGATCGTTTTGTTGGTGACACCTTGCGCAACCTTGGTGCTGCTATCCTTGATGAAGAGGTGAAGCAGGGTGTGCGCGAGACTGGCCTGGACGATGCTGCCGTCGAGCAGGTGATCGTCCGTGAGGTGAAGAAGCGGCGCGATGCCGCAGCAATCTACCGCACCAATGGTCGCCTTGAACTTGCTGAGCCCGAGGAGCGCGAGATGGCAGTACTGCAGCACTACTTGCCGCAGCCACTGAGTGATGAAGAATTGCAAGCCGTGGTGGCGCAGACGATTGCCGAGCTTGGAGCAGATAATCCACGGATGACGGGCCAGGTGATTGGCGCCGTCAAGGCTAAGGTGGGCAACCGAGCTGACGGTGGGGCGATCGCTCAACTGGTGCAACGTGCCCTTGCCCCGTAGTTTTATGACACGAGCAATAATTTTTCTTAATAATAACTATAACCACATAATAACAAGGAGGCACAGATGATTCTTTTGTTTGGCCCAACTGGTGCCGGTAAGAGTATGCAAGGGCAGATGCTGGCAGTACGCCAGGGGTGGAAGTGGCTCTCGACGGGTGAGATGCTGCGCCAGAGCACCGACCCAGCGGTGATTGCTACCCTCAAAGCTGGTGAGCTCGTGAGTGATAAGCTTACCTACCAAGTCTTCGATCATGCGGTGCAAGAGGCGTATCGCAGGCATTACCAAAACATTATTGTTGATGGATTCCCGCGTACGAAAGAGCAAGCCGCGTGGCTTGATGACCATCTCGCGCGTACTGGTGATAACATTGACCTCGTCGTGGTACTGGAAGTGCCCGAGCAGGAAATCATGCGCCGCTTAGCCAAGCGAGGCCGAATGGAGGATACACCCGAGACGATTGCGCGCCGCATGGCCATCTACCGCCAAAAGATGTACCCAGTACTTGGTATCTTTGCTGAGGCTGGGGTAAAGATCATCCACCTTGACGGGACTGGCACCGCGGGCGAAGTGCACGACCGGATTTATGACGAGGTAATGCACGCATGGCCCAACTAATTACTGGTGTCAAGACGCCCGAGCAACTCGAGGCAATGCGCGAAGGAGGTAAGCGCTTGGCGCAGATCTTTGCTGATATCCGTCAATTTGTCCATGCTGGAGTAAGTGAGAAGCAGATCGATACCTTTACGGCAGAACGGATTGCTGCCTACGGTGCTGAGCCAACCTACAAGACCCCAGAGGTGAACTTCCCTGGGGTGATTTGTATTAGCACGAACGAAGCAATTGTCCATGGCGTACCAAGCGATTATATCTTACAGCGGGGCGATGTCGTTAGTTTCGATCTCGTTATTACCTACCGCGGGATGAAAACAGACAGCGCCTTTACTATGGTGGTGGATGACGCACCCGCTGGGGCTATTAAGCACCTACTCCACACTACCGAACGCAGTCTCTATGCTGGCATTGACGCGATCAAAGGGCCAGTGCGTACTGGCGATATTGGCGCAGCGGTGGAAGCTGTGCTGCAAAAGGGCCGCCTTGGGATTATTCGCGAGCTGGTGGGGCACGGTGTGGGCCTCGAGATGCACATGCCGCCCGACGTCCCGAACTATGGCCGCAAAGGCACTGGCCCGCTACTCCAGCCTGGTGATACTATTGCCATCGAGCCCATGGCTACCCTGGGTGGCGGCGCTATCTACAGTGATACTGCTGGCGATGGCTGGACAATCTACAGCCGCGATGGTAGTCTGGCTGCCCACTTCGAGCACACTGTCCTTATCACTGAGATAGGGGCGGAGATTATGACGAAGCTGTAATGTCTCGCCCTGGTAGCTACCCTTGCTGCCACCATTGCTGCAGCATACATAAAACTCGCCGAGATAATGAACGGCGAGTTTTATGCTATACTAAACATACATCAGAATAACCAACAGAGATATAGATATGGCGACAGACAAGACAACGACACCAACACCGCGCACAGTAAAGATGTGGTTTGATGTAGGAAAAGTCAACACAGAATGTTCGCTCTTTATCGATGGCTTAGATGATAGTGAGTATCTTGTATACGTGCCGTTTACAACAGCGTACGATACGTATAACCTCACATTTGCAAGTGATATGCATCGCCTGTTTGCTAGAGACATTCAATCGTCTTGGTCTCCGTATGGCTTTGCGGCAGGGACATTTGAGCTTATGCAGTGGTATATTCAGATCGCCTTTCGTCCGATCGATAGAACTGTAGATGGAAGCAACTCTCCATCAGTGGTCTATATGACGGTTGTTGGCGATGGGATTAAGCCTGGTGGTGTCTGGGATGTACCAGTCGATCGCAACCAGGTATACCAAGAATATTGCCGCGCTTTTTGTAAGTTCTATAATGAAAAGCATAAGGAACTAGCAGATGTCATTCAGTTTGGCGAAGACGATTTTGTTATGTGGGCTAATGAACATCTAGATGGATATCTAGAAAGACACCGTAGCTAAATTTCAAAACTCTCGCTTTCTTCCGCCCATATTGTACAAGACACAGCATAACCTGTATAATGGTACTATGCATGAAAATTCTCAATACGCAGTAGGAATAGATGTCGGGACGACGACGATTCGATGCGTGGTGGGGCATATGAATCCAGAGACAGGCACGCCGACGATTGTGGGCGTAGGGCAGGCACCGAACAGTGGTATGCGCAAAGGTATGGTGGTCAATCTCAGTGGCCCAGCCCGCACGATCGACGAAGCACTGGGCGAGGCCGAGCGGATGAGTGGCTACGAAGTCAACAGTGCGACGGTGAGTGTCAATGGTGCGCACATTACCAGCACTCGTGCCACTGGGATGATTGCCGTGGGCACGATCGATCACGAGATTAATGATGATGATGTGGCACGCATCGAAGAAGTTGCCACAACAGGCAAAGTACAAGCCAACCGCGAGATCCTCGAGGTCGTGCCGCATAGTTATACGCTTGATGGCCAAGCGGGTATCAAAGACCCGCTGGGTATGACGGGCACGCGGCTGGAGATTGATGCCAATGTCGTTTCGGCTCTAGCGCCCTATGTGGCGAATTTGCAAAAAGCGGTGGAGATGGCGACCGTCCACCCTCATGCCATTACACCAGCGGTATTGGGGGCGGCTAAGGCAGTGCTGAATGAGCGGCAGATCGAAAGCGGTGTGGCAGTGGTTGACCTTGGTGGAGCAACGACCAGTGTGGCAGTCTTCGAAGAAGGGGACTTGCAGTATGTTGGCGTCATCCCAATGGGTAGTGTGAATGTGACGAACGACCTCGCTATTGGCCTCAAAACTGACCCTGATGTTGCGGAATTGGTTAAGGTCAAGCATGCTGCGGCTGGCATCAAGGCAAGCGACGCGGTGGCTAAGGTGCGGCGCGATAAGGAATCGTACGAGTTTGCTACGGAGGAGATTGACGAGATTGTTGATGCCCGGCTGGAGGAGATTTTCGAGGCAGTACAGAAGGAGCTCAAGAAGGCAGGCCGCGCTGGCAAGCTGCCCAGTGGTGTTGTGCTGACTGGTGGCATGGCTCAGATGCGTGGCATAGCGAGCTATGCCAGGGAACAGCTGGGAGTAGCCGCTCGGGTAGGCCGACCAACTGGCTTTACGAGCGGGGTGGCCGACCAGATAGAAAAGCCGCAGTTCGCCACCGCAGTTGGTCTGATGCTCGCCGATAGCGAAGGCGGTCAGCAGCCCACCCAGGCCTATACCAACAGTGGTACAGCACACGCCAAGGGCGCGATTAGCTGGTTGCGTCGGCTGCTGGGAGGGCTCAAGGCCTAGAATCATACCGATGAGGATGATATACTAAATGGTAATGGTAAAGTTGATAGTTGCACAAGGGGAGAAACGTGAATGCCGGAAGTAAAACCAAGCGAGATCCAAACCTTTGCTAGTATCAAAGTCGTTGGCGTCGGTGGCGCTGGTGGGTCTGCTGTTAATCGAATGAAAGACGCTGGCTTGGCTGGCGTGCAGTTCATTGCAATGAACACCGATGCGCAGGCGCTGCATAATTCGCAAGCAGATATTAAGATTCATCTCGGGCACAACACCACCAATGGTCTTGGCGCTGGTGCTGACCCCAGTGTGGGTGAGGCTGCGGCCCGTGAGTCACTCGACGAGATTCGTCAGGCGCTTGAGGGGGCAGATATGATCTTCGTGACGATTGGTGCTGGTGGTGGCACAGGCTCGGGGGCTGGCCACGTGGTAGCAGAAGTGGCGCGTGACCTTGGCATCCTCTGTGTGGGGGTGGCCACCAAGCCCTTTACCTTTGAGGGCGAGAAGCGACGTATCAATGCCGAGTGGGCTATCAAGCAGTTGGGGCGGCAAGTCGATACACTCATTACTATCCCCAACGATCGCTTACTTGACACGATTGACCGCCGGACACCACTACTTGAGACCTTCAAGATTGCCGATGATGTGCTGCGCCAGGGTGTGCAAGGGATATCGGAGTTGATTACCGAGCATGGGCTGATTAACCTCGACTTTGCGGACGTCAAGGCAATTATGAGCAGTGCTGGTAGTGCATTGATGGGGATCGGCCGGGCTAGTGGCGAAGACCGAGCTCAGATGGCCGCCCAGCAGGCAATTGATTCGCCACTGATTGAGGTGTCGATCAACGGTGCCAAGGGTGTACTCTTTAATGTGACGGGTGGCTATGATATGAGTATGGCCGAGATTCAAGAAGCGGCCGAGATTATCACTGGTGCGGTGTCGTCCGATGCCAACATTATCTTTGGTGCGACACTCAAGCCCGAGCTGGAGGATGAGCTGATTATTACCGTTATCGCGACTGGCTTTGACAGTGATTCGTTCTTTGATGACGACGAGCCAAGTGATGACGAAGATGACGAAGAAGCAGCCGAGACAGTGGACGAAGCGGTCGATAGTGTCGATATGGCCATCGACCCCGAGGCGGCTGCTCACTTTGCCCAGGAGAATGAGACGAATATTTGGGATCAATCGATGGATGACGACGAGGATGATACCCCGGCCTTCTTGCGCCGCCGCCGCAAAAAGGAGGCGGACGCGTGACAACTCACCGCGACAAGATTGGCAACAGCCGCGTGTTAGAATCGCGTGAGTCGGCCGATGGCGTGACGATTCGCCGCCGCCGCGAGACTCCTGATGGACACCGCTTTACCACCTATGAGCGGATCGAATACCCAACGATTGCAGTGCTTAAGCGGACGGGTTCACGCGAGCTCTTTGATCGAGCTAAGCTCCGCGCCTCGGTGCGCCGCTCGGTTGGTAAGTTCTTCAAATCGGAGCTAGAGCTCGAGGCAATTATTGATGCAGTGGAGGACCGGATCCACGATGCGGGCGAGAATGAGATTGAGTCGCGCGTGATTGGTGGCTTCGTGCTCGATGAGCTCGCAGCGCGTAATGAGGTGGCGTATGTGCGCTTTGCGAGCGTGTTTTATAAATTTAAGACGCTGGACGATTTCGTTAAGATATTAGAGCAGCGTCGGAGTGCGAAGCAGCAAGAAAAACAGAGGTAAAACATATGCGCGTCCTCATCATTTACCGGACAGAGAGCGACTATGCGCGTCGCGTCTTCGACTACTTGCGTGACTTTAGCCGGCGTACAGGTCATGCCATTGAGGAATTTGACCCAGATACACGTGAGGGGCAATCGCTCTGTCGCACGTACGACATTGTGGAGTACCCCACCATCCTTGCCTTGGCGGATAACGGCCAGGTGCTGGGTATGTGGCGCGGTTTGCCGCTGCCAACCATCGACGAAGTGGGATACTATGCCCGCTAAAACGCCTAAAGTACACACTACGACCACTGTGGTGGCGGATGATGTGGGCCGTGCGCCCTGGCTGCGTCGGCCTGGCACAGTGGCATTGCTGGCGGCAGCTTTGGGCAGCGGCCTGGGGCTCGTGGCATCCTTTGTTCTCTCGCTTGAGACACTGCATTTGGCGCAGCACCCAGGTGGGGTACTTAATTGCGACGTCAATGCCGTGCTGAGCTGCTCCACAGTAGCACAGCATTGGTCGGCGACGGTGCTTGGCTTTCCTAATAGCTTCATTGGCATGATGGCCATACCAGTGATGATAACGGTAGTGGTAGCACTGCTGGCTGGGGCACGTCTGCCGCGCTGGTTTGTGCGGAGTGCCTGGGGTGGTGCTGTGCTCGGGATGATTTTTGCACTGTGGATGTTTTATATGAGCTTCGCCGTTATTCGCGTGCTGTGCCCGTGGTGCTTGACGCTGGATGTGGGGATGCTGCTGATCTTCTTTGGGATGACGCGCTACTGCATTGAGGCTGGGGTGATTGGTGGGGAGCGCACCAAGCGCTTTGCTCGCCATGGCTACGATGTGCTGTGTGGCGTAAGTGTGCTGGTGCTGGCGGTGGCGTTGATTATTGTGAAGTTTGGCGCGGAGCTGCTGTAAATAAAGTCGTTTTTTGTACAGTAAAATTGTCGAGCTTGTCAGGATTGGCAAGCTTTTTAAAATGAACGGAATCTTGTATTATTCATAGTGCTCTTTTGTCTATTCATTGGTGCAAGTCATTATTTTCTCGCACCAGGGAGGCTGTGGTATGGTGCTAGCCACCGCTATATTGACGCAAGTGAGGCGCTCATTAGCTTGTGCTGTGTGCTTGGTGTTATAGAAAAATAATGTGCAAAATAATGTATGCTGAATTTTAAAATAGCTATGAAGCTCCCTGCTGTGATACTTAAGAAAGACGCGCTATATGCAGGTCTTTACTAGGCAGTGCAGCTCAAATAGATAATACGGTAGAAGAATAGGTGTCGTCTAGTAGCGAGCCTGCGTGTATGAATATAACTAGCGTTTCGTTCATTATGCATTATTGATAGTGAATGTGTTGGCAGGCTTATGTGCATCATAAATTTGCTAGCGCATATGAGGATAGTATGCCAGTGCTGCTGTGCTACAGCAAATGAATTTTTCCTGAATAGTAGTTACAGTATATTCAGCAGAAGGTGAGTGGTGCGTTTTGCTAAGTGGTGTAGGATTGAATGAGGGAGATGGTGCGTTCAGCTTGGCGGAGAAGGAAGATTAATCCTGTAGCGTGAGTGAGTTTGATTTTCGTAGACAATTACTAAGCGTTTTTTTGCAAAAAATAATTCGACATGCGAGGGAGCAAAATGGCTGCTGCACAAAACAAGCAAACTGTATGGATTCCATTGTGCTCATGATATGTGTATGGCAGCAAGGAGCTGTTGCGGCTATAACGTGGGTGTGTGGTGTGCCACTGCTTGGAGTGGTAGCGAAGATTTTTTACAAAGTGGGTGAGTGAGTTGTGGTGTGATGATAAAAATATGATACGGCTTTTGGCTTGGTGAAGGCAGAGGGATATTGGTTGATATTTGCCGCAGAAAAATTTGTTGCAGCGTGAGCGCGAGGAGCGAAGCAATAAGCAAAAATAATGCAATAGCGCAGTGCGTAACAGTAGGCATTTTTGTGAATAAAAATGGCATATTAAAAAAATCATTTTGGTTGCATATTGAAAGCAACAAGCCGAGCGCGAAAGCTGCAGCACATACAAGACAAAGCACGCGCCATTGCTACACAACACAGTATCTGGATACGGAACTATGCGAAGTAACAAGGAGGTGTGATGGCTGGTGACACACTTATGTTTTTTAAAAAAATCCATGTGGTGCTCATAGCTAGCTACTTACTACATCGACTATGCTAAAGCTGTTTGCGTCTATTTTTGCCCACCATTGAGCACAGAATACACACACTTTTTTGCAATGAGAAAAACATAGTAAAGCGGTATATAGAAATGATTAGCTTATAGCGAAGTATCGTGCAGTGCGGCAGGCTGAGCGCTCTATATTTTGCGCTGAGCGAAAATGCAAATAATTAAAAATGCGCAAGCTGTACAAAACAAGCGATACGCAAAATATAATGTACAAAGAATTCGAGCAGAATGACTGCACAGAAAAGTGGCTGCATGCCAAGCAGGCACAGTTAGCGGCACTCATTGCACATTGCACACCGTATCGCTTACTGAACGTGTGAAATAGCCCACTATAGGGTGCTGTGATGCGCGAAAGCGCTGAGGAAGGGAAAATGCGAATTTGTAGCCTACTAAGCGCTAGACGAGGGATCCACAGCCTCTCAGGAGACATAAGGGGGCTTTGACTGGATTAGCTGATGTAGATAAGCCTGTATGAGCTATGCTGTGCAGATTACAACATATCTATGTTATAAAAAATAGAGTAGTGTGAGGAGAGTAAATTGAGATTGTGTTGTATAAAATATAGGATATCATTGGTGGCGAGAGGTGACGAACAAGGTGTGATATATACAACAATAACCCTCAGATGCACGCGCTCTATATGTGTATAAAAAACAACATACATAACTACAACGAAACAAATTCGAAAACAGAGGCGGTAGGGCGATGAATTCACAACGTTGTGGGTAATAATGAATATTGTATATATAACAACGATTAATTTGATGGCATCAAAAGAGAAATAACAGGGGTAAATGAGGCAATGTTGTTATAGTTATAACGTTTATATAATTATGGATAGGAGAGGATGGTGTCTCTTTGCGAAGCATGGGTTGGCATATAGTAAGGACTTTTGGGCAGCGCTTCACCAGTGTATTAGCAGCTTTGCGGTGGTGGTTGGGACAGAGGTGGTCTTATTGTGTGCTACCTATAATAATGGTATGCTAGCGATATGAAGAACAATACAATTTTACGCATTGGTGCTGGCGCGGCGTTTGTGGCGCTGGGTGGAATATTATTAAGCGAGAGCTTTGGCGTGCAGTTTCATTACTGGCGGGAGTTTTGGTATGGTTTGTGTGCGCTTGGATTTATCATGGTTGGTGTGCTGACGCTGCGCAATCGCAATTGGCTGTGGGGAGCGCTCTGGGTAGCAGTTGGCCTAACAATTGGCGCGAATGCATTTTTGCATAACAACGTTAATATTTGGCGGGTGTTTTGGCCGCTGGTGCTGATCGCGATTGGCCTGACGATTATTTTTAATTTGTCGCAGCGCCAGCGTCGCATCGCAAAACAATCGTCGGATGATAATATGGTTGCCTCCTTCTCGGGCAACACACGCAAGATAAAAGGCGAATTTGCAGGTAACTCGCTTTCGGCGGTGTTTGGTCAGGTGGATCTCGACCTGCGCCAAGCCAAGATAGAGGATGGTGCGGTGATTGATATTTTTGTTGTGTGTGGTGGCATTAATATTATTTTTCCAGATAATGTCATCGTCAAGACGCAGGTCACTAGTATTCTTGGCGGAGTAGAGGACAAAACCAACGCTGCCAAGAGTACAAAAAAGACTGTCTACATTCGCGGCGACTGTGTCCTTGGTGGGCTCGAAATTAAATAATTAGAAAAACAATAATTCGCTATAACACGCTTCTTGATAACAACGAGAAGCGTGTTTGTTTTTGTGTCGAGGTACGCAGGCAGTGGAGTGCGGATTGAAGCTGGCACGATAGTACGCTGCCCGATTTTTTCAACTTCGCACTTGGCTGAGGAGCTTTACTAACGCTACTGGCAACGAGCCACATGTTTGTTGCATACAATTGATAAAATTTCTCGTTGCTTGATTGCTCATTGTCAAACATTGATTGTGGTATTGCAATGTGAGAGTGGTTTAGTAACATACGTCAGCGTTTTTTGATTTTTGTGTACACTAATCGGCGAGAATTGCGATAGCTTTGTGGTACTTGCATATAATGGATTAATCTGCCTCGCTAGTAATAATAAATGTGCGCGACAGCAACGTACACAAAATGTACTGCTTACAAAAATAGTGTGCAGAGTCTTATGGTTTGCTAATTCACTTGCGCTTCTTGCAGAAATAAGTAAGATGAGCATAATGCAAAAAGCATTCAAACTTTACACAAGCACGTCTTGCAAGTCTACCTTAGCTGCGGCACATACGCAAAGCATAAAAATGTGATGGTAAGATTTTTGCGTAAGGTATGCTTTGAGGTGGGTGAGCCAGAGCGCCGCGAATACCAGTATACCGTGCCAAGCATTCTTGCTATACTATAATTATGAACCGTTGCCCCTGGGCTGAATCTGGCGATAACGAGCGTATCTACCACGACACTGAGTGGGGTGCGCCGCTGTATGATGACCAAAAATTATTTGAGCTGCTCTGCCTGGAGGGCGCGCAGGCTGGCCTAAGCTGGAGCACGATCCTGGCCAAGCGGGCGGGCTACCAGCAGGCCTTTTACCAATTTGACATCACAAAAGTAGCCGCCATGACGGATGCGGAGCTGGAGGCGCTCACCCAGGATGCGTGCATCGTCCGCAACCGGCGCAAAATTTATGCAGTGCGCACTAATGCCCAGGCGGCGCTGCGGGCTATTCGCCAGCACGGTAGTTTGCAGGCGTACTTATGGGGCCTGGCGGGTGGCGCGCCAGTGCAAAACCGCTGGCAGAGTGCACGTGATGTGCCTGCCGATACGGCTACCTCCCGGGCAATGAGCGCGCAGCTCAAGCGGGATGGCTTTGCCTTCGTTGGCCCAACCACGTGCTATGCCTTTATGCAAGCCGCCGGCATGGTGAACGACCATGTGGTGGCGTGTTTTCGGTACGGGGAGTGCGCGGCGCTGGGTGCTCATATAGAGTAATGAAAGTGATGCGTCTCGGTGTGCTGTGTTATTGCAAAGCTCGGTAGCACCAGCATGTAATAATGCGGTCGCTGGGAGCTTTTCAATCGGGCGGGCCTTGGGTATAATAGACCCAGAGGCATTTTTGCGTAGCTTGTGGTGCGCAAAATGAGTGGCTATCACCCACGAAGCCTGCGGGAAGAAATTGGTTTGTTATGTTCATAAAGAGTTGTGAATCTAAGTAGCCAAGAATAGACCCCGCCGCGAATGCTGCGACAAGGCAATAATCAAGTGCTGAAAGAGTATAGCTATTTCCGTCGTTTTGTCGGGAAATGCTAGAATCACTTCTTTTGGAATCGAGATGGTACCGTCCGCGCGAATACCCAGCGGATTCTCGAAGCCCAGAAGAGGTGATTTTTAATTATATAAGGAGTAGCCATGCCATTGCCAACCCACACGCCAGCCTTGCAGTGTACCACTGCGAAATGCACGCGGCAGGTTGCGTAGAGCTATGAAGGAAAGAGGATGAGCACTATGCAGCAGAATAGTCGTGTGACGAGCTTTGCAATCGATCGGGAATATAATTACATTATGTATGATATGACTGACATGATTCGCGCTATGAATTTTCCGCGGGAGATTGCAGGATTGTTTCTAAAGACTGATGAATTTCATCTGTCACTGTTTGAGGTACTTGGTGAGTATGGGGTGGATGAGGCTGGCTATGAGCAGCTTGAGCAACTCTCGCGTACGACTGGTGCAGCGATGACGACAGAGCCGGAATTGACGGGTGAGTTCTGTAGATTGGTCGATAATGCAAAGGGTCGCGAGACAATTATTGCACTTGCCCAGTGGGGCGAGCTTGAAGCGTGGCGTGATGCAATTCGTGAACTGATACCTCAGGCGGAGTTCATTATTCCACATGTCACGTTATATACCAACCATAATGGCGCAATTGGCTATAGCGACAGAGATGCGTATCGAGCCCAGCCGCTTGATGCAGCAATAAAAGCAACGCTCCACTCTGTATACCAAAAGCGAAAAGAAGTGGAGTACAACCATGCATGAATATTGGCAGCCGCGTACCCACGAGAAAGCACTTGCCTGTATTGCAGTAGCTCTGCCAGGCAGCGAGCAGTTTGCGTTACTTAAGCAAGATATGGGTATTTCTGATCGTTATGAAGCAACGCTTGCAGAGCTGGCTATGCAGGGCAAGGCGGTGGTGTTTGCTGCAGTGGAGGACGGCCGTTATGTGGGACGGGTGACACTGCGGCATGATTGGACTGAGCGGCCAGAGATTGATGAGCCGTCAGTGAGGATTGAAGATGAGTACTCTGACTTGCCGCAGATTAATGCACTTGAGGTGGCAGAGCAGTATCGTGGTCGTGGTATTGCCTCGCAGTTACTCGCTGCAGCGGAGAACGAAGCGTGTCAGCAAGGATTTGACCGAGTTGGCCTGGCGGTAGATATTACCAACAAGAGGGCGATAGGTATCTATGAGAAGCGTGGCTATATGTATCGATTGGTGGCAGACAAGCCAACCTTCACCAGTGTGTGCCACCGGACAGATGGCACTGACGAGGCTGGCGAGTACTATTTGATGACAAAACAAGTGCGAGGTGAGGGGTGATGCAGCCTGGGCGAATCCTTATCTACGGTGACTCGAACGTCTGGGGCGACAAGGGCTTTGGGCAGGATGGTGCTCTGTTGGGGCGCTATGCTACCGAGCAGCAATGGCCAAACATCCTCCAGCGATTGCTCGGCGATAGGTATGACATTATCCAAGCGGGGCTGTGCGGGCGGACAGCGGCCGGCGAACGGGTTGGGGGGTTCGGCTGCGACCGGGGAGAAAGCCGGTTTTCTTGGGAGCGAGGGCGGATGCGGTGCGGCTTCGTGCGGTATCCCCGGCAGCACCATAGCCACGGCTCTCCCCCGTTTTGGGGCCTTTGGGGTGCTGTACCGTGGGGTTGGGATTGTCGCGGGTGGTGCGGGTGTCGTGGCTGGCTTGTGGGGTGCGGTGGTCGCTGCGCCGACCGGCTTGGTATCGTTCGAGCCCGTCGAGGGTGGGTTCGGGAAGGAAGAGTACCCGGTCGAAGGTGGGTTTTCCGAAGTTGGCCATGGCGGATATGGTGTCGGGTTCGTGGCGGGCACAG
>CALIXX010000027.1 GCA_938046115.1 uncultured Candidatus Saccharibacteria bacterium | reverse complement strand
ACCACTGGTTTCGTGAGCAACAAGAGCAGCGTACTGAGCGACCACCTCGTCATTAGCCGATAGGTCAAACGACGCAGCCTGCTCAAATGTCACATCATCACTCGTCAAAGTACCCGTCTTATCCACGCAGAGCACACCAAGTAGCGCCATTGCCTCAATCGCCGAGAGCTTTTGAGGTAAAACCTTAGCCTGAGCCAGGCGCAGTGAGCCAAAGGCAAGCAGGAGCGAGCTCGCCAGGAGCAGCCCCTCCGGCACAACGGTGATCGCCGCGGTGATAATCGTCTTGAGGATGCTGACCGCTTGCAACCCCGCAAAGTGATAGCGCGCAAAGATGAGCAGTGCTAACACGACTGCACCATAAGTCAGGACAGTAATAGCCCGCTGGATAGCCCGCTGGAGCGGTGTAGGCTGCGGCGCGTATTGCTTGAGCACAGTGCTGATTGCACCGGCCTTAGTGGCGCTACCAACTGCCGTGACACGAGCGTGCGCTGTGCCCGCTACTACTGTTGTGGCTGCATAGATAGTATCACTGGGTGCTTTGTCTACCGCGGCAGATTCGCCCGTGAGCATGCTCTCATTTACTTCGAGGCCTTTTGCGTCGAGCACAACGCCGTCGGCGGGTAGCTCATCGCCAGTATGTAGCACAAGAGTATCGCCAACCTGCAGTGCATCGTAAAGCACCTCGGTGATGGTGCCGTCTGCCTGGACAACGCGGGCGCGTGGGGCGCTCATGAGCTCGAGCTTGCGCAGGGCACGCTTGGCCCGAATCTCTTGCACGGCACCAATCAGCGAATTGACCATAATGACAAATGATATAAACCACGCATCGCGATACTCCTGCACATAGACTAGCACCATAGCAAGGAGCAAAATTGCCAGTACGATAGGCGAGACAAAGTTGCGCCGGATGATTGCCAGATAATCCTTCATATCGTTATTTTACCTCTCCTCGATGATATTGACACTTGGCAGCAACGCGCCAACCACTGCGCGCGTCGCTATCTGCTTGATAAATATGGCCGTCCTTCACCTCATCAACGAGAATGAGGGCTGGGTTGTATGGCGCAAGCGTGCGATAGTACATAATGTCGCGATCGGTGATGCGCCCAAACCCGGGGAAGATCTCACGAAATTTCTGCCGGCCAAATTCGTCAAAATACTCTGGCTGACCCCGTGGCGGGAAGAATGTCTCAGCGCGCAGACCAATTCGCACCGCGATCTTCTTGACATCGCCAAGCAGAAGGCGCGATGGCCCATAGACCAAGCAATAGAGCTGCCCATCTGTCGCAAAAAACACTGATGCCTTGGCGGCAAGCCCCGCGGCAATATTGCGCGCCACCACGCGATCGATCACTAGCTGCACACCAAAGCGCGCGGCGAGAGCCTTTTGCACATATGCGACATCCATGTGGTTACCAAAGTCCATGATAGATATTATACCGGAATCTCGGCCTGGCCGCTAGAGTCGATGCGGCGAGTGTGCGATAATGGAGACATGTCTGAACACGAATTTTCGACTCGATACACGCACCTCAATAACCAGCAGCGCGCCGCTGTCGACACCATCGATGGGCCGCTGCTCGTTGTGGCTGGCCCCGGTACTGGCAAGACAGAGCTGCTCAGCATGCGCGCCGCCAACATCCTGCGCCAAACAGATGCACTGCCTGAGAATATTCTCTGTCTTACCTTTACCGACAGTGGGGCAGCCGCGATGCGGCAACGTCTGCGCAGTATCATTGGGGCAGATGCCTACCGCGTCGCTATCCATACCTTCCATAGCTTTGGCAGTGAGGTGATAAATCACCACCGGGAGTATTTCTACCATGGTGCGTCACGTAAGCCTACTGATGAGCTTGGCAGCTATGAGATTTTGCGCGGTATCCTTGGCCAGCTCGATCATCGGAGCCCTCTCAGTAGCAAGCAAAATGGTGAGTTTACCTATCTGCAGGACATTAGCCGCAGTATTAGCCAGCTCAAGCAGGCTGGTCTCAGTAGCGCAGAGCTTCGGCAGGTTATTGATGCAGATGAGGCGCTCGTGGCAGCTGTCGAGCCACGCCTCAGCGAGGTCTTTGCCGCCGGGCGAATAAGCAAACCAATGGCCGGCAAGCTCGCCCCGCTGGCGGGCGAGGCAGCTCAGCTGCCACTGCCGCCGTTGCCGCCCACCATTCCACTACTGGCTGATAGCTTCTCGCTCAGCCTGGCTCGAGCGATCGATGAGACGCTTGATAGTGGCAAGACCACACCACTCACCGCCTGGCGCAACCACTGGTGCGAGAAGGACGCTACTGGGAATTATGTCCTGAGAGATCGCAAGCGCCTCGGTAAGTTGCGCGCCCTTGCTGAGGTCTATGATGCATATCTCACTGAGCTGAGCGCGGCTGGTCTGTATGACTACGATGATATGATTCTCCAGCTCGCTCAGGCGCTCGATGCCCAGCCCGAGCTGCGCGCTAATCTTGAGGAGCAGTACCAATACATCATGGTAGATGAATTCCAAGATACCAACCTCGCGCAGCTGCGTATTCTCTTTTCGCTAACGAGTAGTCCAGTCCACGAGGGCCGCCCCAACATTATGGCAGTCGGTGATGATGACCAAGCAATCTACAGCTTCCAGGGAGCAGATGTTAGTAACATTCATCGCTTCCGGAGCCATTACCGCGATGTGCAGCTGATCGCCTTGACAGATAATTACCGCTCGAGTCGCGCCATTCTCACGCCAGCCCGGGCTGTTATCACTCAGGGGAGTGATCGGTTAGAGGCGGTGCTTCCCGAGCTCGATAAGACACTTACGGCCCATCACCAGCCTACTCAGACTGCCATCAGCCTAGCCGAGCTGCCTACCAGCCTAGCCGAGCGCCAATGGCTGGCACAGCAGATTCGCCAGCAGATCGACAGCGGCACGCTACCCGAGGAGATTGCTGTCCTGGCTCGGCGTCACCGCGAACTGGTGGCGCTGGTGCCGCACCTCCAGGCCGCAGGTATTGCCATCAATTACGAGCGGCGCGACAATATTCTTGATAATCCTGTCATCCAGGTGCTCGAGCTGCTCGCACGGGTGGTCGAGGCCATAGCAGCAGGAGAGTTTCCTATGGCCGATAGTTTGCTCTCAGAGCTGGTGGCGCACCCGGCCTTTGGTTTTGCCAGCCAGGATATTTGGCAGCTCAGCCTCCAGGCGTGGCGCAACCGCCAAACGTGGGGTGA
>CALIXX010000026.1 GCA_938046115.1 uncultured Candidatus Saccharibacteria bacterium | reverse complement strand
CAGTATATTCGTAATATTGCAATTATTGCCCACGTCGACCACGGCAAAACAACGCTGCTTGATGGCCTGCTGAAGCAGAGCAATACATTCCGCAGTAATCAAGCCGAAATGGCTCAGACGCTCATTATGGACAGTGGCGAGCAGGAGCGTGAGCGTGGCATTACTATCACCGCCAAGCAGACGACGGTCTACTACCAGCCGACCGATGCTGAGTTAGCGGTTGATTACAAGATCAACATCATCGACACGCCCGGTCACGCCGACTTTAGTGGCGAGGTGGAGCGCACGCTCAATATGGCCGATGGCGTACTCCTCGTGGTGGATGCTCAAGAAGGCCCAATGCCGCAGACGAAGTTTGTCTTGAGCAAAGCACTTGAGCTTGGTCTGACACCGGTGGTGATTATCAACAAGATTGATAAGCCAGCGCGGCGCATTGCCGAGGTGGAGGACGAGCTAGCCGACCTCTTCCTCGAGCTTGCCACCGACGAGGCGCAGCTCAAATACCCGGTGTACTACGCCGTAGCGCGCGAAGGCAAAGCCTGGGCGGCACTGCCAAGTGATGCTAGCCAGCCAGCCAGCCTGGCGCCGATCTTCCAAGCGATTATCTCACACATCCCAGCGCCACAAGTCGCAGATGGACCTTTCCAAATGCTCGTGACGGCCCTCCAGTACGATACCTTCCTTGGCAAATATGCGATTGGCCGAATCCATCGCGGAGTGGCTCAGCGTGGCCAAGCGCTGACTCTTATCAAGGCAGATGGTACGACTACCAATGCCAAGATCGATAAGCTCTTCATCAGCCGCGGCCTCGCCAAAGAAGAAGTGAGCGAGGCAGGCGCGGGTGATATTGTCTACATCGTTGGTGCGGCCGACGCGCACATTGGCGAGACGCTCGCCAGTCGCGACCAGCCAGAGGCACTACCCGTTATGGCAGTCGAGGCTCCCACCATTAGTATGTACCTTGGGCCGAATACCAGCCCAATGAAGGGCCGCGAGGGTGAATTTACTACCAGCCGGCAGATTGGCGATCGTCTTCAGCGCGAGCTCGAGACGAATGTAGCGCTACGAGTGGCGGAGTCTGGCATTGGCTTTGTAGTGTCGGGGCGGGGCGAGCTCCCCCTCAGTGTGTTGATCGAGACGATGCGCCGCGAAGGCTACGAATTTGAGGTTGGGCGGCCAGAAGTTGTGACGATCACCAAGGATGGCAGCGAGCAAGAGCCAGTCGAGGAGTTGCTGGTTGAGATTGGCCCTGAGTTTATCGGTGTTGTCAGCCAAGAGCTTGGCAAGCGCAAAGCCGAGCTCCGCAAACAAGAGCAAACCACCAGCGGCGCAGCGCGGATGACGTATACTATTACCACTCGAGCGTTGATTGGCCTGCGTAACCGTCTCCTGACAGATACGAAGGGGACAGTCATTATGTATAGCTTGCCATATGGCTACCAGCCAGTTGGTGGTGCATTACCGCGGACGCGCAACGGTGTTTTGATCGCCTTTGAGCCAGGTACGACCACACCATATGCCTTGCAAGCGGCCGAAGCGCGCGGTGAGCTCTTCGTCGGAGCGGGGACTGATGTCTATGCTGGGATGATCGTTGGCCTCAACAATCGCCCGGATGACCTCGAGATCAATGTCTGTAAGGCCAAGCACCTTACCAATATGCGCAGCAAATCAAGCGACGGCACCGTCCAGCTGACGCCGCACACTCAGCTGAGCCTTGAGCAATCGATCGACTTTATCGAAGACGATGAGCTGCTTGAGGTTACGCCGCACGCCCTTCGCCTCCGCAAGAAATACCTCGACGCCAACGAGCGCAAACGCGCCGCCAAACATCAACCATAACACCATAGGGAGAACCCGCCTATCATGCACAACGTCCGCCGCGCTTTTGCTGCGAAAATCATTGCTCTTACCAAAGATACCAAAGAGAATGCCAAAGCCGCTGCGGTACAGACGGTTGAGCTAGTGCGCCCGACGCCAAGCTCACCCGACGAGACGCTGAGTGAGCTCTTTGATGAGGTGCAAACGCAGCAGATTTACGGTGATGGCAAGGCGTTTGTCGATATGACACCTACCAAGCCAGCTCGGACGATTATGGCGCGGTATCGTCGACAGCGTCGCCAGCCCGGCTTCGACCTCGCGACCTTCGTTGGGCAGCATTTTTCTACCACAGTATACCCTGCCTCGAGCTACCAACCGACCGATACTACCACTGCGCGCCAGCATGTAAGCCAGCTCTGGCAACAGCTCGAGCGGCGCAATCGCAAGAATCGGGGCTCGCTCCTTGCGCTGCCATATCCATATATGACGCCGGGTGGACGCTTTGATGAGTTGTTTTATTGGGATACGTATTTTATTATGCTTGGCCTAGCGGCGGATGGGCGCTGGCGCTCCATTGAGTATATGATGCGCAACTACACCTACATGCTGCGCAAGTTTGGAATGATCCCCACGGCTAACCGGACATACTTCTTGAGTCGGTCGCAGCCACCCCTGTTTGCGGCGATGGTGCAGCTGCTGGCACGCCACCGAGGCAAGCGGGTCTATGCAGAGTTTTTGCCAAGCCTTCTTGCTGAGTATCGCTTTTGGATGAAAGGTCGTCGCCAGATTGCGAAAGCCAAGGCCGTTGAGTACCCAGCGTATCTCCGCGTCGCTGTTATGCCTGATGGCACGCCACTCAATCGTTACTATGATAACCGTACCACACCACGCCCTGAGTCGCATCGCGAAGATGTCCATACGGCGCATCACGCAGCCTCAGCGCATACGACGCGGACATTCCTTGATCTGCGGGCGGCAGCCGAGAGCGGGTGGGACTTTAGCAGCCGGTGGTTTGCCGACCCCTGTCAGATTCAGACCATCGAGACGACAAAGTATGTGCCGGTCGACCTTAATTGCTTCCTCTATCAGCTCGAAATGACGATCGCCGAGGCTTACCGACTCATCAAGCAACGTCGCTTGGCGCGGCGTTTCGAGGCAGCGGCCGAGCGTCGAGCTCGGGCAATTCGCCGCTACTGCTGGCAACCTACCACGCAATTCTTTGAGGATTATGCCATCACCACTGGTCAGACCACGGGGCGACTCACGCTCGCCGCGGTGACGCCACTATATGTGGGGATTGCGACCGATGAGCAAGCTGCAGCGGTAGCGCAACGGCTCGAGAAAGACTTTTTGCAGCCTGGCGGGCTTCTCTCAACCCTCATCACTAATGGTCAGCAGTGGGATGCCCCCAATGGCTGGGCACCACTGCAGTGGTTTGCCATTGTGGGGCTGCGCAACTACGGCTACGATACGCTGGCAGCAACCATTCGCGATCGCTGGCTTGCCACCAACGAAGCCGTCTTTGCCCAGAAGCGCAAAATGGTCGAGAAGTATGATGTTGTCACCGCCAGTGCGGGCGGCGGCGGTGAGTACCCCTTGCAGGATGGCTTTGGCTGGACGAATGGGGTGTACGCAGCACTCAAGGATGAGCAGCTTGGAGTAGCGCAGCAGTAGCCCTGGAAGAAGCAAGGCGCTACGAGTTTTTGTCGCTACTTGACGCCTGTATCCTTCCAAGATACGACAAATAGCTAAGTTGCCTAGGCTTTTCGCTTGGTAAAACGAGTCACAAATATTTTTCAGCCTGCTATACGTTACCCTTTGACACGTGCTGGGCTACCTCATCTGGCAAAAATCCCTTCTCATGTTGGAAGTTTGCCTGCCACCGATAGCCTTTGCCATAGCCGAGCTCCTTCATGAGTTTAGTGGGAGCATTGCGCAGATGGAGCGGCACTGGTGCATCGGCGTAGCGACTAGCAAGAGCCTCTGCCTCGTGCATAAGGTTGGTGATCTCGCGCGATTTGGCTGAGCGGGCAAGCGCTGTGGCACAGTGGTAGAGATTGTAGCGGGCCTCAGGCAAGCCAACCCGCTCCACCGCCTGGAAGGTCGCGACCGCTAGAGATAACGCACCATTACCTGCCAGCCCGATGTCCTCACTGGCGAATACCACCATGCGCCGCGCAATGAACTTGGGGTCTTCGCCAGCATCGATCATTCGGCTTAGATAATAAAGAGTGGCGCGCACATCGCTGCCCCGCATTGATTTGATGAAGGCCGAGATCACATCATAGTGCATCTCGCCTTGCTTGTCGTAGCCCGGGAGCTTCTTTTGGGCGGCAGCTGTAACGGTATCGGGCGTCACTGTCTCAGCGAGACTCAGGGCAAGCTCAAGGTTACCCAGCGCCACTCGGGCATCGCCGCCCGATAGCTCGGCGAGATAATCGAGCGCCTCTGGCGTGACGTGCTCTGTCTTACTCAAGGTAGCGATGGCGCGTTGGAGAATAGCGCGAATCTCGTCTTTGCTCAGTGGTTGCAAGACGAGTACGCGCATCCGGCTCAGTAGTGGTGTAATAACCTCAAAGCTTGGATTCTCAGTGGTGGCACCGATCAACGTAATGAGCCCCGACTCAACATGAGGCAAAAAAGCGTCTTGCTGCGCCTTATTAAAGCGGTGTATTTCATCGACAAAGAGTATCGTACGCAGGCCAAGATTCCAATTTTGCCGGGCGTGCTGGATAACCCGCTCGACGTCCTTCTTGCCACTGGTGACGGCACTGAGCTCGATAAACTCAGCCTCCACCTCGCGAGCAATAATCCGCGCTAGCGTCGTCTTGCCTGTACCTGGTGGCCCCCAAAAGATGAGGCTCACGGGTTGCTTCTTCGTAACAATTTGGCGCAAAATCTCGGCATCGCCCAGCAAGTGTGTCTGGCCTATCACAGCATCGAGCGATTGTGGGCGTAGCCGCTCGGCCAGCGGTTGGCGTGATGACGATGACGAATCTGGCTCAGGCATAGCTACGTCTAGTATACCGGAAATAGACTGGCACGTCGAAGGGTCATTTTATACAGATGGGTCTATGTCTGATCTGAGAATAGGATAGGTACTAAAGTAGCTTATTGCAATTTGTTTTTACACTCTACCAGGCAAAAGTGGTGTGAGAAGGGGCTCTCATAATGCTATAGGATGCCAAGACTATTGCTGTCTCGCTATTTTGCCACAATGTGGTATGATAAAAGCAATAAGCTAGTCCAAAGGAGGAATATGGAATATATCATTATCGGCATCATCGTGGCGACGATTGTCTTCATGCTGAGCGGGATTCGGGTGGTGAATCAATACCAGCGCGGTGTGGTGCTAACGCTTGGGCGCTTCTCAGGCCAGCGCGCGCCAGGCCTACGTGTGGTAGTGCCAATCTTTCAGACGATTATGATGGTCGATGTTCGCTCGACGCCGATCGATGTGCCAAAGCAAGAAGTCATTACGAAAGATAACGTGACAGTTGGTGTGGACGCCGTGGTGTACTTTCGTGTCATTAATGCACCAAAGGCCGTCCTCGAGACGACGAACTACATCTACGCTACCAGCCAGTTTGCTCAGGCAGCGCTGCGTGATGTGACGGGTAACATTGACATGGACGACCTACTTGCCAAGCGAGAAGAGCTTAGCCAGCAGATCAAAGAGATTGTCGACGCCGAAACTGACAAGTGGGGGATTGACGTTGAGAACGTGAAGATTCAGAACATCGAGTTGCCAGGCGATATGAAGCGCGCTATGGCTAAGCAAGCCGAAGCCGAGCGTGAGCGCCGGGCCAATATCATCAATGCCGATGGTGAAAAAGCCGCTGCAGAGACCCTTGCAGAGGCTGCTCAAATTCTTGCTAACACCCCAGGGGCAATCAACTTGCGTACGCTCACGACACTTGAGCGCATTAGTGCCGAGCCAAGCCAGAAGACGATGATCCTCTTCCCAGCAGAATTGACAGAGGTACTGCGGGGTATCAAGCGGTCATGATCGACTTTCGTCAGAATCGAGCGCGTTGCATTGATGCGCTTGCGGGTGGGCTGGCAGTATTGACTGCGTATGACGAAGTGCAGGGCAGTGGCGATGAGCCAGCGCCGTTTCAGCAGGAGTCGAACTTTTGGTGGCTCAGTGGAATTGAGCGACCAGGTTGGAAGTTGATCATTGATGGACTACGGAGCCGCACAACACTTGTGCGGCCTCATCTCGATGCGGTGCAGCAGACTTTCGTTGGTGAGCTCAGTACCGAGGAAGCCAAGCGGATCAGTGGTGCTGATGCAGTGATTGATGCCCACGATTTTGAGGCAGAGCTGCGCCAGCTTGCCAAGCGCCATACAGTTGTATACGAAGTAAACGACCGCACCGATTACGGCTTTATGCTCAACCCGGCCTCGCGCGACCTGAGCAAAGTACTGCAGCGGATCTTTCCTTCAGTCCAGTCGTGTCTCCGTCAGCTGCGTGAACTGCGGGCTATCAAGCAGCCGGAGGAGATTACTGCGCTGTGCCAGGCAATTGCGCTGACTATCGAGGCCTTTGAGGTAGCCAAGCAGCGCTTGCCAGACTGCCAGCATGAATATGAGTGCGAGGCAGAATTTGACTACCTATTCCGGCACCGCAATGCTCGCCATGCGTATAGTCCAATTATCGCTGGTGGCGCTAACGCCTGCACTTTGCACTACAGCCATAATGCAGGGCCGCTTGCTGCTGAGAATATGGTGCTGATTGATGTTGGAGCGCGGGTCGATGGGTACTGTGCAGACATCACTCGCACCTATGGCATTGAGCCGACGCAGCGCCAGCAGGATGTCCATGCTGCGGTGGTGCAAGCGCAGCAACACATCATAGAGCTGCTCGAGCCAAACCTCCCCGTGGCTGACTATATCCAGCAGAGCGACGACATTATGCGCGATGCCTTACAGCAGCTTGGCCTTTTACGCGATCGCCACGACCAAACCACCTTCCGGCGTTACTATCCGCATGCCACCAGCCACGGGCTTGGCGTCGATACACACGACAGCCTGGGCGCGCCGCGGGTACTGCGCGCTGGTATGGTGCTTACCGTCGAGCCGGGGATTTACATTCCAGAGGAGGGCATTGGTGTCCGGATTGAAGATGACATTCTCATTACGCCGAGTGGCCACGATAATCTCAGCGCCAGCTTATCGACAAAATGGTAAAAAACCGCTATACTAGAGCAAATGAAACGACAATTTTTTACCTTTATTATCCGCTGGGTGCTAAATTCACTTGGGCTGTGGATTGCCGTACGTATCTTTGGTACAGGCTATATCGGTGTCCAACCCGATATGAATGTTGCTGTGTTTTTGCTGGCCGGGCTTATCTTCTCAATCGTCAATGCAGTCTTTAAGCCGATTGCCATCATCCTATCGCTTCCCGCTATTCTCGTCACGCTCGGTCTCTTTACCGTCGTTGTCAATGGCTTTATGGTCTATATTTCACTGATACTGGCACCAGGCCTCAAGATGACGTTTCTTCACTCCATCTTGACAGGCCTGATTATGAGTCTGGTAAACTATATAGTAAGCAGCGCGCTCGAGCTAAATTATGGGCGCACGCAGGAGGAACAACATGAATCTTGATAGTATTCTACAAACAATAATGATTGGCTCGGCCATCTTGATGGTCCTGGCTATTTTGCTTCAGCAGCGCGGGGCGACGCTTGGTGCAGGCTTTGGTGCCTCGGGCGAGCTCTATACCACGCGGCGCGGCCTCGACAAGAACCTCTTCGAGGCAACGATCTTTTTGGCTGTTACCTTTGTTGGGTCTATTTTGGCGGCACTTTTGTTGCCGTCTGCGGGGTAGGGCATGGCGAATCGGCAGGAGAAGCACCTCCAGCGCCGTGAGACCTCGTCGGCAGTTGTGCCTCAGGAGGATGAATCGCTACGGGCAGCCAAAGCAGCGAAATCGGTACCATCTCGCCGCAAGAAACCACGCCGTGACCTCAAGCAGCTCGAAGATAGCGCGACGCGCCACGTTGGCAAGTTCTTAGGGAGCCGCTTCGAGAGTTTGCGTCGAGCCCGGCGGCGAGTTGTGCTGTGGCTTGTCCTCATTGCAGTGATTTTGCTTGGTATTATTGCTCAGATCTTTATCCGCCGCGACGCGACGACGGCAACTGGTGGGACTGGCGGGACGTATATCGAGGGGGCGCTTGGCCCGATTGAGACGCTGAATCCACTCTTTGCAACCAGCAGTGCCGAGCTTTCGGCCAGCCAACTCATGTTTTCCTCACTCTATCATTATGACGCCAAGGGTTCGCTCCACACAGATGTTGCAACGAGTCTTGCCTATAACGAAGCGAGCAAAACCTACACCGCTCAATTACGTGATGACGTCCGCTGGCACGATGGGCACAAGCTTACCGCCAAGGATGTTGTCTTCACGATCAACCTTATCAAGAACCCAGCAGTGCGCTCGCCCTTGCGCGTCAACTGGGTCGACGTCCAGGCTAAGGCGGTCAACGATACCACTGTGCAGTTTGTGCTACCTGCAACGTATGCTGCCTTCCCCCATGCATTGACCTTCCCAATTTTACCTGAACATATGCTAGGCTCAGCAACGCCAAGCTCAATGCGCCAGGCACCATTTAATCATTCGCCAGTTGGTAGTGGGCCGTTTAAGTTCCAGATTTTGCAATCGACCAACAATGCTCGCCGGCCAAAGACCGTGCATGTCGTTGCCTTTGATGGCTACTATGGTGGCCGACCCAAGCTCGATCGCTTCGAGCTCCAAGCTTATAGCACGCAGCAAGATATCGTCTCGGCTTTGCAAGCTGGTGAGCTGAGTGGTGCAACCGACCTCTCCGTTGTGATGCGCAAAGATATCCCGCGCAACCAATACACCACAACTACTGTACCAACCGACCGTGGGGTGTATTTGCTCATGAATAATACCAACCCCATCCTCAAAGATCGTGCAGTGCGCAAAGCGCTCCAGCTGGGCACCAACACCGCTGCGATTCGCACCTCGCTGGGCGAGGGCGTGCAGCGCCTTGATGGGCCGTTTATCCCTAGTCAGCTTGGCGGTATCAATACACCATCTGCAGATAAGCATGACAAAACAAAGGCTGCTGCAATGCTGGATGAAGCCGGTTGGAAGCTCGCCGATGGCAGCAAAGTCCGCAGTAAAGATGGCCAAAAGCTGGAGATTATGATCACCACCACGAAGGGCGCAGAGTACGAAGCTGTTTTGGCTAAAGTCATGGAGCAGTGGCAACAGCTTGGTGTGGCGGTGACGCAGCAAGTGATTGACCGCTCGGCAACGTCATCTACCTTTGTCCAAGGGACATTGCAGGGGCGAAGCTACGATGTTTTGCTCTACGAGTTGGCAATTGGTGCCGACCCCGATGTCTATGCCTACTGGCACTCCTCGCAGACGGGCTACCAGGGCTATAACTTCGTCAATTATACGAGTCGCACTGCAGATGCCGCATTGGCCAGCGCCCGGACGCGTCTCGAGCCAAAGCTGCGTGCTGCCAAGTACAAAGCGTTTGCCGAGCAGTGGTATAGCGACGTGCCTGCGATTGGCCTCTATCGGTCGGCTAGTGTGTATGCGACAGGCCCTGGTGTACAGGCTATCCAGCAGGGCGATACCCTTGTCTCCGGTGCAGATCGCTACGCAGACGTCCTCCGTTGGACAGTGACAACGCGAGATGTTTACAAAACCCCCTAACATGCGGTATAATCAACAGTGTCGCGAGATATGCGGACGTGGCGGAATTGGTAGACGCGTCAGCTTGAGGGGCTGGTGAGCATTGCGCTCGTGGAAGTTCAAGTCTTCTCGTCCGCACCAGATATGATGCCTCGCGACACATCAGCACCACCAGGATAGGTGGTGTTTTGCTTTTGTAAAATACAAACACGTTCGAGATATCTATATAACAACCAAAATGGCTTGATCATAAAATGCAACAATTAATCGGCGAACTGCTTGTGTTTTGTAAAAGGGTGGTGCATAATAAAGACAAGCTGGTACGCAAAAAGGGGTACCGTTGCGTCCAAACACAAACATCGTGCCAAAACAAACATTGTGCCCCAGGGTGGGCGCGTAGCAGCTACCGGCAAATCACCTCTAGTCAAGGAGGTGATTTTTTGCTATAGTCTATAGCAGACGGGGCATTAGCTCATTTGGCTAGAGCGCTTCGCTGGCAGCGAAGAGGTGACCAGTTCGAATCTGGTATGCTCCACCATGGATCTTTAGCTCAGTTGGCTAGAGCGCACGATTCACATTCGTGAGGTCGCAGGTTCGAATCCTGCAAGATCCACCATTTTGAGATCATTCATTTTTTAGTGCCAATACCATATTGTTTTTTGAGCAGCATCTTGTCTGCCAACAGGATGTAGTTTGTAAGGGAGGACTCCAATGAAAGTTGCAATAATAGGTACTGGCGTCGGTATACGAACACATCTTGCGGGACTAAGTCTCCTTCCTAAGGTGGAAGTTGTTGGCGTCGTTGGCTCGACAAAGGAACGAGCCGCACAGCATCTACAGTCTCATGGATACGACAAAGACCTTGCTGCATCGTTTGATGATGTAATGGCAAAGTCACCTGATATCGTTTGCCTGACAACACCAGTTTGCTGTCGGGATGAGTACTGGGAGCGGCTTGCTCACGAACAGTGTTTTATATTGGCAGAAAAGCCAGTCTGTGGCGACGACTTGTCGCTTCCATATTTTGATGTCGTCAAGGATCGTTGCATGGTTGATTTTCAGCTTCGTGGCCTCGAGCAATTTCAGATCGTTGCCAAGATGATCAACGAGGGCACGCTTGGTGATATTTGCTCAATTGATCTCTTTGAACGCACCGCTGCTTTGCGGGCAGATTCGCTACCGTCATGGATGACAACACCAGATCTTGGTGGTGGGCAGCGTATGGCAATGGGAAGCCACCTTCTTGACCTCGTCGTGTTCTTGCTCGGCGGCAACTATTCGAGTGTCCACGAGTTTCAATGCAGCGCAGAAACAAGGCGCGGGTCGTGGCGTGGAGCGATGCCAAAAGGACAGCGGCCATCTGACGAGTGCTTTGATTGTTCATTCGTAATGAATCAGGCACGTGTGGCGATACGCACGACATCGATCAGTAGGGCAACGCGCTCTCTCGAATTCCGCGTCGAAGGGACAGAAGGTGCGGCAGAATTCTGCTATCGTAATGGATCTGGTACTCTGCGACTATTCCACGAGAATGGTAGTGAGGTGTTGTACACCGACCAGGATGCATCTGCAGTGCACATGCAGCCTTCTCATCCACTGGATAACTCGGTCTTTCGCGTTGCATACAATAGATATTTTGCGTCAGTGTGCGAATGGGCTGAAGGCAAGGACTCGAGCATTCCGGCCTCATTGAGCGATGGGCTTGCAAATGCGAGATTATTGCAAAAGAAATAAGATACCGATACCTTTAGCTACTGTGAAGCGAATAGCACGCCCTTTTTTAGCAATTCTCTGAGCCATTCACTTGTTGCTATTTCAAGAGATTTTACTTCAACATGATGATTCCATCGATGTCGGCTGACTTGAGCGACTCTATGGATACCAGGATAATCCTCAGGGTGATCCAAGGTGATATTGATATAAAGCGTGCCATCAGCGGTTTTCTCATACGCCCACATCCAGAGAAATTTTCGATTAACCGCATAGCTTACTTGCGCGCGAAATTCTTTTCGAATACTACCCAGCGCCATGACATAACTATCTATCGCACGATAATGAGCATTAGTCTTCGGCTTATCTGAGAACACACTGATCATTTTATTGCTTGGCATGATAGCTCTCGATATAACTTACAATAAAGAAATGAAATAATAACACCTGGTGGAGATAGAGGGATTCAAACCCTCGACCTCAGCAATGCGAATGCTGCGCTCTATCAACTGAGCTATATCCCCACGACTCCCTCTATTCAAGCACAAACGAGCGGGAGAATCAACCAGTAGCATTCCCGCCTGTTTCTGATAAAATAAAGATATGTTCAAAAAGTTTATCCAAAAGCGGCTCGAGACGTATGTGAGCCGGTATTTTCAAGCTCATCCAGAGGTCAAGTTAATTGTTGTGGTGGGGAGTGTGGGCAAAACGAGCACTAAGCGAGCGGTGGCTACCTTGCTATCGCAGCGCTACCGTGTGCGCATGCTTGATAACAACCATAATACTAACCTCTCGGCACCGTGTGGCATTCTTGGCGTGACCTACCCTAGCAAGGTACATAGCATTGGTGCCTGGCTCAAGGTGTTTGCAGCGGCCCGACGACGGGTTGCTCAGCCAGCTGACGTTGATGTGATTGTCCAAGAGCTTGGCACTGATCGGCCAGGGGAGATTGCCGACTTTGGCCGCTACCTCCGGCCCGACCTCGCCTTAGTGACGGCAGTAACGCCAGAGCATATGGAGTTCTTTGGCTCGATTGAAGCAGTCGCGCAAGAGGAGCTCTCCGTGACGCAGTATGCACGTCGAGTGCTGATTAACCGTGATGATATTGAGGGGCGCTTTGCTGACCTGATTGCTACTCCACACTTTAGTACATATGGCACAACTGGCCTCGCTGAGTATCGCTTCGAACAGCAGAACTTTGATGCTGAGGTGGGCTATCGTGGGGGGATTATTGCTCCACCAAACATTGCTCAGCCATTTGCGGCAGCCATTAACGTGGTGGGTGAGCACAGCCTACGGCCGATCGTTGGTGCCGTCGCAGCGGCCTTGCTCTATGGCTGCACACCAGATGAAGTAGTGAAGGGCCTTGCACTGATCAAGCCTGTCCCCGGGCGGATGAACCCACTGCTGGGCCTTGGCGATACAACAATTATCGACGATACATACAACTCCAGCCCGGCTGCTGCGCTGGCTGCTCTGCAGACGCTCTATAGCTTTGCGCAGGCACCGCAGCGGATCGCCATCCTTGGTGACATGAATGAGCTGGGCGCCTCGAGCCAGGCCGAGCACGAGAAGCTGGGCATGGCTTGCGACTCGCATTTGCTTGATTGGGTGGTGACGGTTGGCGGCGAGACAGAGAAGTATCTTGCGCCCGCTGCCCGCCGGCGTGGCTGCCAAGTGAAGGTATGCCGTAATGCGATCGAGGCAGGGCAGTTTGTCCGTTCGGTGGCACGGCCTGGTGCAGTGATTCTTGCTAAGGGGTCACAAGGTGGGATATTCCTTGAAGAGGCGGTTAAGATCCTCTGTGTCCTGAGCGAAGATACCGAGCTGGTGCGTCAATCGCTCGCTTGGCAGGCCATCAAAGCACCGTATTTTTCGGAGTACGAGAACTTCTTTGACGGGCCAAGTCAGTAGCGTTAATACGCGATTTATGGTATATTCTTAGTTATGAGATTAGTCCATTAAGCGGAGAACTATTATGCCAACAGAGAAAAAACCAAAGGCAACTAAGCGTAGCACAACGCGCAAGACGTCGCCAAAAAATGAGCCAGAACAAACCCCGGCCAAGGCTAATGAGCCAGCAACCCCAGCTGCAGAGCCAGCTCCAGTAGCCGAGCCGGCTACTCAGCCGATGCCAGAGCAGCCAGCTACTCCGGTCATGCAGCCAGCTCAGCCCCAGCCCCAATATCAACCACGCATGACTCCAGGAGCTTTGAATGCTCAGCCAGCCAAGAAGTCCCATCTTGGGCTTATTCTTGGCCTCGTTGGTGGTGGTGTAGCTTTGCTAGCGCTTATTGCTGGTGTGCTGTTGTACTTCTTCTGGTATCAGAACCCACACAAGGTAGTCACAGATGGCGTAGCAAATCTAGTAACTGCACGGCAAGCGTCGTATAGCATGGGCGGTGATGTTACACCAAGCAGTACTAGCACTTCAGGCCCATCGAAGGTCACCTACAGAGTGAATCTGCAATATGCCAACCAAGTTGCTGGTGGTAACGGTGAGGTAACGATGGACCTCCCGCAGGTTGGCCAGATTACTGTCAAGGCTGAGATCTATGCAGATCGCGAAGCAACCTACTTCCGCGTCAATGGCATCAAAAAAGTATATGAAAAATATATTGATACCATGATCGACCAGTCCATGAAGCGCTATAGCACCTCGAGTATGACCGATGAAGAGAAAGACACTGCGCGAAGTAAGATGCGCGAACAGTATGCCAAGCAAGCACTGCCTATCATCGAAAAAATTGATGGCAAATGGGTCAAGATGACGCAAGATGATATGCGCAAAATGAGCCCAAATCGTACGACGACTCAGCAATGTACAGACGCAATTAATGCTATGTATGACACTAAGGCTCGCAATGAGATCGCTGCAGTACTTCGCAAGCACGGTGATGTCTTTACAGTAGAGAAACTCAATAAGCCAGCGCTCGATAACGGTGCAGTGGGCTACAAGGTGACGGTAGCGAGCCCGTCGAGCCACGAAGCTCGTTCGCTCAGCCGCGACCTTGGCAACACCCGTGTTGGGGAGCTGCTCCGCCGCTGCAGTGATGCGACATCAACTCGTGTGACAACACGCCAAAATGGCCGGACCATCAAGACCGAGCGGCGCTCTGCTATCTCGACACCAGACTTGAGCCAGACGGATCTTGAGCTCTGGGTGTCGCCGTTCTCGCACGATGTGAAGCGCATCGTCATGAAGCCAACTAGCCAGTCGTCTCAGCAGCCAGTGACGATCAACGTTAATGACACGAAGGTTGATTTACGTAAGCCAAGTGACAGTATTCCGTATAGTGAGCTCATGCAGGGCAGTGGCAGCAGCAAAGATAACGACAGCGATACATCATCAACAAGCACCGGCGAAGCGTAGGCAAAACGCCGCACATAAACCCAACCCCGCTTTCGAGAAAAGAAGCGGGATTGTCTTTGCCCTCGCCCACTATGGTAGAATATGAAGGACATGAAACGATACAATCCTGCAGAAATCGAGCCAAAATGGCAACAGCACTGGGCAGAAGACCAGCGCTACAAGGCGGATGACGCCTCTCCCAAACCAAAGTATTATGTGACTGGCATGTTCCCGTACCCAAGCGGAGCAGGGATGCACGCAGGGCACTTTATGGAGCATTCCATTGTCGATGCAGTGGCGCGCTTCCGGCGCAGCCTTGGTCACGAGGTGCTCTACCCGATGGGCTGGGATAGCTTTGGTCTCCCTGCAGAGAATTACGCCATTAAGACAGGCAAGACGCCACAAGAGACGACCGCGACCAATATTGCTAACTTTACTACTCAGCTTCGCCGCGTTGGTGCGAGTATCGATTGGAGTCGCGAGATCAACACGAGCGACCCAGAGTACTATCGCTGGACGCAGTGGATCTTTACGCAGCTCTTTGAACGGGGCCTGGCATACCAAAAGGACTCACTCCAGTGGTGGTGTCCGAAAGACAAGACCGTACTGGCAAATGAGCAGGTGATTAATGGCCGGTGCTGGCGCTGTGAAGAAGTGGTGGTAAAGAAGCCAATGAAGCAGTGGTTCTTCAAGATTACTGAGTATGCCGACCCGCTCCTAGCCGACATCCCTGCGCTCGACTGGCCAGACAAGATTAAGCAAGCTCAGACTAACTGGATTGGCCGCAGCGAGGGAGCAGAGATCCGCTTCGCCCTTGATAAGCCCGTGGCAGATGCGGAGAGTGACGCTGCCGATATTACCGTCTTTTCGACGCGCCCCGATACGCTCTTTGGTGCGACCTTCTTGGTGCTTGCGCCCGAACATCCGCTGGCGCAGCAGCTCGCGCGAGGTGATGCCCGTGAGACGGTCTTAGCATATATTGCCGAGGCAGTCAAGAAATCGGAGATTGAGCGTACCAATGACACGAAGGACAAGACAGGGGTCTTTACTGGAAGTTATGCTATTAATCCAGCGACGGGCGAGCGAATACCCATCTGGGTGGCCGATTATGTCCTTGGCGGCTATGGCACTGGTGCAGTGATGGCTGTCCCGGCTCATGATGAGCGCGATGCCGCCTTTGCCGAGAAATACGAGTTGCCCATCGTCACCGTCATTGAGCGGCCCGACGATGATCCAGACACCGACCAGTGCTATCATGGCGAAGGCGTGCTCGTTAATTCTGGTGCATTTGATGGTATGCGCAGCGAGGATGCCCGTGAGCAGATCGTGGCCTGGCTCGAGCAGGAAGGTCGTGGCCACGCCAAGGTAACCTACAAGATGCGTGACTGGCTGATTAGCCGCCAACGCTACTGGGGCGCACCCATCCCGATCATCCACTGCCCCGAGCATGGTGCTGTGCCAGTGCCAGCGACAGATTTGCCAGTGGTTTTGCCAGCGGTGCAAAACTTCCAGCCGCGTGGTGATGGCAAGTCTGTCCTTGCTGCCCAAGAAGAATGGGTGGCGACAACCTGCCCGACCTGTGGCGGCCCAGCTCAGCGCGAAACCGACACGATGGATGGCTATGCTTGCAGTAGCTGGTATCTTCTACGCTACACTGATCCACACAATGCTATGCAGGCCTGGGACCCAGCGCTGGCTAACCACTGGGCACCGCTTGATATGTATGTTGGTGGTGACCATGCGACGGCCCACTTGCTCTATGTGCGTTTCTGGATGCACGTCTTCCGCGATCTTGGCCTCACAAGCTTTGCCGAACCGGTGCGGAAGCTCGTCTACCATGGCCTCATTCAAGCCGAGGATGGCCGCAAGATGAGCAAAAGCCTTGGCAATGTCGTCGACCCGCTGGAGGTGATCGATGCGGGGTATGGGGCAGATGCGCTGCGTACCTTTGAGCTCTTCCTCGGGCCGATCGACGAGAACTCGAGCTGGAGTAGCCGAGGAATTGCTGGCGTTTATCGCTTCTTGAATCGCCTCTGGACATTGGTGCAAGAGTTTGATGATTGGCAGCAGCAGGGTGCAGCGCCTGGGCAGGTCGACGTCGCACAGCTTGAGTCGATTATCCATGCCACAACGAAAAAGGTCACAAGTGATATCTACCGCCTGAGCTTCAACACGGCCATTGCTGGGCTCATGGAGTGCGTCAACGACCTCTACAAGCTCAAGACAACTGGCTTTACTGAGCAGTGGCAGCCAGCGCTCAAGACGCTGATCCAGCTGGTGCAGCCCTTTGCGCCGCACATGGCTGCTGAGCTATGGCAGCAGCTTGGCTATGGTGACCAGCTCGATTTTGCCGCCTGGCCAGAGTGGGATGAAGCAAAGATTGTCCGCGATACGATAACCATCGTCGTGCAAGTCAATGGCAAAGTCCGCGCCAAGCTCACTACCACGCCAGACGCCAGCGAAGCCGATATCACCGCTCGGGCCCTAGCAGACGACCGCGTCGCAAAATACCTCACTGGGCCGCCCAAGAAGGTTATTTATGTTAAACGTAAGCTCGTCAGTATCGTTGTCTAGAAATAGCCACCTTTACTAATTAATCTTGTCGTAACAAAACAGGGCGTCAGCGCCCTGTTTTGGGTTGTGTGACCACGGTCTCGTACTTTGTAGGTATCTACGGATCTGTCTAGTAGCGATGTAATTGTGCTGGTGGATCAGTTTTCTTACGTTTAAACTACAGGCACACAAATCGTCACCATCTTCAAATGCATATCGCTATCAAATTCGAAGTGCACCCAATTACCGCCTTGCTCGTCATATTGGATCCAAGCTGAGCGCACCCACGTTGTGTTTTGACCTGCTTCATTAGCGGGAGTCCCAAGATGGCGAATAATCTCATCACGCGTTGCAGTGTTCGAGAAGTCTGTAAACAGTGGAGTGGCATACGGTTTGTATTCTGAATATTGTTGAGTGTACAAGGTGACTGCTTTAAGTACTCCATCTTTCCAGTGAAACTCTGTTCCAGAGTTATACAATGAGCAGTAGGATTCTGTAGAGTCAAAGCCAATAAAATCTTTATCGATTTCATCAATGACAGGGGTGTCACCTGAGATATTAATGATATGTTGAACGTCCTTTTCGACGGTTTTGTCGTTTCTTCCGACCAATTTGATATATCGGTTAATATCTCCATCTATTTTTATCGCCATAGGTGCTCCTTGCTGAGACTAATAGTATATACCATATCATACAATATATGACATATATCTGTCATATCAAAGCTATGACCTAGACGTCGTAGCGAGCGTGTTCTTGATGGGGCAACAAGGCGTAATAGCCCACTTGGCAATTAGCCACAAATATATTTTTCTATACAAAACAGCGCAAACACTAGAGAATTTTGCGCTTTTAGCGTATAATAGCTACAAGTTTTACGTCAGCCTAAAGAGAAGGAGATTTTTACTATGGCTCAACCAAAAAAACAGAGTAGCCCACGCAAAACTGGCCTGCGCCGCAGCCACCTGCGCCTCAAGCTTGCTCGCATGGTTAATAAGACCTCACCAGTCAAGGTCAAGACGACCAAGCGCGAGACTGGCGCTGCCAAAGCAGCTCGCTAGCTTTTCGTCGATAGCAAAGAATTTTAACAAAAGAAAGAACCAACCAAATGGCTTCGAACCGTCATCTTGGGCGTATAGTTGCACTCCAAACATTGTACGAATATGAATTCCGCCAGCAGGCGAATGATCCGCAGGCCGTGCCACAAGAGATTCTGGCGCGCAATCTTGAGCGTTATGAGTCGATCATTGGCGATCGGGCCTTTGTCGATACGCTCGTTGCCGGGGTGATTGAGACGCAGGCCGCGCTTGACGCTCACTTACAACCAATTGCGCCAGAGTGGCCGCTTGATCAGATTGCTCGTGTCGACCGCAATATCTTGCGACTTGGCCTCTACGAGTTGCTGCACTGCCGTGCAACTGTTCCACCCAAGGTGGCGATTAACGAAGCAGTGGAGCTTGCTAAAGCGTTTGGTTCGGATAATTCAAGCAAGTTTATCAACGGTGTACTCGGCACCGCCTATCGCAACTTGCCTGGGGAGACACCAGACGATGCCAACACCGTCACACTTTGACCGACACTTCAATCGGTTTAAAAAATATTTTGGCCGTCGCAAGCCGTCTATTCAGGAAATTGTTCGTGAACCGACGGCTGGCGGCATTGTATTCCGCTACAATAGCGACAACAAACTCGAAATCCTCCTAATTCAGGACGCTAAGGATCGCTGGACGATCCCCAAAGGGCATATTGAGAAAGGGGAAACTGCAGTGCAGACAGCTCGCCGGGAGATCGGCGAAGAGGCTGGGCTGCACGACCTTGATATGCTGGGCTGGCTGGGTAAAATTCACTTTCGCTACCGCCGAATGGAAAAGCTTGTCCTGATGACGACACAGATCTACCTCGCTCGCGTCCGCACCAGCGGCAATGAGATTCAAAAAGAAGAATGGATGAATGGTATTAAGTGGTTTCCCTTTAGTAAGGCACTTGACCTCATCGAGTACGAAGATATTGCCAAGCTTATGCTCAAAGCCAAGAAACGCATCCGAGAGGAGCGTCTATAACGACAGAAACGAAAGGAGTTACTATGTCTGGCATGCCAACTGGCCCGTATCAAGCGTGGGCACAGCAAGCGCTCGGGTTTGAATATCGCGATATTCAGCTCTTAATCACTGCACTCACCCACCGCAGTTATGTCAATGAACACAAAAAATCCGTTACTGAGCACAATGAGCGCCTCGAGTTCTTGGGCGATGCTGTCCTGGAGCTTGCGGTAACCGACTATCTCTATCAACACTACACCGAGCCAGAGGGCATCTTGACGAGCTGGCGCGCAGCGCTGGTCAATACTGAGAGTAATGCCGACTCGGGTGAAGCTCTCGGCTATGGCTCACTCATTCGGATGAGCCGAGGTGAGAAGCATGGCAGCAAGCGAGCGCATCGCCAGATTCTGGCTAATGCGTATGAAGCCGTGATTGGCTCAATCTATTTGGAGCGAGGCTACGAGGCGGCAGCTGAGTTTATTGCCAAGCACACCATTAGCAAGCTTGATGCTATCCTGGCCGATGGCTCGTGGCGCGACCCCAAGAGTCATTTACAAGAGGTGAGCCAACGGATCGACAGTGCTACACCAGTGTATCGTGTCTTGGCAGAGGATGGTCCTGACCATGACAAAACCTTCACGCTTGGTGTCTTTGTCAATGATCGGCTGATGGGCCGCGGCACTGGCCCTAGCAAGCAGACCGCCCAGCAAAAGGCCGCTCGCGCTGCTCTAGCAGCCTACCAGCAGCAAGAGACTCAAACAGAGAAGACAGAAGAGTCAGCCAAGAGCTCAGACAAGTTTTGACCTACAGACGAGTAACAAATTGACATCGCCAGCCAAACAGTGTAGACTTGTACAGAACGAACTAACGCAAATATAAGTCAAGAAAAGGAAGTTTTATTTATGCTCGCAATTCGTTTGCAACGTCTTGGCCGCAAAGCCTACCCAGTGTACCGGCTCGCCGTACAAGAGGCTCAGCGCCACCCATCAAGCGGCCGTGTAGTGGCCTATGTTGGCAACTACAACCCGCACACCAAAGAGGCTCATATCAATACCGAGCTTGCTCAGAAGTATCTTGATAATGGTGCCCAGCCGACACCACGTGTGGTCAAGCTGCTGGCTACTGCTGGTGTATCGCTGCCAAAGTGGGTTAAGCAGCCTGCTGGCGACAAGCACAAGGCAGTCCGCAACCCAGAGAAGCTTCGCAAGCATCAGCCGAAGGAAGAGGCAGAGGCTTAAAGCGACTCTCTCACATAAGCATAGCAACTGCTCCGCGTATCGTGGAGCAGTTTTGTAATTATTAGTATTGTTATAATCTGAATTGCAAAAATATCGATTCGCTTGGTCTCTACCTACCGCTACTTTTCTTAAGAATGCTGCGAGAGTTGATATTCCTCACTGCCACCCCAACCAGAGACAGCAATCGGCTACCTCAATCTATTCTATCTGAATATAGTGCTGGGAAGAGGTAACGCAAGAGAAGAGAAGGCTCAGCGCATAGCCTGCGCGCCGTATGTTGGTAGAATCCAGCCGGTATGCTACAATGAAAGCACAATCACAATAAATCTGAATGACAGCATAAGGAGGGAAAGAAGAAAGCTATGGCGACAATTGATCAACAGTTTGTCGAATATGTCGTAAAGTCGCTGGTGGAACATCCAGACGACGTGGTGGTCGATCGGGTGATCGACGAGAAGGGTGTGCTACTGACACTCACCGTCAATCCGGAGGATCTCGGCCGTGTGATTGGCCGGCGGGGCAGTACGGCGCAGAGTTTGCGCACCTTGCTGCGCGCGCTTGGCACGAAAAACAGTGCTCGCTACAACCTTAAGGTGGTGAACAATGATGAGCCGCACACCGCAGCACCCCAGTCTGTGGATAACTTAACCACTGATACGGTGGATAACGACGATGAGAGCGAATCGGATTTTGCAAAAAAGTCTCGCCAAGAGCTTGCAGAACTCGACGACCTTGATATATAATACGATCAGTTCAGAAACGAACTGCGAGAAAAAATAAACGCTCTTTGCGAGCAAACCAACAAGGTTTGAGAGCCTTATTTGTACAAGAAAACTGCTGTGGAGGCAGTTTTTTTGTTGGATGTATTGAGCAACCTATTTATAATGCTACTACCTCATTGTCAGTTATCGTAATAGTTGTATCTCAAAATAGCGGGATACTACTTCACAATTGAAGTGAGCAAATACATCAACCAGAGTGTATACGAAGCAGTGTCACGGTTAACCAAAGGAAGTATATATATATATTTGCATAACTGTAGTCTTATGCTACAATGCCTCGTATTATGAAAGATGTCGTTACTACTCAACAGGCTCAGCCATTCCGTCTCGTCGGTGTTCGCTTGGTCGCTATGGCCATCTTAGCAGCTATCACGTATGCTGTACTCAAATTTACCGGTATCAGCAGTGATTTTCCACCACTTGATATGATTTATTTTCCATTTGTTAATATTATCTGTGGTATTGTCATTTGGCGTGAATTCCGGCGGTGTCATGTCTCGGTGTGGAAATATCTTGGGTTTGAAAAGCGGCGCCTTGGGAAAGATATTGCTTGGGGTGTACTATGGCTCTTTGTTACTTATCTCCCGATGATAATTATGCTTATGGCAGCGATGTATCTCATGTTTGGCGCAGAAATGTTTTCGCATTTCGAGCAGGTATTTACCAAGTCTGCTCCGCAGCTGCCGTCAAGTGTTTTGTCGGTCATAAGTGTCTTTAGTGCAGTTGTATTTCTTGTTAATGCGCCAATTGAGGAGATTATTTATCGAGGGTGGTTGCAGTGTGGTCTAGCGAAGCGCTTTGGTGCTGTAATCGCCATTCTTATTCAGGGTGTGCTCTTTGGCTTGCAACACATGATGTTTGCTGGAGATGTTCGTGGTATGATTTCGTACGCCTTTATGTTCTTGGCATGGGGTATGACAGCAGGTATTATTGTTCATCGGCAGCGGCGTTTAGCACCGATGGTAATTGCTCACTGGATTGTTAATATTGCACTTGGCGTGGGTCCAACGATTGCAATTGCAGCCTAAGCCGAATATTTTATAAAAGTAAAAGTGCGTATTTCATTGGGTTGCATAATAACAGATTGGCGTATTTCATGAAAGCAAACGAGCCAAAGAGACATTATCGCAACCGGCTTAAGATATTCGTTAAGCCAGCGATGCCAGCAATAAGCAAAAGTAAGATACCAATGATCACAATCAGCAAACCATAATGGGGTTGGTATCTTGGTGGATTGTAGCCGCGATTATGGCGCGGATCGTGGCGGGTGGCTTCGGTATCAATCGAGATATTGGCAATCGCTGGTTCCACAAGGTGTCGAGACACCGCTGCCTCACCGTCGAACTGCTCGAGGGTAATATTCTCGTTGAGCGGCGTGATGGTTGTACGGCGGCTCGATAGCTCGAGGCGCTGCGCGGTAGTATTGCCTGTCTCTGATCCAAAGTCCATAGCATAACCAGTATAACAAATAAAAAACATAAGCGTAAAGACCTGAATCCCTTGCGGTATCTGTTAGACGCTGCTGCGGTAATTTGCTACACTAGGAGAGATGAAAAAATTCCAAGTGATTAGCCTGTTCCCGGAGATGTTTTCCGGCGTGTTTGAGGCTTCAATGCTGTGGAAGGCGCAGCAGCGAGGCCTGGTGGAGCTGACGACAATTGATCTGCGCCAATTTGGGCTCGGTCCTCGCCGAACGGTCGACGACACGCCATATGGCGGTGGCGATGGCATGCTACTACGCGTTGAGCCGCTCTGGAGGGCGGTGCGGCACGCCAAAGAGCGCGACCCGACTGCCAAAGTGCTCATCATGACGCCGCGGGGCCAACGGTGGAATCAGGCGCTTGCGCAGCAGTATAGCCAAACCGACCATGGTTACATCTTCATCTGTGGGCGCTATGAGGGGTACGACGAGCGAATTATGCAGGTGGTAGATCAAGCGCTCCGAGTGGGGGACTATGTCCTGACTGGTGGTGAGCTGCCCGCGATGACGATTATCGACTCGATTGTCCGGCTGATCCCTGGCGTCCTTGGTGGCGAGATGAGCGCAGCGATTGAGAGCTTTAGTGATGGCCAGACGCTGGAGTTTCCGCAATATACACGCCCAGAGGTGTGGCAGGGGATAGCAGTGCCCGAGGTATTGCTCAGTGGCCACCACGGCAACATTGCAGCCTGGCGTGCAGAGCATTCGCTCCCAGTAGATGACTAGCCCTTGTCTATACAAAAGAAACACCCGAGTATGCCATAGGCACTCGGGCGTTCTGTTGTGGTGGATATATCGGAGAGCGACTGATACAAGTATGTATATAAATGTTTATGTTTGTAACGTTCGCTCCCTCTATAGTAGCGAACATGTGACACAAGTGCAAGGAAATACGTGTAAAACAGGGTAATATCTGATATGATAAGGTTATGAAGCAGCGTATGATTCATTTTTGGCTTGGATTATTTCAGGCGATTTTCCCAGAGCATTTACGGCGCGATCCTGCGTATTGGCGGCGTCTTGCGCTTGGTATCGTTGTGACGTTTTTGATCATCACGCAGCTCTTTACTTTTGAGAAGTTTGTCGATATCACGAGCGGGTGGCATGTGGCTGGCGGGGATATAATAGCTGCTCTCTTGGCTGGCTTATTGCCGCTGCTTGAGCTCGGTAGTTTGCCATTTTTGCTCTCGATGGATATGTCGCGAGGGTCACGCCGTGTTTCGCAGGCATGTTTACTTGTCGTGAGCGCAGTGTGGTTTGGCATAGCACTGTGGTGCTTTTTAGCTGTGCCGATGAGTGAATCGGGCCTCTTTGGAGCGACCTTACCACTACTCAATGGCTGGTGGACGGTAGCATTTACGGGTCTGGTTGGCCTGGCGGCGGTGCTTGTGGTACGCGAAGCAAACGAAGCATAATGTGAAATAATACCTTACAGGTTTATTTGATTATTGTTGTTGACCCCCCTCCTCTGCTCGAATGTGATATAACATTCGAGCAGTAAGGCTTCGCGCTTTTCTCACGTGCTGCGAGCATATAAAGCAAAGACGTTTCTGGTTTATTTGGCTTTCTTTTATATAAAAACAACCCTCCAAAAAAGTGGGTTGATGCATGTGCTATATGGCTGGGCCGGAGGGATTCGAACCCCCGAATGCCAGGACCAAAACCTGGTGCCTTACCACTTGGCGACGGCCCATCATCGCGTAGCACCTCTGTATTGTACCATGCTTGCGAGGGTGGATCAATAGCGCATAGCGTGGCCTGCCCAGAGGTCTGCACCTAGTAGTTGATCGGCTCAGTGATTTGTGATGCCGGCATGTAGCTGCTGGATAAAAATAACAACAAATTGCTCCGACCACAGTCACATGCCTCATATAACAGAGGTCGTGTTAGTATACCCGTTGTGAATATCACGCTTGACCCACAGTATATAGAGTAGTATAGTGCAAAGTAAGCGCTATATATGGTGTCTATGGCACTAGTAACCAATGCTTGCACAATCATAAAAACAAGGATAAACGCTCATGCTGTGGCGCGCGTGCCGTCACGGCAAGTAAAGGGGAGGGATATGTATCACACAATTACCAAACGCGATGGGCGCATCGTGGCATTTGACGACACAAAAATTATGGCAGCAATCGAACGAGCTGGCCTGGAGACGGGTGAGTTTGCTGAGGAAGAGGCCTATCAGTTAGCTCAGGCGGCGATTGCCCAGGCGCAGCAGACTATAGCGGATGATACACTCACCGTGGAGCAGATGCAGGATGCGGTAGAGGACACCTTGCTGCGCTCGCCATATAAAAAGACCGCTAAAGCATACATTATTTATCGCGATCAGCATCAGAAGCTGCGCGAGATTGCTGCTAGTGCACATGTTGACCTGATTGACCAATATTTGCTCAAGCTTGACTGGCGGGTTAATGAGAATTCCAACATGGGTTACAGCCTCCAGGGGCTGAATAATTACATCTCAAGTGAGGTGAGCAAAACCTACTGGCTAAACAAAATCTACAGCCCAGAGATTGGTCGCCTTCATCGGTCCGGTGACCTCCATATTCACGATCTTAACCTTGTGAGTGTGTATTGTGTGGGCTGGGACTTAATGGATCTGCTCCGGCAGGGTTTCACTGGTGTGCCAAACAAGATTTCGTGTAAGCCAGCCCGACATTTTCGCACGGCACTCGGCCAGGTCGTGAACTATTTCTACACACTGCAGGGCGAGGCAGCTGGTGCTCAAGCCTTTAGCAATTTCGACACCTTGCTCGCACCATTTATTCGAGCAGATGGACTAGCGTACGATGAGGTAAAGCAGGTGCTGCAAGAATTTATCTTTAATGTTAATGTGCCAACGCGTGTTGGCTTCCAAACGCCGTTTACGAACATCACGCTTGACCTCGAATGTCCTCAGCATGTGGCAGGCACACCTGTGATCATTGGTGGAGAGATGCAAGAGAGCAACTACGGCGACTACCAGGATGAGATGAATACCTTCAATCGGGCACTGCTTGAGGTGATGACGGAGGGTGATGCCAATGGGCGGGTCTTTACTTTTCCGATTCCGACGTATAACATCACAGCTGATTTCGACTGGGATAATCCTGTGATTGACAACCTGTGGGAAGCCAGTGCAAAATACGGCATTCCATACTTTAGTAATTTTGTGAATAGTGATATGAGCCCAGAAGATGCGCGTAGTATGTGCTGCCGCCTGAGAATTGATAATCGTCAACTGGAGTATCGTGGTGGTGGCCTGTTTGGGAGTAACCCAATGACGGGGTCAGTTGGTGTGGTGACGATTAACCTGCCTCGCTTGGCACTGAAGTCGAGTGACGAAGCAGCGTTTCGGGCTGGTCTCGTCCACCTTATGGAGCAAGCGCGTGACAGCCTCGAAGTTAAGCGCAAAACACTCGAGCGCCTGACCGATGCCAACCTCTACCCCTATACCAAGTTTTATCTGCGCGATATCAAGCAGCGCTTTGGTGAGTATTGGAAAAATCATTTCTCGACGATTGGCCTCATTGGCATGAATGAGGCGGCGCTCAATCTCATTGGTGCGGATATTGGTCAAGCTGCAGGGCGGGAATTTGCCGAGCGGACGCTCGATCTAATGCGCGAGACGCTCGTGAAATTCCAAGAAGAAACTGGCAACAACTACAATCTTGAGGCAACGCCAGCTGAGGGCACGACCTACCGCCTGGCGCAGATCGACCAGCGCGACTACCCAGAAACAGCGCATTTTGCCAATGGCATTGGTGCCGCGGTGCCAGCGCCGTTCTACACCAACAGTACTCACTTGCCAGTCAATTACACCGACGACCTCTTCGAGTTACTTGATCTCCAAGACGAATTGCAGACCAAATATACTGGCGGTACTGTCATCCACTTCTTCCTTGGTGAACGAATGGATGACCCCACAACACTCAAAGGGCTCGTGCGAACAATCTGCCACAATTATCGTTTGCCATACTTTACGATCAGTCCGAGCTTTAGTGTCTGTAAGAATCATGGTTATCTGCGTGGAGAACATGAAGCGTGCCCACAGTGCCAGGAGCCGTGTGAGATATATTCGCGGGTGGTGGGCTATTTGCGGCCGGTGCAGCAGTGGAATAAGGGCAAGCAAGCAGAGTTTGCGCTGCGCTACCACTACGACAAAGCAGCCGATACAATCGATGCTTAAATAATAGAAAGAAGGGAGGATGGTGATGGTTCAGATCGGTGGTATCCAAAAGTTCAGCACAGTTGACTACCCAGGTCACACCTGTGCGGCAGTCTTCTTGATTGGCTGCAATATGCGCTGCGGTTACTGCCATAATCCAGAACTCGTCTTACCTGAGCAGTATATTGGCTGTATCCCTGAGGCGGAGATTCTTGATTTTCTTGCGCGGCGGGTTGGCTTGCTTGATGGCGTCGCGATCAGTGGTGGCGAACCGACGATGAGTGAGGATTTGCCTGACTTCATTCGGGCTATCAAGCAGCTCGGTTTCCTCATTAAGCTCGATACCAATGGGACCCACCCAGCAATGCTGCGCCAGATGCTGGATGAGCAACTGCTCGACTTCGTGGCAATGGATATTAAGGGGCCACTGGGAAAGTACGTAGAGATTGCCGCGCGGCCAATTGACACTGATGCGATTATGGAAAGTATCGACCTCATCCGAAGCCGGGTCGATCACGAGTTTCGCACGACGATTGTGCGGGGGCAGCTTGAGCCAGCAGACTTCGATGCGGTCGGGCAGATGGTGCACGGCGCACAGCGCTTTGCCCTGCAGCATTTTATTGCAAGCGATACGCTGGTGAGTAGCCGCTTTTGCGATGAAACGAGCTTTACCGACGAGGAGATGGCCCAGGCTCAGCACATTATGCAGCGCTATGTAACAGAATGCGTGGTGCACTGATGCAGTACTATACAGGGACAATCCAGCAAGTGATTCAGCACACGCACGATGTAGCAACGCTGGTGTTTGATACCAAAGGCGACGCACCATTTCGCTATACCGCCGGACAATACATTACCGTTATCAAGCCAGAGTCGCACACGCCCGAGGGTAAGGCATATAGCCTATCGAGTTGGCCCGGCGAAACACATCTGAGCATTACCGTGAAGGATATTGGTGGTGAGTATTCCCACTACCTATGTAGCCGGCAGGTGGGCGACCAACTAACTTTTTCGGCGGCGTATGGGTACTTTAATCCACTGACAGATCGCCCACTTGTGGGGATCGCAGCAGGAGTCGGTATTAGTCCGGTGTGGAGTATTATCAAGAGCGAATGCGCGCGTGATCCGCATCGGAATATTCAACTCATGTATAGCAATCGAACCGTCGACGATATTGTCTTTGCGGCCGACCTTGCTGTGTATGAGGCGCGTTACCCGCAGCTGTCGCTCCACCACTTCGTGACGCGCCAAGCAACAGTCCCACCCAAGATACACCAGGGGCGAATTGATCTTGATACGTGTATCAACCCAGCGGCACACTACCTAGTGTGTGGTTCAGTTGCATTTACGCGAGCGATGTGGCAGGGACTCACTGCGCGCGGTATTGCGAGTAAATGTATTGCAACAGAGGTGTTTTTCGAATGAGTGAGCAGCTTGCCAAAACACCAACCAAGCGCTCGCCGGAGGAAATTGCAGCCTGGCAAGAAAATGCGCGGCGGATTGCGCAGGAGCGGATTGGCCAAGCGGCCTGTAATGCATGCCCACTTGCCCGCATCTGCAATATTAAAAATCCCGAAGCCTGCAATCCTAATCAAGTTGCCCAGCAAGCTGGTGGAGAATACACTGGTGGTGACAGCGCAGAGGTGTCATACAAAAAAGTCCTCGACGACGACCGTATTAATGTTGTGATTGCCAATGTCAGGAAGAAGGAGCAAACCAAGCCAAAAGCACAGCGGCCTCCTGAAGTACAAAGACCCCCAGCTAATACGATCACCATGCCGCCAGCTAACGTTATCAAAGCTCCACCAGCACGTCCGAAGATGGAACAATCGACCAAGCCAACAGTCATCCAGCAGATCATCAATGCGGTTGGAAAGTTGCTTGATGTCCCGAAAGCAAATCAGCAGCCTGCTCGACAGATACAAAAGTGATCTTAGATGTGGATTAAATCCATCACACAAAACCCCCCGAGCAGTGGTATAATAGGGGTATGAATGCCATTGTTCGCTTGGTTGCTGATGGGCTTATGATCCCGATTGTCGCTGTAGCTCTTTTTGCACTATTTTTTCGTGCACCTCAAGCCCAACGCTACCAACGTTACACACGCGTATTTATGGCAGGCCTGACGTCCTATTGGTGTGCGAAAGTTATTGGTGCGTTCTGGCAGCCCGAGACGCTCCGGCCATTTGAAAAGCTTGGTACCGACCCGGGTGCGCTCTATCTCAATAATCCCGGCTTTCCGTCCGATCATGCACTCTTTGCGATGTTTCTTACTCTAGCGGTATGGTATGTGACGCGCCGGCGGTTGCTCTCCCTCGCGCTGTTCGTTATGACAGTACTGGTGTGTCTTGGCCGCGTGGCAGCACTGGTACATACACCGCTCGATGTTGCTGGTGGGGTGGCCATTGCACTGCTGGGTGCTGTATGGTACGTGCCACATCACAAAAAATTCTGGCGCAGACTAGCAAAATCGGCAAAAACATAATATAATAGCTCCCAGTAAGGAATTGGAGCTAGATAATATGGACGAACAGATATATGCACGCACCGCCGACCCAGATGAGGTGGCGGAAGCAGCGCGCCAAGCTAAAAAAGCAAAAACTGCCAAGACGGCGACCATCACCAAGACGGTGCTTGACGATGGGCTTGACCACAGCCGAGCAATCGACAACCCCTTTGCTCAGGGTGGTGTGCTCGATACATCCGAAGACACCGAGCATTTTGTGAACTTATCGTGGCCAGATATGGGGCAGATTATGATAGGTGCGGCCATTACTGGCGTGGTGACGAGTGCAGTGTTGCTGCTGGTTGCCAACCTCGGGGTGTTTGGTGCAGTGTGTGGCCTCGGCAGCGCTAACCCAGCAAGCTGTGGTACGCCCACGTTCTATACGGTCTTGAGCGCAACGGTTGTGGCAGTGATCGTTGGGCTTATATTCTTGGTGCAGCGCCGCGTATATCGGCCTGCTCTTGTTATGCTTGCGACGGCAGTGGGCCTCTGGCCAGTGCTCACGTGGTTGGCAGCATCGTCATGGTATGTGGTGGTGCCGGTTATTACGATTTTGATGGCACTGAGCATTGGCGTGTTTTCGTGGATCTCGCGTCTGCGCAACCTAGCAGTCACACTTGGTGCGATGGTGGCGATCATTGTATTGATGTATCTTGCGACACTGTAGATAGCTCTGAGTCTCACATTATCTTGCTCAGCGTTGTTTACTGTGCTTAAATGAGCAACCTCTGTTTTCTATGCTTCATTTCTACTTCTTTCACGTAGCTCTCTTGTCTGAATTTTAAATTACGACACTGGTTTTACATATCACCCGAACAACATGGCGAGAGCGGCTTAGATTGTACAAGCACCATACGCACACTTCTTTTGTGTGGTATAAGTGTCAAAATTCTCGAAAATAGCAATAGTTCCTTGTGCGCTAAAAAGACACATCCACGAGATCAGCTGACACGCCTCGCTCACTAAAACAACATGAGTGGCTATTTCTGGGGAAATGCTATACTAGAGATATGGAACTTTCTCTAGTGCTTGGAATTATTCTTATTGTTGTCCTCGTTGGCTGCGGTGCAGTGCTGAGTTTGCTGCTGGCGAAGCTTAATGAGCTGAAAGATCAGCAATCAGTGGCGCTTCTCAAGAGCGACGTGACGGAGTTGTCGCGCACAATAGCCGCTATGCAGCAGTCGGTTGGGGATAAGCTCGAGCGCTCGGGTGCTGCTATGCAAACGTCAGTCCAGAAGCAGCTCTCCGAGAGTGCCAAGCTAGTAGCCGATGTGACGCAGCGCCTCACGAAGCTGGATGAGACTAATCGACGCGTCGTCGATGTCGCAGATGAGCTTAAGACACTGCAAAACGTTCTGCAAAACCCCAAGCAGCGCGGTGTCTTTGGTGAATATTATCTGCAGAGTGTACTTGAGAATGTGTTGCCACCGGCCCAGTATCAGATGCAATATCGCTTTGCCGACGGTGAGGTGGTCGATGCGGTGATCTTTCTTGACAAGGGACGCGTGCTGCCGATCGATAGCAAATTTAGCCTCGAGAACTACAACCGGATGATCAATGCCATAAATAAAGACGAGCGCCAGCAGCTACTCGGCCGCGTTAAGCTTGACCTTAAGCAGCGCATCGACGAAACGAGTAAATATATTCGCCCAAATGAAGACACAATGGACTTTGCCTTTATGTTTATCCCCAGTGAGTCACTGTATTATGATCTGCTTATCAACAATGTTGGGCAGGGTGGCTCGAGCCGCGATCTGATCGAGTATGCCTTTCGCGATCGACGGGTGATTATCGTCAGCCCAACGAGCTTCTTGGCCTATTTGCAAACGGTGCTGCAGGGGCTGCGTAGCCTCCAGATTGAAGAGCAAGCCAAGGATATTCAGCTGCGGGTTGGCCAGCTTGCGACGCATATCAAGAAGTTTGATGAATTGCTAGGCAAAATGGGCAAGAGCCTCGCCACAACGGTTGGTCACTACAACACAACCTATCGCGAGCTTGGCAAGATGGACAAAGACGTCGTGCGCATTGCTGGTGGCGAACGCCAAAGCGAGCCACAGTTGCTCGAACGGCCGCAGCGTGGCGATGAGTAGCCGCTAGATCAATCTGAGGAGCTTTGGTCCAACACAAGCATGGTACGGGGTGACAACATAGAGCCCTAGACACATCTCATGAGTTAGAGTTAGATCTGTGGCGATGTGAAGGCTGACTTCGAAGTGAAATTACTTGATATCCGTAGCGGTCAATCTCTTCTGGTGGCCAGAAATCGATCTCCTTAGTTCGTAACACAGCACCAACAGTATGACGAACAGTCCGACCGGTCGGCGCACCGTCATGAGTGACCTCTACCTGCTCGAGAATATCACCTGGCTCAATCGTAATATCGGCGATACGCATATCAAACGTTTTTTCGCCTGAAAGTACTTGTTCGAATAGTTCCGGGTATGATTTTTTTCTCACGACCTTCATATAGTGTCGCTATTGTAAATCTTCGTGTGTAATTTGTCAAACAGAGGTAGCGATAATCGTAGCAAAAACCACAACATATTTTTTTGAAAATAATGATTTTACTATATAACATTGCATTGAGCAAAAAATAACCCCTGGAAAATCGGTATACATAATAAAAATAGACTATCTCGCTTGTAAAAAATATGGATAAAGTTATTGTCTTGTGTTTGGCAAAGCAGAGTAGCTGTGATTAAATAAGAACAGCTAACGAACACAAGGAGGGGATATGTTGGCAACACGAGCAACAAAACAAGCAAAAGCTGGCTTGGCGCTTGGGCTTACCATGGCGTGCGCTATAATGGGCACAAACTGCGCCATAGCGCAGTCAGTATCGGCAGTCGATCATCTGCCGCGTGATGTACAGGCGCATTATAAAAAAGTGTGGGGTGATGAATTTGACGGTAATAAACTCGACACAACCAAATGGGCTGTACCGACGGGTTGCTTTGACCTTGCGTCGGGTATGGAAGGTCGCTTCCGGACAGACATGGTGCGCCAGTACGATGGTAAACTCCATCTCCTCGCGCAGTATGATAAAAATGCCAAACCATGCCAGGCGGGCCATGCTGCCTTCTCGACAGGGATGGTCAACTCGCACTACCTCAGTGACTGGAAGGACAAAAGTGTCGCCCATGCCTGGGGCCCTGGCACCTACTATGAGGCGTCTATCAAACTGCCAGAGGGTAACAAGAACAGTGGCGCTCGAGCAACCTGGGCGTCATTTTGGCTCACCAGCACAACATTCAACTGGCCAGCCAGTGGTGAACTCGATGTCTTCGAGTCGCGTGGCTACGACCCAAGCTGGCTGCAGGCCAATGTCCATACGCAGCCACGCCAGGGTGATAAAGGGCGTTCGCATCAGCACCAGCGCGTTCTCGATCGGAATATTGTCGGCAACACACAAACTGCCTTCCATACCTATGGCGTCTTGAACAAGAAGGATGGAACGATCGAATTCTACTATGATGGGCGCATGATACATCGCGTGACACCAGATGATGCAAACTGGCCCTTTGCTAAGGTAGCCAATAAACTCTTTATTCGCTTGAATCACCAGATCGGCGGCCTCAATGAGCCATACAAGAAGGCTAGCCCTAAGGATTACGAAGTCGCGAAAGATATGCAGGTCGACTATGTGCGAGTCTACCAAGAAAAGACTGCTGCTGATAAGCCACAGGACGCGGTGGTGAGCGTGCCCGATTGGCGCCTCCGCAACAAGCTCAACCAAGCCATCGCCCAGGCGACCCATACAAAGCGCGGCGATGCCCAGCCCATGCTTGCCTCAGATCTGGAAAAGCTAACTACGCTCGACCTCAGCGTCCGCGATGGCGCAGAGTCGTGGGAGAAAATAAAGAACCTCGAGGGCATTCAACATGCAAAAAATCTCACCTTTGTTTCTCTTAAAAACACCGAAGTGAAGGATCTCACACCACTCAACAGCCTGAAAAAGCTGAAGAGTGTCGAGCTGAGTTGGCCGTTGACGATTAATCGATAGATTAGCGTACTCCATAGAAAATACAGGGTAAATGCCTTGTATTTTCTATGAGAAAGGTCTATCTCTTGAATGTAATTTTTTTGCGGGTATCAATATAATAACCATCGATCGAATCTTCACTGTTTGTCCAAGCTTCGGTGATGGGCATTGTATACAGACGAGTTGGTGCTACGCCCATGCAGTCTGTAGGAGTAAGCTGAAATTGCTGAGCTTTACTGTTATAGATGGCAATTGCTTCAGTGAGCTCGCTATCTAGTACTTGATGAGCGACACCGCGACAGTATAAGCCAACGCCGTGACCTTCTGGGGCAGTTGAGTCGTAAATTGTCATAAATACACGGTGGTTATGTTCGATATTTTGTGAGTGCTGAGCAGCTATTGGTGACCACCAATATACTGCGCCATCTGCATACGCAAAAAACACTGGCGTATTCCACGGCTGGCCATCCGGAGAGACAGTCGCGAGATTTGCGTAGGTGCTGCTATGTAAGAGTGTTTGTGTCGAATGGTTCATAAATAAAGTATAGTTAACTATCGCTTAATAGCTCGCTGAACTTTTGCACGTTGGTGAATATAAGCATGGGGGAGGATATGCTCTATTGCCTGCGGGCCACTCGTAGTCAAGACAGTAATACCTGGCGCATAATCGTGAAAAATCTGGCGGCATTTGCCGCACATGTCGACAATTTCGATCTTTCCCGTGTCATCATTTTTGCGTACAGCGACGACTGAATCGAAATCGTAAATACCTCGATTAATAGCAATTGCCAGTGCAGCTGTCTCGGCGCAGACGAAGCCAAGAAAATGGTCGATATTGACTGCAGAGATCACCTCGCCAGATTGGCAACGCAAAGCTGCTGCCACAGTGTGAACTGGTGGTGTGTGTCGCTGCTCGAGGAGCGCCTGGGCGATGGTAAAAAGCTCATTATCATTATGCATATGGTGAACCTTGGTTATAAAACGAATAGACGAGGCTAAAACTGCCGCAAGAAATCCAACTTACCACTCTCAAAATGCCGCACGTCCTCGATGCCGTATTTCATCATCACCAGG
>CALIXX010000025.1 GCA_938046115.1 uncultured Candidatus Saccharibacteria bacterium | reverse complement strand
ACCCTTTTTCTCACTTGCCTCGGCTACGCAAGGCCAGTGGCGCTCAGGCTGTTAAACAACAGCAAAAGCGTCAGCACAAGCCCAACCGCCAGTGTCGATGGCAAGACAATATCTGCCCCGCGCACCACACCATGCTGATAGTAGCTATTATAGGCACGCTCACACACAAAGCCAAAGAGCACCAAAAAGAGCGGCAACTGTGCAAGCTTGATCGCTCCCAAGCCAGAGATAGTATAGGCAAACATCCAGTGATAGCTCACCCAGCCAAGCTCTGCAAAGATCGTTGCGGTAATCAGCGCGTAGGTACGTGTGAGTGGTTCTTCATAGCTACCCAGAACATGCCGCGCAGCACAGTACCCCAGCACCCATAGCGGCAGTACCACTAGGGCGGCATCCCACCGATAGGAACTCATAGCAAGAGCAGTCGCCCCAAGAAAAACGCCAACGCCCGCCTGAATAGCCACCGAGCGGCGATCTGATCGTGGCTTGAGCACTACGAGCCACAACGCATGCAGCACCGCCAAGACAACCTGCAGCCAGATCACTCCACTAGCAGCATACATCAGCATCACAACACTAATACCCACCGTGAGGTCAATCATATTCGCCACAATATTGGCAAGCCAAAAGCGTGGCCGCACTGCGAGCGCGCGCCACTTACTGGCAATCACCAGTGCCAATGCCAGCCAAGGAGACTGCACCTCTAGGACGATCAAAAACAGCAGCGTCGCGAGGCCAAGATTGAGTGCCACATAAACGACCTCACTGACCCGAGACTGACGATGTGTACCATGCAAAAAATCCATTGCCTTTTATTATACCATTTTGGGCGAAAAAATAAGAGCCTAGGGCGAGATAATTCTGCTAGCTGTGATGGTTTCGTAGGTTGCTTTGCTACGCCTCAGTTTGCAGAGTCTCACCATAAGATCGCACGCCGCTTCTCTCGCATTTCCTCTGGTAGAACGTGAAATTGATTGTAATAAATGTGCCTTTTTATATAAGTGTAAGAGAGTTGATACCCAAGGAGCGCTAGCTCTTGTTGCAATTTATCAGAAGGAAGGTGAAACAAATACTGAGAGAAGAATTATGAAATTCAGGCAGTATTTGCTTTGTTTGACTCAACCATACTATACGCTCTATACTTATTATATATGACAAGCAAACTCCATTTTCGCAACACCAAGCAACACTGGGTGGCTGCCGCCATCCTCGCACCTCTCCTCGTTATTACTGTACCTGTGACTGCCTTTATATTGGCTGGCTATATTGGCAGCGAGATGCCGCTGCGCTTCCCATCAGGTTCGTACAAAGAGGTGTTGAATGTACGGCAAGTGACCGATCGCAAGCTATTCGATGCAGTCGCTCAGTGCTTTGCTGGCCGCGGGTTGCCACATCGCATCATAAAGAACTCATCAATCCAGGTTCAGGAATCACTCTTTCGTACCAGCATCATGCGCTGCTATGACGAACTCAGCGATGCAAAGCTCTCCACCCAGGATCCTGAGTGGACGAAGACGCAGCAGTTTTGGCATGGGCGATAGATACTTGATGGAGATACTTCGTGTCTCGCAGTTTAACCGCACAACTCGTCGTAGGTAAAGCTAAGGCTGGGTAATGTAAAACCGTGCAAACACTACCATATTTTGGCAATAGCAGTGATGCTATACAATCGGCAAATCACCGTTTTTGTAATTTAACAGATAGAATATGACCCTCTTCTCGCTACCTTACTCGACAAAGGAAAGCGCTATTATAATGATCTACTCTGATTCGAAGGTTAAGAGCTAATACTTACTCTGCACAGCCTTGTAACTATACGCCGAACACAAAAGCTTATCGGCTTATTAAGCTACACTCATTAATCACTAATTGCCGACGAAGTACCCGTCGTGGACTGGCCAACCACGACGACAAACTGCGTGTGACTGCCAGTAGCTACCGGTGGTGTGCCGGTAGTAGCCTGAGCATGATAGATCGACTCTAGCTTGGCCTTCGTGTGCGGTGCGCTAGCTCTCCCAGCCACTTGGTAGATCTTGTTACTCCCTGCGCTGCCGCTGCTTGGAGCATTATCAATGCTGTCAATGACCATGCCAAGCTTCTCTAGCTTGTCTGCCTCGCGCTTGGCTACCCCTGATGCACCTGATGCATTGAGGACGACGACATGGGCCGACTCTTTAGATACCTCTGTGGCATTGAGTGTCTTGTTGATGTACGCTTGGATCTGGCTGTAGTCGTATGTGCCGGCTGCGGGTATAACCGAGCTAATACCGTTAACTGTCTGTGCTACCACTAGGTCGCCAACAGGCGTACCGAGCAAGCTCACACTCTTGATAGCGTCACTCTTGATATTTTGCCCCAGCGACATAAGTGTACGGATCTCACTTGTCTCAAAGTTGGTACGAAGGTTCTTGCCCAGTGCATCAATGATCCCCGTCACCGCACCAAAGTTCGTCAGGGTACCAGCACTTGTCGCCTTTTCTTTGATAGCTACGAGCACCTTTTGTTGGTTCTTCTCACGATCGAAGTTAGACTGCTCGAAGCCATACGATATACCTGAGGCACCGCGCGCCTGCGCTAAGTAGAGCGCATGCTCAGCATCGAGATCAACTGGCCCATTGGGATAGTCGATGAAATGGCCATTCGGCGGGCAATTCTTAACCATCGTGGCATGGTTCGCGCGAGGGTTTCCACCCCGACACTTCCAGTCGAAGTTACCATCCATCTGGCCACGAGGATCACGGCTCTCAATTGTTACTTTGATGCCACCCAGTGCCGAGACCAGGTCGCGCAATACGGTGTAGTTCACATGCACACTGTACTGCAAATCCAGCCCCACGATATTACCAAAGAACTTGCGCGAAGCAGCTTGGCGCTCATCCTCTGCCTCAGTGCTCGACCAGTCGCTATTAACGCAGTTGAAGTACTCATTAATCTTACCTGCATTGCCTGAGTTACACGACCGGTGATATTTGACGTAGAGGTCGCGCGGGATGCTAATCATATAGGCATCCTTCTTGCTCTGGCTAATACTCAAGATCATGATAGAGTCAGTCAGGTACGAGCCCTCGTGGCCTGGGTCGTCCTCCGATGTACCAAGCAAGAGAATATTACTCCGGCCATTGCTATCTGCCTTGAGCTCCTTCTGCTGGATCAAGCCAAAGATATCACCCTTAAAGATATGCGAGCTCGCCATAAAGGCCCGCCACAGCAACATGGCGCCGAAGCCCACACCAATGATGACGAGAGCGATGATGATGCGTTTGATCCATTTGCGCCGCGTCGATTGCGGCTTCTTGCGGCCTTTGCGGCCTCGCTTGCCACTGCCCTGCTCGAGGTCGGCAAATATATTGTCGCTTGGATTGATGTCGAAGTCGGTTAGGCTACTGCTGGGGTTGTTGGTGCTGATAGACGCACTGCGGCGCGGTGTATAATTCCTTGGCTGCTCTGCTGTGGCCAGGCTGCGGCCAGAGCCAGCCGTGCCCGTCATCGAGCGGCCCATCCGCGGCATCGAGCCATCGGCACGCCGAAGCGAGCGAGGGCGCCTATCCACCGTCCCGCTACTTTGCGACCGAAAACCATCTATCGAATTGCGACCCGCCATAAACTCTCTCTACTATACTGGATCTGCCCCAAAAAATAAATACGAAACCGCGCCCAAACTTGCACTTTGCAAGCCAAAAATGCCGCGAGAGACTGTGGTCGTATGGAGTATAAGCACATATTTGCACAATGCAGCACTATTTTGCATACGGACATCACGATACAACACGAACCTCAACAATATTTTCATAATTTTTATATCGCAACATGCCCCCATAAGAGCCGCTGGAATGTTACTTAAAAAAATAATTACACTTATCTTTATAACCCGAGGAGGTAACCGATACACTACACAGACTAACGATTTATGTTATAATTATATCCATGAGCGAACAAGTTAAACAAACGATAGCACTTTACAATTATATTGACGAATCTCCTTACTTGTCTCAATCGCAAGCCAAAAAAGCAAGGGAATACGCCAGGGTCGGCGAGTGGGCTATTTCGTTAGAATACATTTGTCTCTGCGTTGCCTCTAACTTATCTAAGCAAAACAAGCACCTGTCAGAAACAGAAATTAAAACACTTGAAACCTTAGTTGCCATTGTAGAAGAAGATGAGGAGGGCGCATTTAATCACGACTACTTTAAGATCGTAGTAGATCGATAGCAGCAAACAGCATAGCTCGAGAGCAGCTACTCATTCTGAGTAGCTGCTCTCTTTATAAAATTTCTATAGCTGTCTGCTTGACTCCACCTCCATATATTGATATATATATTAGCTTTCGCTTGCAGAGTTCATAACAATCTTGCATCGCGCTAGCTTTAAAATAATTGTTCTATGTTTTATAAACAGGAGTGTTTTTATGACAATTTCACCCGGAAACTTTGAGGCAACTAACCAAGAACCAACAAACAACGACCTCGCCAAAGATCAGAAAGAGATACACGAGCAAAACCCAGATGTGCGAGAGTTTCCTCGCCGGGCAATAGCTGTTTTTTATGCTGACACCATTGGAGAAGAAACAGGGAAAGAAGATCATGTCGCATTCAATGAGGTGTTCTCATTCATGTCGTCCGATATACGCGAAAAAATTGGATATCCGTTGGATCAGATTGCCGCTACCCCTTATGGTGATCGAGCAGTCTATGAGCTTTGTCGTGCATATGTAGCAATGCAGTATCCTCTCTTGTTAAATCGCGGACGACCTCAGCCTGGACATGATATAGAACGGTGGCTAGACCAATCAGCACGTCTTGCGGCACGTGGCAATCCGGACCAAGACTTAAAAGTTAGACGAGTTCCTGCAGACATATATGCACAGCTTGTTGATCGTATTGAGTATCAGTAGATATTTTTAGACGAAAGATATCTTTTCTCAATTCCTCCCCTCCGCCCGCATTTAGTGATATAATACTTCATGATGGAAGCAAGTTTTTTGACCCGCCACCCCAGGCTCAAGGATATCGGTGGCTTTGTAATTTTTGTGGTGTGCGTCATTGTTGGCACACTCCTTATCAACACCTTTGTATTTCGTAGCTTTAGCGTGACTGGCCCAAGCATGGAGCAGACGCTCTACACCGGCGACCGGCTGATTGTCAATCGCCTGCCCGTCACGATGGCACATTTGCAAAACAACTCATACACACCCAAGCGGGGGCAAATTATTGTCTTCAAGAACCCGCTCTACAGTCCAGGCAGCGAGGATATGAACCTCGTCAAGCGCGTTATTGCCTTTGCGGGCGAGCGCGTCACCGTCAAGGATGGGACGCTGACCGTCTATAACAAAGAACATCCTCAGGGCTTCCACCCAGACGACAGCTGGGATGGTCCTGGCTCTCCCACCAGTGGCGACACAGAGGTGACGGTGCCCGAAGGATCGATTTTTGTAGCGGGCGATCACCGTCAAGGCAGCTACTCGCTCGACTCACGCAATGGCCTTGGCACCGTGCCACTCTATGATGTGATTGGCCCCGTTAGCCTGCGCCTCTGGCCACTGACGAAGGTTCAGGGGTTTCAGGTATAACATCTGATATCTCTCTTGCGGCTACCTCCATAGAGCAAAATCGCCCGCATGATTTCTCACCGTGAAGGCCACTCCACACCCCCGCACGCAGATCGGCTGCACAAATACAGCCCCCATTTGCTAAACTCTCTTGCAATTTTTACTCTTGCGAATAAGCTTAAATTACCTTAAGTATGTATTCTCTTATTTTTTGTTAGGTTTGCACTCATCCACACTCCCATCCGTTTGCATACAGAACTTAGCTATTGTCTTGCATTTTTTTCGTTCATGCTATTAGTATTATAGAGACACATTCACTATTACAGAGTAATTTTATTACATTTGCCACCAGCTCTTTACCACAATAAATAAACCTTCTTATGGCAAAGAAGGTTTATTTATATATTCTCTACCCTGCTACTCCTCGTCCTGCGTATGCTCAAGCAAACCAATAATCCGCTCGAAGTCGTCGTCGCTGGTGAAGCGGATAACGATCTGCCCTGCCCCACGGCGGTTGCCGCGGATCTGGACTGGTGCACTCAGCTGCTGCTCAAAGCGCTGGCTGGCAGCCGTATACTGTGGCGGTGGTGCTGGGCGCTGTGCCTTGGTGGTCTTTTGGGCAGAGTCACTCGCTTCGGTACGCTTGAGAATGGCCAGGTACTGCTCGATTCGCCGCGCGCTCCACTCTTCCTGAATAATCTTGGGTAGAATATCTGCAATCTGCGCTTCATCTAGGCTAATCAGCGGCCGGACTTGCCCTTCACTCAGCTTGCCATCGACTACTGCTTGGCGCACTACCTCAGGCAAGCGCAAGAGGCGTAGTGTATTACTCACTGCACTAGGTGACTTGCCACCAACGCGCTGACCGATTTGCTCAAGCGTAAGGTTGAATTGATCGCGCAGCTTGAGGTATGCTGTGGCGGTTTCGATAGCGTTGAGGTTTTGGCGTTGGATATTTTCGATAAGCGAGAGCTCGAGCTTGTGCTGATCAGACAGCGTGCGCACCAGTGCCGGGATCTTCTCCAGCCCCGCCTTGGTAGCAGCTCGGTAGCGTCGCTCACCAGCCACAATGACATATTTGCCTTTGTTATCAGGGGTGACAACGATAGGCTGCAGCACACCATGAACACGGATAGACTCAGCGAGCTCATCGAGCAGTGTTTCGTCAAACACCCGACGCGGCTGGGTGGGGTCGGGTATAATTTCTGCAAGCTTGATCTGGCGCAGGTCACTAATCCGGTCGTCTTGGTCGGCGGTTGGGTCGAACGATTCGTCCAGCAGCTCCGCTGGAATCAGCGAATCAAACCCCCGCCCTAAACCTCGTTTTGCCATTTATACCCCCGTTCGTTCGATTATTTCTTTCGTCACGGCCTTGTACGCCCGTGCACCCCGACTAAAGCGATCATATGCCCCAATCGGCGCACCATGGCTCGGCGCCTCAGCCAGGCGGACATTGCGCGGGATAGACTCCGCAAACACCTTCGCTGGAAAATGCTTCGCAATCTCAGCCAAGACCTGGCTCGAGAGCGATGTGCGACCATCTACCATAGTGGGCAGTACCCCAATAAGATCAAGTGTTGGATTCATATTCTTGCGCACCAGCTTCATTGTCTCGAGCAGCTGCCCGAGCCCCTCCAGTGCATAGAACTCCGCCTGAACTGGCAAGAGCACATAGCGTGCTGCAATCAGCCCATTGACAGTGAGAAGGCTGAGGCTTGGTGGGCTGTCGATAATGATATAGTCGTAGCCAGTTAGTTCATCGATCGCCCCTTTGAGACGGCTAAAACGGTGCTGCGCCTTGGCCAGTTCTACCTCGGCATTGGCCAGCTGCGGCAGGGCGGGCGCAATGAAGAGATTTTTGTGCTCGGTCGGCTGGATGATATCGGCAAGTTTCTTCTCGCTCTTGACGACCTCTGTCATGGTAGCATCGAGCAGCTGCTTATCAATGCCAAGGCCGCTCGTGGCATTGCCCTGCGGGTCGAAATCGACGACGAGGGTTTTTTTGCCAGCCTTTGCCAAATAATAAGCAACATTAATCGCTGTTGTCGTTTTGCCAACACCACCTTTTTGATTTGTTACACAAATTACTGCCGTCATGTCCCGTATTTCCGTTTATCCTCTCCATTATAGCATAACCCACATTGGTTGGTGAGGCGAGGTAGCGGAGTTATACACAGGACAAGTGAGGCTTTTTGTACGGTTACCTCTGTCATGCTTTACTCTTGCTACTCGAGACCTAGCTTGTACTGATCTGCTCCGCTGCCCACCCGATGATTCTCTCATATCTAAATATTGTACCTTCGCCCGTCTAGAGGAAAAGGCTCGCTACACCCCTCTAGGGTAGAATGATCAATAGCTACCTAGGAGAAATTACTTACATTACCTATCTAGCGCAAAGCGAAGAAAGTTGGGTCATCAAGCTCATCATTCGCCTGCTTTGGAGCTGCACCGCCGCCAGGCTGCTTAGCCAGCGGCACCGGGCCATCTGACTGGGCCTGCGTAGTATGCGACTGGTGGTGCAAGAGCTGCGCTGGGATTGCGGTACGCGGCTTGGCATGCTGGATGGAGAGGAGCGATGGGTCTTGTGGTGCGGTTGGCTTAGGAGTGGTGGCGGCTGGTTTTTTGTTTGGTGAAGGAGCGGTTGATTTGGCAGCTTTGCTGGGAGCAGCGGGCTTTTTTGCCTGCTTATCTGGCTTAGTGCTCGATGGCTCAGCAGTCGCCTGTTCATCGCGTGCTTCGCCACCAGCTGGCTTGCGTCGGCGACGTCGACGGCGCTTGGCGGTGCCTTCGCCCGCGGCGGTGGCCGATGATGCTACTGAAGCACCTGCTTGACCCGCCAGCGTCACACTCACCCCTGTACTGCCCGGGTGAATCCGCTCATTAATGGTATCCTCTACTGTTTGGCGCGACTGGCTATACAGCTCGCGGCTATGCTCAATAATGCGCGACAAATGGCTCCGCTTGGCCTCAGGCAAATTAAGCGTAGTCGCACTAAAGGCTGGTGCCTTCTCGCCATTGATCACCATGTTGATGATGAAGTTACGATTATGCATCTGGGTGAGGTCGTTCTCCTCAAACTGCGGTTCAAACTGCTTGGCAAGAATCGGACTATCGTCTGGCGAGACGCGAAAGCTAATCATCGTCCCGACGTTGCCAAAGACTGCATCACGCACCGTTGGCTCCATCTGCGAGATATATTGATTAGCTACGGTGAGGTTGAGTCCATACTTGCGTGCCTCACTCAGAATGGTAGCAAAGCTGTCGGTTGCGAAGTTTTGGAACTCATCGACATAGAGATAAAATGGCCGCCGGTCATGAATATCGAGGATATCGCTGCGGCTCATCGCCGCCAGCTGGATCTTCGTGACCAAGAACGAACCAAGAATCCCCGCATTATCCTCGCCAATCAACCCCTTCGACAAATTCACCACCAAGATCTTGCCCTCGTCCATAATCTGGCGAATATTAAACGACGAGTGCGTCTGACCAATGATATTGCGGATGATGGGGTTCGCCGTAAAAGCCCCCACCTTGTTGAGCACTGGTGCGATGGCCTCTGTCTGGAACTTCTCTGACCAACTGGCAAATTCCACATTCCAGAACTGCCGCACCACCACATCGTTACAGTAGCCGATCGTCTCTTTGCGGAATTTTTTATCCGTCAGCATGCGGGTGATATCAAGCATGGTAGGCTCGGGCCGATCGAGTAGTGCCAAAATAGTATAGCGCAAAATATATTCCAGCCGCGGCCCCCAACTGTCACCAAACATCCGCTTGAGCACACCAATCACCTCTGATGAGATCGTCGATTTCTGCGCTGGGTTGGTAACTTCCAGTGGGTTAAAGCCAATCGGGTGCTCGACGTCTGCGGGGTTAAAATACACGACATCATCTAGCCGTGCCTCGGGGATGAACTTCATATTCTCGATGGCAAAATCGCCATGCGGGTCAATAATAGCATAGCCTTGATTATGATAAATATCACTCAAGGCAAAGAGCTCGAGCAGACCACTCTTTCCTGCCCCCGTCTGGCCGATGATATAGACGTGGCGCGAGCGATCGCTCCGCAGCATACCAAACTGATGGTTGATCCCACGAAAGTTAGTCAGGCCAAAGGCCGAGATGTTCTCGTCGTCAGATGCATGACCAGTGAGGACGGGTAGGCGATTTGGCGGTTCGGCAGTTTTGTTGCTTGCCCAGACGATGTTGGGCGTCTCGACATTGGTGTGCGGCAGATGGAAGACACTCGCCATCTCCTCAATATTGAGCAAAAAGCCGCGATCAGCAAAGAGACGCAGCTTGTAGCGGTTGAGATCTTCCTTGCGGAAGCTGTCGTGGCTCATGGTGAAGCCGTTGAGGTTGGTGCTGTTGTATTGCTTGAAGGTGCCGATGATTGCCTGCATACGCAGCCGTGCATCAGTGGTGCTATCGCCAAGATATGCAACGCGAATCTTGACCTGGTAACCCAGCTTGGCGGCCTTTTTCTCGGCTTCGGCGATGCGGGTTTTGTCGCGATCGGAGAGTTCCGTTACTGTCGTCATGTTGCCTTCGGGTGGTTGCCACAGCGCCATGAGGAACTGGCTAAACCACCGCGCCTTGGGATGAAATGCGTCGCCAAAGAGCCCACCGCCACGCACGCGCCTCACCCACGCATCGGATGCTTTGTGCCAGTCATCTGCCACGGGGCGCACCAAAATTTGGATCCAAATCTCATCATCCGTATCCTCCAACTTAGCTAATGTACCTGTAATACCGGCTAGCGGATCAACCTCAAAGCTCTGAAAAGTCTTGATCGGCAAAAATTCACTCTCTGCCAGCACAACCTCTGCTGTATAGACGACATTGTGCTGCTGCTCGTGCGCCGTATAGTCGGCTGTGGCGGTGCGGATTTGCACCGTGGGATACTGCGAATAAATCTGACTCTCAACGAAGTTGCGTAGTGCACGCGGCGTCCAGACATAAAACTGAATCTGTCCACCGACTGACGCAATCTCAAAGCTGAGATGTTCTTGGTAGCCATCATTAATTTTGAGCTCGCGCGCATCACGCAAGATACCATGGAGGCTGGCAAACATTTGCTCAGCTGCTAGCTCAGACTTGTCATTAGCACGGGGGATCTCGAGAATAAGCAGTTCGCTCTCGACCTCGCGCAGCACATCAACTTGCCGATTGTTGCGCCACGTCAAATAACCGAGGAGGATCACCACTGGCACCCACACATACCACTGCAGAATAATCGTGAAAAACGTCGTAAAAAATGCCATAATGACGCGCTTTGATTATAGCATGGGACATGTGTTTTGACAAGGTATGTACGCAATTTGTTCAATAGATTTGCTAAGACGACGAACATGAGCCCATTAGGGAGAGTGCTCTGCTCTACCCTGCGGCTATAAATTCACCACGCCCGTCTCGACCTGCTCGGCGACAAAGGCAGCGCCTAGGACGCGTTCGAGGCTAGAGATCATCTCATTTTCAACTGGTTGGCAGGTTGTCATCGTCACGTATGCCAGACCAGTCTCGGGCCAAGTACGCGCTGCGATATGCGCTTCGGGCAAGAGAAGCGCCACACCAATACCATACGGTACATAGTCGTGGCTCACCGAGCGCACCGCCGAGAGCCCCGCTCGCCAGGCAATCTCACGTAGCGCTTGCTGCACAACAATCCGGCTGTTGAGGCATACTGTGCTCCCGCCGGTGATTTTAAATGTCATTGTTTGCAGCCGCTCTGCTTTCATGGAGATATTTTATCATATTTGCCGGTAATTCTGGGGAGATATTCTACTCGCTCAGGAGCAAAATTGACGACTTATCCCAAGATGATATACTAGCATTATGATTGATGTATTGACGACTACTCTCACCAAACTTTGCCAACCCCTCCCCCGCATGAGCGCTGCCATGAAGCAGTGGTTCCGTGATAACCTCTGGATTATAATGCTGCTGGTTGCGATTGTTAATGCTGGGTACGGCGTATCCTTGCTTATCCAACTGTATCAGGCTTTTACATCAAAGGTGGGTACTTTGCTGATGATGGTTGCGCCACAAGCATCTTCGTCACTGACTGCACGGCGAGTTTATCTTGTCGTGGCATTGCTGTGCGTTATTACTCAAGGAATCATTGCTGGCCTTGCAGTCCTCCCCTTGCGCGAACGGCGCAAACAGGGGTGGGTGCTTGCGGTGTGTAGTATGCTAGTGACTGGTCTCTTTG
>CALIXX010000024.1 GCA_938046115.1 uncultured Candidatus Saccharibacteria bacterium | reverse complement strand
GAGCGCTTCCTTGCCATGGAAGAGGCCAGGAGTTAGAGTCTCCTAACCCGCACCATACAAAATGCGAACAAATGCACCTTTACCAGGTGCTTTTTTATTGCAAAATGTAACTGGGTGAATAGGCTGAGTTGACATGGCTAGATAGCTTACTGTGTATTATCTACCAGTTAGTAGCAAAAACCCTTTAAAATTGGTCCTATCAATAATGTACAATAAGGGCATACGTATGAAATCTACGGCATGCAACGAAAGTAACAATGCTCATGGAATACAGATATAAAATTGCCTACAATGTGTGCTTACTTGCAGCGCTGCTGTTGATCTATCACTCCATTAATACTGCATTTGGTGATAGTATTTCTGGTAAGACACCAGACGTTGCGGTTCATATCGTCATATTCTTTGTAGTAATGGCACTTATATTGGCGGCTATATATTGCCGCTATAAGGATATGGGCTTGAAGAAGTGATGTGGCGTGAGAGGTGACTGCGGCTTACGTTACAGCGTAGTGCTAAGTGTAGGCATCTGCTGTGTATCGAGAGACTACATCTCCGTATATCAGATGCGTTGTATAAGCTTTCGTTAATAAAAATAGTTTAGCTTTATCCTATCTATACCACCACAGTAATCCAGCTAGCGCCCACTCACCACCTCGTCTTAGCAATCACCTCCTGATACCGCTCCACATAATTTTGCGCCATAATATTGGCAGAGAATTTTTGCTCAATGCTGGCCCGACAGGCGGCTGGGTCGATCTCGTCTACCCGGTTGGCATAGGCAAAGAACTCATCTTGGTTGCTCGCAAGGAAGCCATTGACGCCGTGGGTGATAATCTCGGGCATGGCGCCGCGCTTCATCGCTACAACGGGTGTGCCACAGGCCAGCGCCTCGATGACTGCCATGCCAAAGGGCTCATCCCACTCGATAGGGAAGAGCAGCGCCTTGGCGTTAGCCACGAAGTCGAGTTTTTTCTTGCCACTGAGGTTGCCTGCATAGGTGATGCGCCGATGCTTGAGGACGGCCGGGAGGATGTGGTCGCTATAGTAGCGGAATTCTTCGTTGCGTCGGTAGTTGGTTAGTGGGTTGGAGAGCTCAAGGAGCAGCTTGCGGTTGCTGCCGATCCCTGCGACTGTGCCCGCCATGCGGAGGCGCTTCTTGTACTGGGCAGCGTAGGCCACAGCGGTAGCTTGGCCTTTATCTTGGGTGAAGCGGGCGAGGGTGATGTAGTAATTTTGCTTGCGCGAAACGAAGGGGAAGGCAGTGCAATCAATGGCGTTGTGTACGGCTGGTAGCAAATGGGGACGGATCTCGCGTGGGGCTTTGCGCGCCATTGCCTCTGAGATACACGTCATGTAGAGGCGACCAGGATTCATATACTTGAGCTGTGGGCGATTATCCATTTGCCCTGCCTCGATGGTTTGCGGCGTCGAAAATGGTGGCCCATGGAAGGTGTGCAACACTGGTGGTAACCCTGGTATGCGGCTCACTGGTGAGAAAAAGGCTGGTCCAATATATGGGTTGTGGTCGTGAATGATATCAAAATTGCCATCGGCTTCGATGGCGTGAAGGGCAAAATTGAGATGAGTCTGGAGAGCTTGGAGTGGTGCGTCGTAGTAGGGGTCGTCGATGGTATCGAAGAGCTCGCGCTTGTAGTATGAGTGGGTTGGTGTGCCGTTGCGCATCCGCCGTGCACCATTAGCGAAGAGCTCTACCTCGACATCATCGCGCTGCTGCAGCGCACGCACCAAGCCTTCGATGACGAGCTCGATGCCGCCATAGCCTTTGATGGGCAGGGCCAGCCAAGGTGGGGCAACAACTGCCACTCGTAGTGGTCGTGGGGGTACTGCGGGGCGATCACTTGACGAACATTGTGTATCATTTTGTGCTATCATGTAGCTAGTATAGCATAATCAAGCAAAATGTGGAGTAGTAGGGTATAATACAGATATGGAGTCGTTTCATATCTTCAAGCCGTGCGGCGATCATCTCGTGGCACACCTCTACGAGCATTTGGTGATGCAGACGATACATCGACAGCTGTTTGAGGCGGGGTTGTTTCAGGCGATTGACTACCAGGCCTATGGAGTCGTCTATTCTGATGCTGGAGTGATGGGGATTGATGCGACGCTCTACATCATGCAGGCCGAGCGCTTTGTAGCCCAGCTGCGCCAGCCAGTGGCGGAGTATGATGATGCGATGATCGACTGTGCGCTGCGGCAAATCATTGCCGAGAAGGGCTATCCGCTCACCTATCACGACCGGCTCGCTCTTCACGAGGCGCTGCACCAGCTTGATACTGAGCCATGGTATGATGCTCAGGACATCGACGTATTGCAGTGCTTAGGCGAGACAGCACCACGTGGCATTATTGCTCAGCGCGAGGAGTGGGAAGCAGATGTGATGGAGTATACGATTGATATATCGATCGATCTCGAGCCGGGCGACCCGCGAGCGGCCGTCTTCATTGAGCTCACGCATGCGATCCAAGCCAATACCGCTGCGCTACTGCAGCGAACGTATGGGTATTATAACCACGGGTATGATAGAGAGTGCACGGCTGGACACTATACCGAGCGGCAATATTTGCTCGTAACTGGCCGCGAGGATTATTCAGCTCAGGTCTACAACTTGTATGAGCTTATGATCCGGATGATTCGAGCCCAGGGTGGCTGGCAGCGCCTTTTGGAGCGCTTGCAGACGGTTGATTATCGAGAGCAGTCTGCACCCTCCATCGTCAGTATGATTGATGACCTACGGATGGTCGTCGGGGCGCGTGGCTGGCGTCGAATTGCTACGGTAGAAACGTTGGATGATTTGCTTGATCGCCTGACTATAACAGTGGTCGCACAGTGATGAGGTACGACGCGGCGAGGCTCTACACTATGCACCGCGATTATGTACATTACCCTAGGCAAACCAGCCGCCAGTATGATACTATAAGCAGTAAGGAAGGTCTGATATAATTCGGGCCGTTATTTTATGTCATGACAGATCCACAGTATATTCGTAATATTGCAATTATTGCCCACGTCGACCACGGCAAAACAACGC
>CALIXX010000023.1 GCA_938046115.1 uncultured Candidatus Saccharibacteria bacterium | reverse complement strand
TGCAGCGGCGATGGACGTTTTGCGCCAGGCGCTAGAAGTAGTGATCGCTGCTGAGAATCAAGTTCTACTCCTGGCTCGTCTTGACGGCAGGGTGGTGGGCATGGCAACGCTCGCGCTGCTGGTGGGGCCGATCGCTGGGTGTAAGATCTACCTCGATGATTTCGTGACTGACCCATCAGTGCAGGGTAAGGGGGTTGGCTCGCGGCTGTGGGATGCGATGCTGAGCTGGGGCCGGCAGCACGGTGCGACCAAACTTACCTTCACCTCCAACCCCAAGCGCCAAGCTGCCCACCGCTTTTATCTCCACAAGGGCGCAACGATCTATAATACAACGGTGTTTGAGAAGACGATTGAATAGCGTAGGCGCTGAGCTGAAAGCTTCGTTTTTTCCTGCACCAATTTGCCTTTAGCGAATGGAGTATGATGGCCGTTAATCCAATCAGCTCTAAAAGGCTAAATCTAGGGCATCTTGTAGTATTTCAGAGGAGGTAGGAAAGAGAATGCGGGATTATTCAACCACCAAAAAATAGCCTTTGTTTTATTACCAATATAATGCGCCGCGTACTGCGACAGAAAGACAGCCAAATGACACGAACTCAAGCTCAAGAAGCATTCTCCACCCTGCAAAGCACCCCGCGCGAACAAGTGACAGCAGCCGACCAAGTGGCGGCAGTGGCGCAGCTAAGCCAGATTGCCTTGCATATGATGACGAAATTTGCCGATCGGGTGAACGTACACGGCAGCCAGGTGGATGAGACAACGCTAGCAGAAGGGGCTGATTCGCCTCTGTTTCCAGGCCAGAGCCGTGCCATCCTCAGGCTCATAGCACCATATGCCGATGGCTCGCGATTGCGGGTGGATATCGAGACGGCGACATTTTGGCGTGAGCCGCTACAGCCGAGCCTAAGCGACAATGCAATAGCTGCGACAACACACGAGGTAAGCCTGGTGAGTGGCCCGAAGCAGCTGCGCTATCGCATTATTACAGAAGGTTATCGACAGCGGGTGGTGCGCTCGCTGATCGGCCTGGCGCATAGTGGCCAGCCTGCTACTCGCACGATTGGTGAGAGCCAACGGATCGGCCGAGGTGACCAAGTGGTGAGCGGCGCCGAAGTGCGAGAGCTCTGGAAGGTTCTGAATGGGGCGGAGTCGCTTGATGATGAGCTGCAGTGATTGAGCTTCAACCGCCCTTCTACCGCTTTTAGGCAGGTAGAATTAAGAACTGGTTGCAAACTAGGATTTATCTTGATGCTGGGTCGCTCTTGGGACATTGTCAGCACTTAGCTCTAAGAGAAAGGAATGATAAAACCTGTGAAATTACCGAAGAGGACTTTGAGACTCAACTAAAGTCGATGTTCTTCTGAAAAGTAAACGTAAAAACCAGCCATGATAGCTGGTTTTTCTCTATTCTGAGCAGTGTTTCTCTCAGATATTCTTGCTTATCCTCTCCTAGCGGCAGAACTGCATGGCAATGTAGTATTGATCGCCTTTTTGCGTCAGGCCAATGCCAGCTTTGTCGTAGTCGCCAGTAAACATGATCTTGTTGTGCGGTGGGGAATTGATCCATACATCCGTGGCTTGTTGCTCATTGTATGAGATTGGCACGAGCTCGAGAATCTCACCACTGGTGCGGCAGGTGTAGAGTTGCTTCAGGCGGTCGAGGCCACCATCGTGGCTGAGCTTATTAATCTGCGCATTGTAGGCCGACTGAGCGCGTGAGCTGGTGTCGATCTGCTCGATGCGCTGCACAGCGCCGAGCGAACGGGCTGCTCGCTCCTTGTTGACCGTCGCAAAGACGCGGTCGACAAACTCCGGCGATGGTGTGTTGGAGTTGGAGTTTGACTTATTGTTCGATGGGTTGCTCTTTTGAGCATTGCTATTCGAGCGCGCATTCGAACCAGACGAAGTGCCATTGGTTGCGGCTGGCTTTTGCTCAGCTGCTGGCGTTGGCGCTGGTGTCTCGCTGGGCTTTGACGCTGGCTTGATAGCCTTGGGAGAAGCATTGGAGGCGATGATTATCTTGATAGCTTGGTTGCGCTGGGCGAGTGTCTGGGCGGATGGCTGGTCGGACGGCGCCAACGCCTTGGCCATATGTCCACCGGTTGTTGCACTCGTTGCATTGTATGCAGGCGCTGACGAACCACTCTTTGGCTGGGCTGCTACGATGACGCCCGCGCCTGCGAAGACGATCATTGTACCAGCTATGCCATACACGAGTCTCTTCATACTCATACTACCCAGCGTAGCATAGATATGACAGGATGTGAAATAAGATTTGTGAAAAACCGGCCCGCAACAGAGGCAAAAATCGTGAGAAATAATACGAAAAATAACAGGATATAACCCTGTGCCGTAGTAGCGTATACTATATATATGAACTCCACGCCACCAGCCACCCCGCCCACCGTTTTTTGCTCCTATGCCTTTACCGGTGAGGACGAAGCAGTGGTGCGGGCACGGATGCGTGGGGTGGTGGCAGCGCTCGAGCGGGTGGGCTGTGCGGTGTATTGCAATCTTTTCGACCCAGCATGGCCTAGCTACCATACGCCAGGTGAGTTCATCCGCCGTGCGCTGAGCGTGTTGCCCCAGTACGATATGGTACTCGTGGTCCAAGCGTCGCCGCGGCGCAGCGAAGGGATGCTCATGGAGGTGGGTGCGGCGCTAGCGCTGGGCAAGCCAATCGCTCTGGCGCAGCACCACAGCGTGGGCCAGCAGAGCTACCTGAGCGACCAGCTCATCGCCACGCGGACGGAGGTATGGCATAGTGAGGCAGAGCTGCCAGCGGTGGTGCAGCGGCTGGTGGCGCGTAGAGACAGTCTGGAGTAATCTCTTTTTAGTCCAGTGCATGAGGATGATATTTGGTGAATGGTGACTCCTAATAAAGCGCTAGCGGAAGGGAACAGCAAAAAGGAGGAAATGTGAGATGAGCGGGGCTTGATAGTGAGATATACCAGCTTTGACATCCACCGCCGTCTCTGCTACAATCAGTCGGAAGTATTAATAATTATAAGGAATCAGATGAAAGCAGTCATTCAGCTTGGCGGCAAGCAGTATCTCGTCGCCGAAAAAGAGACCCTCCTGGTGGACCGCCTCCCGGACGGCACAAAAGCGCTCGAAGCCGATGCACTCCTGACCATCGATGGCGAGACGACCACTGTTGGTACGCCGCACGTTGCAGGCGTCAAGGTCAAGGCCGAGGTCGTAGAAGCGCTCGTTAAGGGCGACAAAATCCGCGTCATTCGCTACAAAGCCAAAAAGCGCGTCCACAAAGAGCGTGGCCATCGCCAGCAATACAGCCGCATTATGATCACATCGATCAAATAGCTACGGTGTATATATTATATATAACACTACAAAACCACCCAGCTGATGGGTGGTTTTTGGTTCTAAAGCTGCGTGAATTACTCGCAACGGCAGAGTACAGAGAGCTATACTAAAGCTGTTCTGAATATAGTATAAAGACGTTCATTTGTTTACCTCTGTTATTTGCGCGAAGCTATCCTTCTATAGTATGCTAAAAGGGAAGTATATCTAACACACAGAGGGAACAACATGACATACAACACACCACCCCGCGCGGGCGATGCTTTGCATCTCCCGTCACACGCAACCAATACTGGCGCTGAGCTTGCACCGCCAGGCCAGCACGAGCAGCCGGGCTTATTGGCTGAGCAGCTCACCGCAGTCGTCCAGGATACTATTACCACCCAGTACAGAAGTGCGCGCCGACGTGGTGCGGCTGACCGGCAGCGCTACGACGGTGGTGAGGTGCGCAGTGTATACTTTGGCCACAAAACTGATAGTGGGCAGCGTCTCACCCTGAGTGCCCGGGCTGCTTTGGATAAAGATGGCCGGGTGCGCGACCCGCATATTATTATGCATGAGGTGGATGAAGATGGCATATACACTGGCAAGGTGCGGTTGTATTGTCTCGATACGACTAGCCACAGCAACACATTACTGGCCGAGCCACAGGTATTTTGCTATGAGCACGATACCGCCGATACAGATGATATAGTTGTATTGGTAGATGAGGCGCAGCCAACAGAGGTAGATGGCCAAGAACTGGCCGAGGTGTGTGCACTACTCCAGCACGCGACAGTCCAGTCGCCAGAACATTACGCTCACCAAGCGCTCAACAAGGTGCGTAGCATGCTGCCATGGCATGAGCGCTGGGGGTTAACGGCTATACATATTGCAGAACAAATGGCACAGCGTGCATTGCAGTTGGTAGGATAGTCTATCGCTATTTTGTGAAGGCCAGCGCATACCCCTCGCTCCGCACATGGGTGAGCTGGTGTGCGGCGGCGCGAGCGATGATGTGTGAGTGCTGGCAGGGGTCGGCCTCGAGGATGAGTAGGCCACTGGGCGTAAGCCATTGCTCCGTCTGAGCGAGGAGGGTAGAGATGAGGGCGAGCCCATCGTCCTCGGCAAAGAGTGCCAGGGTTGGCTCGTGCGCTGTCTCGCGGTCGTCGCGCTGCCAGGTGGGATCGACGTAGGGGAGATTGGCAAGAATGACATCATAGCGCTGCTGCGCTGCCGCGAGGAGGTCGCTCTGAATAAAATGAACAGAGGTAGCGCCATGCTGCTTGCTGTTGTGCCGAGCGATGGCGATAGCTTCAAGGCTTACGTCGTATGCATCAACTTTGCACGGTGGGAGCTCGAGCTGCGCTGTGATGGCGAGAATGCCGCTGCCAGTACCAACATCGGCAATGGTGCTCTGCGTGGGCTGAATGAGCTGCAGTAAGAGGGTGATCATTTGCTCTGTCTCGGGCCGAGGTACGAGCACAGCGGGTGAAACGACAAAATCGCGCCCATAGAATTCCTTGTGCCCCACCAAGTAGGCCAGTGGCTCATGCCGAAGGCGGCGGGTAAGGAGCTGTTCTGCCTGCATGTGTTGCTCGTGCAGGAGTGTGCTATCGCCGTGGGCATGGAGCCAGTGTCGAGGCCGCTGCAGTACATGGCTTAGCAGCAGCTCGCTATCAAGCCGGCTGCTAGCAATACCAGCCGTCCGCAGCTGGGCAGCCGCCGCAGCAAGCCAAGCATCGACAGAGGTAGGTGAGGGGATTGGGTGACGCATTAACGCATTATATTGTAGCATAGTGAGCGATATAGAGGTGGCAGCAAGCAGCAAAGTTCCGCAGCGCAAACGACGCTCATTTGCAATTCGCCTGGGAGAATACTACAATATATTACTATATAAATAGTAGTGACCAAAGGAGCGGCCTATGTCTTACGAGTCAGCAGCAATACCAACGCAAGAAGTGAAAGGCCTGTCACGGTTCCGTCGGCCAGTTGGCGCGATTGCAGCATTGGCTTTGGCAGCTGGATTGTCTGGCTGCGGCGCGCAGGAGCAAGCACGACCAGCAGAGAACAACACAAGCAGTGCGGCAGCGGCAGGCTTTAACCCTACCAGTTATGACAGTTGGGCTCGTGAAGTTGCTGATGGCCCAGTATGGATTGCGCCAGGTTTCGTTGGTGAAGAGCTGGATGCTAACAGCGGTGATACTTATGCACTACCGTTGGCAACGGTTAATGGTGACCCATCGTGTAGCCAGCCAGGCGCAGTCAAAAAGAACCCAGCGAATGAGGTAAAACTCTACACGGCGACTCACAGTCCAGATCAAATTAATGAAGTACCACAAAGTGACATCAACTTTATCACAACATCTGATGGTAATGGCGTCAACGCAGTGAAGGAGAGTGGCTTGGTGGTCACTCAATGTATTGAGTTCCATAAGTCAGAAGACAACTTTGGTGCAGGTGAAGTCCCAAAAGAGGCTGCTTTCCCACAACCTGATGGCACATGGCGCAGGGTAGAAATTGCCACAGAGCATACAGATGGTGTCAATGGAGCATTAGCGGCTAACAGAGCATTGAACCAATAGAGGTATCGCATACGTTATCATAGGTAGCTTGAACTAGTGAGGTGGTAGCGGTACAGTCTCTCTATAAGATGAAGTGTAGTGATTGATGAGAAAGGACATGGGCGAGCGTTCCGAGCCAAACGGCTAGAGCGCTTGCCCTCTTGCTTTCTCGCCCCATTCTATGGTACTATGGTAGCTGTAATTTATTACGTAATAGCAACTCATCCCAGGACGAATTGGTAAGTCTTGGCCAGCAAAGTGTGTAGCCACGCAGTGTTGGTACCAAGATACTGCTAGTCGCCGGGGATTTTACATGGGAGCAAGAGGGCAATGAAAGCACTTCTCGGTACCAAGATTGGTATGACCCAAATCATCAGCCAGGATGGCACGACGATTCCTGTCACGCTTATCCAGGCTGGGCCTGTCGCTGCGACTCAGGTCAAGTCCGTCGAGACAGACGGCTACAACGCAGTACAGGTGGCGTATGGTGCGGGTAAGAACCTGAGCAAGGCCGTGGCTGGGCATGTGAAGCCAGCCGGTGTCACCCCGAAGCATATTCGGGAATTTCGTGTCGACGACCTTGGCGATGTCAAGGTGGGCGACACATGGAGCGTTACGGAGTTTGCGCTCGGCGATGTCGTGGATGTCACGGGCATCAGCAAGGGTAAAGGTTGGGCTGGTACGATTAAGCGGCACAACTTCAAGCGCCACCGCAAAACCCACGGTGGTAAGGGTAACACGCGTAAGGTCGGTTCGATCGGTAGCATGTACCCACAAAAGATTTTCAAAGGGAAGCGCATGGCGGGCCAGATGGGCCACGAGCGTGTCACTGTCAAGAATCTGACGGTTGAGTTTATCTCGGCTGAGGATAACTTGATTGGTGTCAAAGGCGCTGTCCCAGGTCCCAAGAAGGGCTTAATTATCCTAGGAGGTGCTAAGTAATGGCTGAATCTACCAAGCCAGCAAAAGCAACCTTGCCAACCAGCGTCTTCGGCGTCGATGTGCCGAACCACGAGCTGCTCAAGCTCGCTTACGACGCTTTCTTGGCAAACGCCCGCCAGGCAAGTGCAACCACCTTGCAGCGGGGCGAAGTCCGCGGTGGTGGCAAGAAGCCATGGCGGCAGAAGGGCACTGGCCGAGCTCGCTTCGGCAGTATCCGCAACCCAATTTGGCGGGGCGGTGGTGTGGTCTTTGGCCCACGCGGCAACGAGAACTACCGCAAGAAGCTATCTAAGACCAGCAAACGTGTCGCCATTCGCCAAGCTCTCACACTGGCTCACCAGGCTGGCAAGATCCAGGTCTTGCCTTTTGAGGACAAGGTAACTGGCAAGACCAAAGACGCTGCGGCGTTCCTCCGCCAGTTCAAGCTCGAGCGCAAAGTGCTGCTCGTCGCTGGCGAGAAGTCGCCCGAGCTGATTCGCTCTACGGCCAACCTCCAGCAGGTACTGGCTGTGAGTGCGATGTATCTCAATGTCTATTACATTCTTAATGCCGACCATATCGTTCTGTCGCCTCAGGCGCTGGATGTTATTACGGCGTGGCTCGCACAGGAGGACAAATAAATGCAACTCGTATTAGTCACTCCCCGCGCCACCGAAAAATCCTACCGGCTCATCACGAGCCAAAACACCTACATCTTTGATGTGCCGCTGTCGGCCAACAAGCAGCAGATCGCTGCAGCCGTTGAGGCACAGTACGATGGCACTAAAGTAGCCAATGTCACCACTGCTGTGCAAAGCGGCAAAGCTATTCGCTACAGCCGGGGCAAGCGCCGCTACCCAGGTATCACACATCGCCACGACAGCAAAAAGGCGTACGTCCGCCTAAGTGAAGGCGAGATTAAGGTGTTTGAGACAGAAGAACAACAGCCGCAAACAGAGCAGAAGGAGGATAAGTAATGCCGATTAAGCAGTACAACCCAACCACTCCCGCCCGCCGCGGCATGACATCGCAGGATTTGAGCGATGTAACGACGCGCAAGCCGCTCAAGAGCCTCGTTAAGGCTGGTAAGCAGAAGGCTGGTCGCAATAACACGGGTAAGATCACCGTCCGGCATCGCGGTGGTGGCGTCAAGCGGCACTACCGCTTGCTTGACCATCGCTTGGCTGCTGGCTTGACGCTGACGGTGGAGGAGATTGAGTACGATCCAAACCGCAGTGCCCGCATTGCCCGCGTGAAGGATCAGCATGGTCTCTACCACTACATCTTGGCTGATACTCAAATGACCAAGGGTAAGGTGCTTCAGACTGGTGCTGATGCGCCAATTGAGGCGAGCAACCGCATGCCACTGGCTAACATCCCGGTTGGTAGCCAAATCTACGCTATCGAGATCAACCACGGTAAGGGTGCTCAGATGGTGCGTAGTGCTGGTACTAAAGCTCAGCTCATGGCTAAAGAAGACGGCTACGCCATGGTGCGGATGCCCAGTGGTGAGGTGCGCAAGTTCCGCCTTGAGTGCGAAGCCAGCATTGGTGTGGTAGGCAACGTCCAGCACCAGAATGTTAAGCTTGGCTCGGCCGGTCGCCGTCGCCGTATGGGGTGGCGCCCAAGCGTCCATGGTAAGGCCATGAACCCAGCCGATCACCCAATGGGTGGTGGTGAAGGCAAGACGGGCCCTGGCCGCATCCCGAAGACGCCATGGGGTAAGCCAGCAATTGGCTTCAAGACCCGCCGCCGCAAATCAACCAATAAGATGATTGTCCGCAGTCGTCACGAAGCTAAGAGGAAGAGGTAGTTTATGAGTCGTTCACTCAAAAAAGGCCCATTCGTCGACGCCAAGCTTGCCAAGAAAGTAGCAAGCCT
>CALIXX010000022.1 GCA_938046115.1 uncultured Candidatus Saccharibacteria bacterium | reverse complement strand
GATTAACTTTATATACTTTTCCACTGTTTGAATTTGGGACGAAGTCCTGGCAGGAGAGATTAGGGCCTGGATGGGGCGCAAGAGAATTACGCAAACTAAACTTGGGGAGATTCTGGGCATCCCCCAGGCAAGTATCTACCGACGACTAAATGGAAAAATCAGCTTTAGCTTTAACGAGCTGCTAATCATTGCCTCTTATATGGGCATCACTGTTGGTGAATTGGTTGGATCAGGGCTCTTAAATGCAAAAAGCTCGACCCCTCTGCAAGTTTCGCAAGAGGGACGAGCGGGCAAAAAAATAGCTCCCGTTGAGATGATCTCAACGGGAGCTACATATGAAGTGGTTGCGGGGGCAGGATTTGAACCTGCGACCTGTTGGTTATGAGCCAACCGAGCTAACCGGGCTGCTCCACCCCGCGTTACGGTTCTTATTCTACCAGTGATGAATGCCAATTGTCAAGGATTTACCACCTGAATATCAAGATTTCTGCTCCCCCGCTTGTTATTTATCCTTTTGCTGAGCCTGCTCGGCTGCACCACCAAAGAGGAAGGTCACCCACTGCTCGAAGTTGCTACTCTGTGTATCGGGGTTGGTAGGCTTATCGGTTGGTGGGTCGTGCGCCTCAGAGCTATTCTTAGGTAGCACAATCACCTTCTCGCCAGGCGCCACCAAGCCAAGCTTCTCGCGGGCAGCAAGCTCTTTGTACTCGTCACTCTCGCGGAAGTTCTTTTGGTATTGCAGCGTTTGCGTCTCAAGCTCGGTGAGGACAAGCTGCCGCCGTTTCGTCTCCAGCTCGCGCTGCTGCGTATAGTTCTGCTGGAGACGTGCCACCGACTGCCAGGCAAGGTATGTCGCAATCACGAGCGCAAGCGCCAGCACAATAGTATTGAGCTGGAGATAATCATGCTTGATCTTGTAGACGATATGGCGCTTGGTAGTGTCGCTGAACACAAACTTCATAGGTTTCTATTATACCGTAGACCGCGCAGTTGCTGCAAAAGCTGCGGGCCAGCAAAAAACACGCTGCGCACCACAATTTTGGTTAAAAATCGCTCATAGACTTGCCAGGTGTCGACCTCTGTGCTATAACCAATGCAAGATGACACACAAAACACCTTATCAAGAGGCTGCTCGGCAACGCAGTCTAGAGCCTTCAATGTCACCAGAAACGGTGGTTAGTGTTGCCACATACATGGTAGGTCAGATGGCAGTACAGGGTGAGCTATTTAGTGATGATAGCGTTATCTCTCATCCGGCCGATCATGAACAAACCGAGCCTATACCCGCAATACATCCCAACACTCATACCACAGGTGGCTCTACCTCTGAAACGCAGCCAAAGAGGCCTACATTTGATGATCTCCTTGCCCGACAATGCTCTGTTAATGCGCTTGAGCGCAAACGCACTCGTCGTTCCACCCCCGAACTTGTCAATGCTTGGCGAGAGCTCGATCACGCCATTGCCAACCATCTCTTTGGCATGTCACCACAAGAATATGAAAAGTGCCGCACTGAGGCGACGGAGCAATTCTATGCAATCGTTGCATATCGCCGAAAAGTACGTGATACTACTAAAGCCTCTCACCCTTCTCAAACCGTTGCTCAGCGCAGCAACAGGCCACGACGCAATGAGATTGACTCGCGCTCCGCTGCTGCTGGTGAAGGCGTCCGGAGCCTTAGCAAACTCGACTACTAGTAGCATATACGCCAACAATACGGTATAATGTGGCAAGTGGATCTGGGGGCGTAGCTCAGTGGTCAGAGCAGCGGGCTCATAACCTGTTGGTCGCTGGTTCAAGTCCAGCCGCCCCCACCATTGCAAAGATTAGTCATAGCACGCCCATAGTGGCGTGTTTTTAGTATGCGCAAACGGTATAAAATTATTTACCTCTCAGTACGCAGCGCCACCAGCATCCAGTTCTACAAGTGCCCTTGCCTTGCTCACACCTCCTCTCGCTGCGAGAGGTACAAAATGAGAGAAAACCACAATTCATGCCAAACATCGCTCTCTAGCGCTCTGAGTGGTGCGAGAGCGTACTTCTCCGTACGAGACTTGGTTTATCGTCGCGCGGTATAGGTTCGCAGCCCACTCCATCTCATACTCCACTTGCTTTGCAGCCCTCTCTTACACTAAGTCAACAAAAAAGACCCTTCTGTTACAGAAAGGTCTTTTTTCATATACACGTGTCCGGGTTATTTGGTTGCTTTAGCAGCCTTTTTGGTGGGCTTTGCCGCGTCTTTCTTGGCAGCAAAGGGGAACTTATTGCGTGAGTGCTCCTTCACATAGTAGCCCGCAGGCATGTCACACGGCTCACCCTTGCCGTTGTTTGGTGATTTGCAAAAGTAGTAAATCGTCCGCTTTACGCCACCGCGCAATACCGCATCTTTTTGCGTGTGCAAGTAGTATGTAGTACCATTCGAACTAGTATATTTGTAAGCCATAGTGCTCCTCCTATTTGATCTTACAAAACCTAGCCTACATGCTCACAAAATGGATGTCAACACTTTGGCAGCGATTTTTTACAGAGATGGCGACCATAGACGCGCGATTTTGCTTTCTGCTTATGGTTATTGTGTATGATAGATGTTGGTACTATTTTTGTACGATAAACAGGGGTCAAGCATAAATTTTATGGAGCGTCTAGCGAACGCCCGCTCAAGGCCATCATGCGTGTTGTACGTGTTGTAAATTATGTTGTGGTTTTTTATTTTTTGGCTTTTTATTTCGCTGCTCGGTACTGAATGCGCAGCATAATACGCAAAATAATCATCCCCACGATACGCCCCAGAATGGCCGAGATAACCACGCCGGTGAGGAGAATCGTCCAGCCAGCAAAGTCGGGCGACCATAGCGGTGCGCTGAAGTTGTAGTGGTAGAGGCTGGTGTCGGGCATTTTGGCAGTCTGGAGGCCAGCATTGGTGCTGCTGAGCTTGCCGAGCTCCTCGTAGACACAGCGTACATAGTCAATCGACCAGCTATGGAACCGTGGCTTGCACACTGCGTCGGCCTTGGCGTTGGCGGTTTGGCCAGCGCGGTTGGCGGTGCTGATCGAGGCGTTGAGTGCAGCCTTGGCGTCGCGATTGTACTGCTCTTGCAGGTAGATAGGGCCAGTATCGGCATTCATATGGGCAGAGGCATACTGC
>CALIXX010000021.1 GCA_938046115.1 uncultured Candidatus Saccharibacteria bacterium | reverse complement strand
GACCTCTTGCGCTGGGCTGAAAACTCGTTATTACAACGAGTTTTCACACTCCATCAGATGAAGTGGTGGGGAGGCGGAGCTAACGCAGAGAATATCTAGCTTCATTATATTTATATATAACAACAAAGCATTATGTACGGCTCTTCCCATTGTTATCGGAGAGCTAGCTATCTCTTACTCTCAGACACCTCTCGGCACTCCTGCCGCAATCGCTCGAGAGGAGCATAATCATCATGGTAGGGCGGCTGGCTAGCGAAGGGAGCTGGCTGATGAGCGGTATCGCCACCGTACGTCGCCACGACATTCGTATAATCCCAGCCATCTGCCCGCTCATAGCGGAAACTCCCCTGCCCCAATAGAGTAGCATACGGCGCATCCTGAGCAGCAAACAGTGGCTGGCAGGCCGGCTGGCGACTGGCAATCATATTAACCACCACACGGGCGTGCGGGCGAAGATGCCGCTTGAGTGCGGTAGCATACTCGTGTGTTGCCAGTGAGGCGGGTACATCGCCGTCGTTATACACATCAACAAGGATGATATCGTACTGCTCGGTGCTGCGCTCAAGGAAGACGCGCGCATCTTGGAAGATCGGCCGCACATTGACTGGATCGCGATAATAAAAATACTGGCGGGCAACCGGCACGAGCCCTGGATCGATCTCTACTACATCAATCTGGCTCTGCGGATAGCGCTGGGCAAGGAGACGCGGCACCGTGAAGGTCCCACCACCCAGCACCAAAATGCGCTGGCGCTGCGGCGCGCGCTCCACCGCGTGCATCATCTGGCGCGTATACCAAAATGGCAGCTGCTGCGGCTGCCCTACCACCACACCAGACTGTACACCGGCCGGGCCACTGGCAATCCCACGGATAATCGCACCATCCTGCCGATGCCATTGCTGGAGTGTGTAGTGCGCCGCGGCGGTATCGATCGTCTGCGCAGCCTGAGCTCGCACCACTGGCGCCATACGATAGCCCAGCGCCAAGCCAACACACAGCACACTCACCACCATGCGCCACTGCCAGCGCTGGCCTGGCACTACCAGCCAGCTAACTAGCACAAGCAGACTAATGAGCACCACCAGCACGTCGTGAATCCCCAGCCAGCCAAACAAGAAAAACCCCGCTGCAAAGGTGCCGACGATCCCACCAATCGAATTCACCGCACTCAGCGACGCCACCGACCGCCCTGTTCGCGCCAGTGTCTCTGTCTGCCGCTCCACCAGATAGGGGCTCACCGCTCCCAGCACCAGGCTAGTCGGCGCAAAGAGCAGGCTTGCCGCCACCGTAGCTTGCAGGCGGATATCGATCGGCAACTGGGCCACCCACCGCAGTATATCGTGGTATTGGCACAGCATTGTCAGCATCAGCAGTGCCGCCCCAAGCAGCAGCCAGGCCACATCGCCATCGCGCGAGCGTGCATCGGCCAGCACACCGCCCAGCCAATAACCTAGGCTCATTGCTGCAATAATGACACCAATGATGCTCGCCCACACATAAGTCGACGCACCTACCACTGGCGACATCACTCGTGCTGCCACCAGCTCAAACACCATCACACAAAACCCCGCCACAAATGCAATCACCAAACGCCGATACGGCAGCGGCATTATCAGTCGTTTCAGTTTCATAGGAGTATTGTAGCATGGCTGGCAAGCTATGTTTTTTGGATATTATATCGCTGCTCTTTACATCGCACCTCGATATGATATGATATTGTTATGGAAGCAACAGATTCTATCATCACCGTCAGCCATTTTTCGATGAAATTTGGCAAGACCAGCGTCATCGACGACCTCAGTTTTGAGGTAAAACGCGGCGAGACGTTTGGCTTTTTGGGGAGCAACGGCTCGGGTAAGACCACCACGATCCGCTCACTCCTCGGCATCTATCAACCAACTGGTGGCGAGCTGCTCATCGATGGCACGCCATACTCTGTCTCGGGCGACGTCAAGCTTGGCTACCTGCCCGAAGAGCGCGGCCTCTACAAGAAGGAGAGCGTCATCGACACGATGATCTACTTTGGCCAGCTCAAAGGCCTGAGCCGCAGCGAGGCACGCAGCAAGTCGCTCGCCTTCCTTGAGCGGGTTGGCCTAGCGGACAAAGCCAAGACCCGCTTGGATAAACTCAGTGGTGGCCAGCAGCAAAAGGTCCAGCTCGGCATCACCATTATCAACGACCCAGAACTCATCATTCTCGACGAGCCTACCAAGGGCTTCGACCCCGTCAACCGGCGCTTACTCATGGAGATTATTGAGGAGCACCAAGCCAAGGGTGCCACAGTAGTAATGATCACCCACCAAATGGACGAAGTTGAGCGCTTGTGCGACCGCATCTTGCTGCTCAAAGATGGCGTGGCTCATGCCTATGGCACAATAGACGAGGTGCGCACGCAGTTTGGCGGCAAGTCGCTCGACGATATCTTCATCCAGGTCTATAGCCAGCCCAGCAAGGAGGACAACTAACATGCATAACCTATCTACCGTCATCCGCTTCGAGATTACCCGCTCGCTCAAGAAGAAGTCGTTTTGGCTTGCTGCAATCAGCTTCCCGCTGGTGTTTGCCGTGCTCTTTGGCGTCATCTTCCTCTCCAATAAAGCCTCGGCCGATGCTGCCAAGAATCTCGAGAAGCAAGCCTTTAGCTTTGCCGTGACGGATGAGTCGAAGCTCGTCAAGCCAGAGCTGCTTGCCGCCACCAAAGCCCAGCCCGTCGCTGCCACGGACAAAGACGCCACCATCAAGCGGGTCCAAGAGGGCAAGTTAGACGCCTACATCTACTACCCCAAAGACATCGCCAAAGAACGAGTGGAAGTCTATGGCAAAGACGTTGGGCTCTTCGACAACGGCCGCTATGGCAGCATTGCCACCAGCCTGCTCTCGAACTCTGTCCAATCAGAAGTCAGCCCAGCAGTGCGCATGGTCATCCAAGACAAGGTCAATACCAAAAACACCGTCTACAAAAATGGCAAAGAATACAACGCCATCAACGAGATGATCCTGCCTGGGCTCTTCTTGGTGCTGTTCTACTTCCTCATTAGCTTCTTTGGCAACCAAATGCTCACCAGCACAACGGAGGAGAAGGAAAACCGTGTCATCGAGATGATCCTCACCACAGTGCACGCTCGCACACTCATCATTGGCAAGATTATTTCGCTCATCGTCCTGGCGTTTATTCAGGGGTTGCTCGTTATCTTGCCGGTGCTTGTTGCCTATCTCTTCTTCAAAGATCAGCTGCAGCTGCCCGATGTCGACCTCTCGCACATTGCGGTTGATCCGGTGCGAATCGGCATTGGCTTCCTTGCCTTTAGCGCAAGCTTCCTCTTCTTTACCGGTATGTTGGTGGCAATCGGCGCTGCTGTGCCAACCGCTAAGGAAGCGGGCAGCTTCTTTGCCACCATCATGATCCTGCTCTTTGCGCCGCTCTATGCCGCCGCTATGCTCGTCTCCACGCCAGACGCGCTGCCAAGCAAGATCATCACCTACTTCCCGCTCACCTCACCCATCCCACTCATGCTGCGCAATGCGATTGGTAACCTCAGTGCGACAGACGCCGCCATCAGCATTAGCATCTTGACCGTCTGTGCCGTCATCGCCATCATGATGGGCGTGCGTCTCTTCCGCTTTGGTGCGCTCGAGTACAGCCGCAAACTCAGCCTGCGCGAGATCTTTACCCGCAAGTAGCAGCCTACTACCCCTGTTTCTTGCTTTATAACCCACCGCTTGGTCGGTGGGTTTTGGGTGTGGAGGATTTTCTGTATTGAGCCCACCACACCTCACCCAGACGAAAATTATGAGAGTAATGGTTAGAGGCTGTAGATTATATTAGCTTGACAAACTATGTCATTAGTTTGTATGATTAAACTATCATTTACAATAATTTCTGACAAACACAAGGAATCGACCTCGGTCATGAGAAGCCAACCACCCGCCATACTGCCAAAGTCATCAACCAGTCTTGCAACTGAGCTGCCGTCCTTTATAGCATCACATCTTGACTCTACCTATAGCAAAAGCAACCCAACAGCGGTCTTCCCTACTCCAGCAATGACTGAGTCCTACCCACAGACGCCAGCCGAGCTATCGACCAGTGGCTCTAGCCCAGACGAAGCAGCTATGGATGAGGCAACCCAAAGGGCGATCCATGGGGCTCGTGCCGAGCATTTCGAGCAGAGAAGCCACCAATTGTCACGACTTGATGTTGTCTGCGAAATGGGTGGCATGGCATTGATGCTGGGCGGGGCTGCATCACTCGCTGCCTCATATATGGGCTGCTTGGTAATTTGCGAATATCCGGGTGACATCGACCACCTTACTCCTCCAAAAGTCTTCATCGAAACAACCGATGACACTGCCGTCGTTGACCCCTCAGACGTAGCTGGTCTGGGCGCACAGCCATCGCGCGAAGAGAGGCTTGCAACCCAGCAAAGCAACGCAGCAAAAGTAATAGCAGCTGGCTTTGGGGGAGTTGTTGCGGCAGCACCACTAGCAGGCCAACTGTCTCGAAGATCGTACAAAAAAGCAGTGGCAGAAGCAAACGCCGCGCGCTAGTATTCCTCTGCTTATTTATTATTCTACCCCTGTGGCCGCTCCGCATATCGCTCATACACAGCTCGGTTGGCGGCGTTGGTATTGCGGCGGAGCTCTGGAGTGTTGAGAATGCGGTAAGCATCGTGGCGAAGGGCTTGGTGACGCTCAGCATAAGCTTGGTCAAAGGTCGGCTCGATGGCAGCTCGCTTCTCAGGCGAAAGAGTGCGAAGATACGAGTCCTTGATCTGCTGGTAGTCGGGCAAGTCGGGGATGCTATAGATTAGCTCTAGCGCGCCATCATTTGCCCCCGCGAAGTTCTCTGCCTTGAGCCGCCCCTCAAAGACCTGACGCAGCGAGTGCATCTTCTCAGCAGCTGCGCCGTTGTATTCGCCGCGCAAGATCGCATCATATGTCACGTCATTCACAAATGGCACCGCACCCGCCACCCCAGAGGCCACCGCCTCAGCCGAGACAGTCGCGCGGGCATCGTAGTTGTACCCCTGACGCACCTGCACCGTGCCGTCGTCTGCCACGTATTCGATCTCGCGGCCAGTCTCGCGGATAATCTCACGCTTTTGGCCAGCCGAGCCGGCGCGGAATTGGTGCTCGATGGCCGCCTCCTTGACGTACTCATTATCTGCCCGGAAGGTGTGCTGGTTGCCACTGGCATCGGTGAGGGTGATGGCGGTATCGCCAGTGGCAGCCATAGCTTGCCATTGGCTGCTGTTGAGCTTGAAGTGGCGCATCAGCTGGTCTTCGGCCGCAACATGCTCGCCAAACTCCTTGCGCAGCCGCGCCGTCTGGCCTGCCACCATCAAGTTCTTATGCCCTACCCCTGTGGCGTAGTCTTGCAGCGTCTGGCCATCGACCATCCGGCGGCGCAGAGCAATACCATCGCCATCGCGCAGCACCACACCATCAGCATTGGCCACTGCCCCATCGGCGAGGAGTTCACGGTCGATCTTCGCCCGCACTTCGCGCTGCGCCATCGCACTGCGGATCTCCGTTAGCGCACCCACTTCGGCCGCTGCATAAGCGCGCCGCCCCAGACCATGGCTCAAGCCAGCTGGCACCTCACCGCCAAGCTTCAGCTCATCATAGAGCGTATCCAGCTTATGGGCGGCATTTTTGGCTTCATCAGAGGTGAGCTGGGTGTTGAGTGCCCGCTGCTTCAGCTCATCATCCTGCAAGAGGCGCGCATTCCAGGCTCGGTCGCGTCGCGCTGCTCCCTCCTTGCCACGCAAGTCGGTGTAGCGGTTATATTCATCGTTGCTCCGCCCCACCGCCGATAAGTCGGCCATTGTTTCAAAGCGCTTCGTATAAGCATCGGTTCGCTGCTGAATGGCGCGCTTCTTGAGGGCCCGGCGCCGCGCTGCATTGCCTAGCCAGTTGCGCTGCGCATCACCAGCCAGCACGCGCGACTTGCGCAGGTCTGCCCGCTGCTGCGCCCAAGTCCGCGTTCGGTCAACGATGCCACGCCGCGGATCATTCATAATCGCGCCCAGCCGCCCCAGCAGCGAGCCGCTCATCCGCACCACAAAGGGCGTTAGCACCAGTGGCACCACCTGCACTGCCAAGCCAAGGATGATGAGATTGAGGTTATTCGCATCCTTGCCATTCGTCAGGATAGCCACTCCCGCCAGGCGCGACCCACCAAACAATATCGACATCAGCGGAAACATCAGCATCATCGTCATAAAGAGATCCTTCCACTTATCAAAATACTTCTCTGTACTGGGCAATACATGTAATAAGAAGGCAAAGGGCGAGACAATAACAAGAATAGTGATGAGCGCCTGACGCGCCGCAATAATCACTGCAGCGATGATGACCGCCAGCAGGACGCCCACCAGCAGCGGAATAGCCATCGCCAGCGCTCCATCGGTCGCGCCCACCAGTGCACTCACCCCCACCACCGCACCCACCGCGCTAGCGCTGCCCGTCAGTAGAGCGCTCATCACATTGGGCCAGGTGATTTTGTTAAGCGTGTTATAATCCGCCCCATTGACCGTCGAGGCAATATTGACAAACAGCTGCTGCAGCTGAAATCCCAATATGTTCGAAATATCAATCGCTGCCGCACACAGCCAAAACGACATATTGACGACGATGATCGACACGACGAGGCGCGGAAACATCTTCTTGATGCCATAATTGCTAATACCAACACTGGTAACTTGCGAATAAATGACGATGAGCGAGACGATGATAAAGGCGATGTTGGCCAAGTCGCGCATGATCGCCCAAAAGCGAAAGAGTGTGCCGTCACTACCAGATTGGAGTGGCTGCACCGCCAAATACTGCGCCACCTGCTGGTAGAGTTGGTCGGTAATCCACGCCATGAAGTTACTCACCGGGCAGACAATCCAGCCAATGCTACCCAGCGCTGTGCCACTACAGCTGGTCGTGGCACCATCATCTTTATCTGCTTGCTCGGCGGGTTTGTCTTGGGGTTGGTTGTTGTTATTATTTGCCGCTTGGCCGTTATTCCCGCCATTTTGGCCGTTGGCGTTGTTCTGATTATTACCAGCGTTTTGCCCGGCTTGACCACCGTTATTTTGATTATTTTGGTTGTTCTGGCCACCATTATTTTGTGGCGTGGCCTCCTGCTGCCCCGAGACGGAGATAGCGATGGCATCATCCATCTTGTTATACGTATCTGGCTCAACAAAGATATATTCCACATACGTTGCCTCCTTGGCACGTAGTGGGTCACTACCAGCCGGGAAGATGATGGTCTGGCGCCGGTTAGTCGTCGGCTCATACTCATAGAAGTGCACACCAGCAGGTAAGCCACGAGCGGTTAGATCTTTGTCGCTGGCCCGGTGTGGCTTGAAGGTATTATGACGAAAGATGAGGTTCTCACCCTGGCGCTGCGCCGTCTCGGCAGCATACACTGGCACAGGAGTAGCGAGCGCGAGCCCGAACAGCGCCGTCACTAGTAGTGCCAGCCACCCCGTATATTGCCGCAGACAACCCCTCGCCCACGCAACCACTCGCCACGCTCTGTTCATGTCTTGTTCGACATTAGCATAATATCGCACAGTGGTCAAGTTTTTGCTGCCTGCATGTCAAACCGTATCTATTGCGCACCCTCTTCTAGCGTTATACAGGCTGCTATTGGCGAATAATCCTACCCCTGTGCAGAGCTAAAAACTATCACTATTTATCTCATCTTTCACAAAGCAACCCAAGCAAAAGCGAACTAACCCAGAAAATATCGACCTTGTAACCCAAATTATGCACCACGACACCAACGCCACCATTCAGTCCTTCGCTCCTACTCTGTTCGCACCCCACCCCAGTCTTTACAACACCGCTCATATCGTATACACTACAGCGTAGGAATAGTATCATGAAATATAAGCGATTGATCTTGGGCTTCGGTGCAATGCTGGCGATCTTTGCCGGTAGTATTGCTGCGCCAGTGCAGGTGATGGCGGCAGGCAGTGGCTGCGGGATTATTGACTTCACAGGCGTAAGTTGTTCCCAAGAGGCTAACCTAAAAGATAAGGGAGATGACAACATCTCTAGCCTACTCATTGGCGTTCTCAGAATCATGAACGTCGGTGTTGGCATCGCAGCAGTTGGCGCGCTTATTTACGCTGGTATTCTCTACTCAACTGCTAGCGGTGATGCCAACAAAACAGCCCAAGCCAAGACGGTTATCACTAATGTTGTCATTGGTATTTTGGCATATGCAGTGATGGGTATTGCACTCAACTTCCTTGTGCCAGGAGGAATTATCCGATGATTCGCCGTCTTGCTGGGTTTGGGCTTGCTGTTGCCACCATACTCTCCTTTGCGTCTGCTACTCCAGCACACGCTGCTGCACCCTGTTCACCACCCAACTTCCTTGGTATGCCTGCTTGGTACCGCGGTCTCCAAGACTCGAACGATTGCAGTTCGATCCAAACGACCGACATCCAGACGATGATCCTCACAATTGCCCTCAATATCCTCCAGGCTGCAATGGTTATCGTTGCCTATGTTGCTGTTGGGTTTATTATCAAAGGCGGCTATATGTATATGGTGAGCTCGGGCAGCCCTGATGCAATGGCCAAGGCAAAGAACACGATCCGCGATGCATTGATTGGTCTTGTCATTGCGATCTCTGCAGCAGCAATTGTTGACATGGTAGCGGGGGTTATCTAAATGTGGCCTATATTCTCAGCCCTCAAAGGTGTTAGTGCACAAGATATCAAATACCAAAGCTCCGCGGATAACTCAAGCATTCTTCAAAATGTCCTTAACACTGCTTATATTTGGGCCGGGGTGGTTGCAGTTATCGTCATTATTGTAGCGGGTTTTATGTATACCGTATCACAAGACGACCCAAGCCAAGTAAGTCGCGCCAAGAACACCCTGCTTGGTGCCATTGTTGGTCTTGCTGTTGTTCTTCTCGCTTTTGTCATTACCAATACTGTTCTAAATGGAGTCTTTTGATGAAGCTATCTCTACAGCGCACACTCTGTCTTATTGGTACAGCCCTGTTGCTCGGTCTTACCTATTCACCCTCCGCCTTTGCCCGCGTTGACGTCACAGGAGAACTCAAGACTGATAATGCCTGCGATCTAGCTACCGACGGCGATGGTAACGATGGCTGCCATGCGGTAACTTCAAGTGCACAAGGTGGTGCGCTCACCCCAATGGTCATCGTCACACGTGGCATCAACATTGCCCTCGTTGTTCTTGGTGGCGTCTCTGCCCTTATGATTGTCTATGCGGGCTTTCGCTTTACATTAGCTGATGGCGACCCACAGAAAGTTAAGGCCGCTCGCAACACTATCCTCTATGCAGTAGCAGGTCTTGTCATTGCTATACTTGCCTATGGTATAGTAAGTTGGATTACTGATAGAATATCGATAACATAAGGGAGATACAACCATCATGAATACCTTTACAAAAATACTTCTCAGCGCAAGCATCTGCTCCACTGTTGTAGCTGGTGCCATTGCTCCATCGATCAGCGCTGCAGCACCATCACCCATCAACACCTTTGCGGCAAGCACTACGGCAAAGGAAAAGGTTAAGGAAGGCATCAAGGGTGCTGGTGGAGACAGCAACCAAATAACCATCGGCTCAGCTATCAAAAGCATCATCGACATCATGCTCTTTGCCCTCGGCGCCATTTCCGTCATCATGATCGTCATCGGTGGTATTCGCTACACGACATCCAATGGCGATTCTAACGGCATCCAGGGTGCCAAAAATACCATTCTCTACGCTATTGTCGGCCTTGTTGTGGCTATTCTCGCCTATGCCATGGTCAATTTCGTCGTTGATAACCTCGTGAGTAGCGGCAGCCAATCCACCCCAACCGCCCAATATAATTACGTTTAACCATTACTATCGTCCGCTTTCTATCCACATCGCTTGCATTCTGCAATAAAATAGGCTCTTTTTCGGTGATTTTCTCCGTTAACTCTTAACATTTTGGCAATTTTTTGGTATATATAGATAGTACAGGTAGTACAAGATGGTACTAATGCCAATAGAAAGGATATGACAATGAAAATCAATATCAAAAAAGCTATGCTTACACTCCTCGCTGTGCCAATGCTGGCTGCAGGTGTTGCTGGGCTCGTGGCTCCACATGTTGGAGCAGCTGCATCCGACAACGGCCTTGGCCTCAAGAAAGGTGTTACCTCTGCGAAAGGGAGTGACCAAGTAAGTTGTCTCTTCGGTAGCGAAAAAGAAGGTTGTACTGATGGTACTGGTATTTTCCAGACAATCGTCAATGTGATTCTCTTTATCGTTGGTGCGGTCGCCGTTATCATGATTGTGATCGGTGGTGTGCGTTACACCGTCTCAAATGGTGACTCAAACGCCGTTACTGGTGCCAAGAACACCATCATGTACGCCATCGTTGGCCTTGTCGTCGCGATCATCGCCTATGCGCTCGTCAACTTCGTCGTCGTCAATATCGGTGCCAACCAAGGGCAATAACACAACCACCTTTCTTCATTGGCTCTCTTATACCACTCTCTCGCAGGGTGGTATCTTTTGTTGAGGATATATTCGACGACACTTACGCAAGAAAGTCTGTCTATTGCTAATGGCGTCTGATACTGACTGTTTTTGCGTAGCACTAGCCATGCTATTCCATTTCACTCTGGCTGGAGAATCATCATCACACTGCGCTCATTATACTTTACACTCTAGAAACCTCATAATAAGCCATCGCACCATTCAGGAGGTGTTTTGGGAAGCTTCTAGTATTCTTTAGCTTCTTCAACTATATACTCTAATAGAGCCGTTTTACAAAATCATTACACCTCACTACTTTCGCAACCTCTTGTATGAGCTACAACCTCCTGATTAAGATCGGTAATCTCAACAGCTCTCAACTCTTCTCCTCACTACCATTTCTCCTACAGTTATTGCAAAAGCTTTCTCTAGAACACCAGTCTCTCAGTGCTAATACTAAATGACAACCTTCTGCTGCCAATATTCACGCTCTGCTAAATGAGATAGAGAACATATAACTAGATACCATAAGAGGCCTCAAGGCTCGCATTACCCACTTCCCACAGCACAAAACAACCCCGCACCAGCGGGGTTATCGTCCTCAAAGCTCGTTTCCCCTTCCCTAGAGGATCGGGATCTTCTTGGCCTGCTCTTGCTTAACCTTCTCAAAGGTAATGGTCAGCACACCATCCTTCAGCACGGCGGTCGTCTCGTCCTCACGCACCGTTACAGGCAGCTCCAGCGTACGGCTAAACTCACCCCAGTAGCACTCTTGGTTGTGCCATTTGGTGGCCACGGTGTCGTCACCACTACTCAGGGTACCAACGATCGTCAACAGCCCATCGTTGATCTTCACATCCAATTCCTCGCGGTTCACCCCAGCGGTGCGGGCCTTTACCACGAGCTGTGTCTCGGTCTCATACACATCGACTGCCAGTTGGCCAGTGTAGTCTTCCTCACTCTGGGCAGGCTCTTCGCCCCACGGCGAATTTTGGCTCTGCTGGCTCTGGGCAGGCATTGGGTTTGCTTGGGCGTGATTCATCGGCTGGTGAGTTGGCGCAGCTGGTGCGAGTGAGTCATCACCCTCCAAAAACGCTGCCGCAAGTTCATCACCGATCAAAAGATCATCATCTTGACTCCGGGCCATAGTTTCCTCCACATACTTTCTTTTGCTAATGCACAAATTACCATTTCGACAACAGTCTGGATTTATTATAGCTAATCGATGGCGTATAATCAACCGGAGAGGCCTCATGAGTGTAAAAATCACAATACCGACCTACCTTGCCAACCTCCTTGCCCCGCATACCTGTTGTGGTTGCAACATCGTTGGGACACTGCTCTGTGATAATTGTAAAAACGACATCATCCGCAACCCGCTCTACCGTTGCCTCGAATGTGGCCAACCTACCCTGTCTGGCCAGTGCCAAACCTGCTCGCTGCCCTATGCGGCTGCCTGGTGTGCCCTGCAGCGTGAGGGTGCGCTGGAGCGATTGATCGACCGCTATAAGTTTGAGCGTGCCAAAGCGGCTCAGCACACCCTCGCAGACTTGCTCGACGCCGTCACGCCGCCGCTACCAGTGGGTACCATCATCGTGCCCATCCCGACCATTCCAGCCCATCAGCGCCAGCGCGGGTATGACCACTGCCGGTTACTAGCCCAAGCCTTTGCCCAGCTGCGTGGCCTGCCCTGCCAGCCAGTCCTCACACGCGCTCAGCACAGCGTGCAGCTGGGGAGTAGCCGTACCCAGCGCCAGCAGCAAGCCAGCCAAGCATTCGCGTGCTCATATACTCTTTCGCCAGAGGCCACCTATTGCCTTATCGATGATATTTCTACAACAGGAGCAACGATTCGCTATGCCGCGCGTTGCCTCCGCACTGCTGGCGCCCGGCGAGTTATTGCTGTGGTGGTGGCTCATCAGCCGTTTGGATAAGCCGTTGTGGTGTTGGCCCATCTATAAATCAACATTGGAGAGAAGGAGCAATGTTTCGGCTCTGCAGAACAAGGGAGATAAGGATAATATCCAGAGCTTACGCAAAAGTTGGTCACCCCATCTTTTACCCCGCCTTATCTCATGCTATAATAAGCGAGACTGGAGAGATGACCGAGTGGTTGAAGGTACCGGTCTTGAAAACCGGCGTAGGCACCCCCTACCGTGGGTTCGAATCCCACTCTCTCCGCCATCTCATGCTTACTCGAACCCTCGGTAGCAAGTGTGTTGCCGAGGGTTTTGCTTTATAAAAGTAATGCTGCCCATCACAAATTATAGTTGCAAAACCTCTCACCTCTATTGCATAATTCTATCTTGTTGTATACTATGAATCTAAATAATTGAAAGGTTCCTACACAATGTCTACATTTGAACACCCTACTCAGCAA
>CALIXX010000020.1 GCA_938046115.1 uncultured Candidatus Saccharibacteria bacterium | reverse complement strand
CACTCAGTAATATGAATAAAGCACATTGAAACACAATGACATACGAAGTATCACCTCCTCCATCATCCTGCGAAGTAACGCCAGATAAAGGCCGATTAATTGATGCGCTGTGGTATCGTGCAAGCCAGCGGGCTGTGGAGCTGCTGAATACGCATGATCTGCAGCGCGCCGACCTCCGGTGGCCGACGCCGCTTGCGACGTTGCCGATTGCTTTGCCGGTGCGGAGCCGTGCTCACTACGACGATGCGGTTGATCCAATGGCACATGCGCCAATTGCTCAGATGAGCCACGAGGAGCTCGCGAGCTACTGCGCGCCAGACAAGGTTGGGGTAGTGATGGCGCGTGGTGCTGCTTTGCTGCCCGAGCTCTTGCCTCAGGCTCAGCATGATGTAGTGCGGCAGCGCCTCTTTGAGACGATGGCGCAGTCGAGCTCGCCTGAGCAGTGGCAGCAGGCTGATCGGTGCAACCGCCAGCAGTACGAGACCGACCAGCCGTTGATCGAGCAGGGCGATATGATCCACGCCATGCAACCGGCCCACGTGGCTGAGGCACTGGTGCTTGGCCTGCGCTGCAGCGAGGTTACTCACCGGCAGGGGCTCGACCCAGTTTTTCCGCTGACGGTGAGCTTCTTTGCCGCTCGCCACACGGTGCAGCCTGGGAGCGATATACCACTACCTCGCAATGACCCCTACGGCCTCGTCAATCTCATTGTGGCCCAGCCAGAGCCTGGTCAGGTGTACTTGTCGCGCGAGCATACTCAGCAGTACCAGAGCTTCGCGAGTATGGCGACAATAGGGGTCAAGAGTATTGTGATTCGCGATCGGAGCACAGACTGGACGGAGGAAGAAGTCGCCGATGCAATCGAGCACGTGAGGCAGATCATCCCCCAGAGTGGCCGCTACATCCCGCTCTACCAACAGTCGACGGGTGAGATCCTCCTCACGCCTGAGCAGTTTGATGCTGCTCGGGGGTAGGTGTATACTATAAAGAAGAGAACCACTATGCAGCAAGGAGGTTGCTTATGACAACGCAGATGACATATTCTCGCGATGGGGGAGTATTATGCTGACATTCTTTGCCTGTAGCGACAAAATAATCGGCTGGCTCGATTGCCAGTGGCAGCCAGGGAGCCCGCTGTGGGCGCTTGCTGGACTGGTGGGATTGATGGTGGTTGGCGTAATCATTGCGGTGGCGGTGCTGCTGTA
>CALIXX010000019.1 GCA_938046115.1 uncultured Candidatus Saccharibacteria bacterium | reverse complement strand
TCCTACGCGACCAGAAGGGTGAGATAACAGAAGTAGACAAGCAAGCGATTATCAAAGAGCTGGGCGATATCTTGTGGTATGTGACGGCGGTGGCGCATCTGCTTGGCTCGAGTCTTGAGGAAGTCGCTCAGCGCAACAACGCCAAGCTCACCAGCCGCCAGCAGCGCGGTCAGCTGCGGGGCAGTGGGGATGACCGGTAGACTGTATATTGCTTGAGAATACTGCAGTCCACCAAGCCACTACCCGCAGGTAATAACGAGCGGCGTAGAAGCTTGCAAGCACCATTTGCAACGGATGTGGGACGCTTGAGTTAGTGTCTACCCCTGTTGTGCGAGCTGCTGCCGTACCCAGCTATCAATCGTACCTGCTCCCATGCAGAGCACAAGCTTGCCCTCAGCGCGGGCAGTTTGGATGGCGTGCCACAAGGCATCATCGAGCTCGGCATAGTGAACGCTGTTACGGTTTGTTAGTTGCTCAGTCAGTTGCTGCGGGGTGAGGATGGATAGAGCTGGGTCTTCGCGGCTAAGGTAGGTTGGCAGCCAATAGATTTGCTCGGCGCGCTCCATACAGTCAGTGTATTGCTGACGGATCTCATGTTGACGGACGTTTTGATGTGGTTGATATACCAGCACAACGTGGTCGGACAATTCTCGTGCCATTTGCAGCGTTGCGGCGATTTCTACCGGGTGGTGGCCATAATCACTATACAGCCCAGGCCCAAGCCGCTCAAAGCGTCGCTGCACTCCCGGGAAGGTATTGATGGCCGCTCGAATATGCTCGGGTGAGCCAAGCCTGAGCTGTTTACATGCCGTTGCCACTAGTGTTGCGTTTGCTCGGTTGTGGGCCCCTGCGAGTGCAAATTGCTGCACATCCTCATCTTCCAAGACACGCGCCCGCCGCCGTGGTGGCACAACGCCTGCATCGGCATCGCGCTGCCACATGATGGTATATTCGCTTTGCTCGAGAAAGCGGCTAAAGGCATCGGTATAGTCTTGCTTGGTAGGGTAGGTGTCCGGGTGGTCGTAGTCAACAGAGGTCAGCAACGTGAGATGAGGGTGGAATTGCAAAAAGTTGCGGTCAAACTCATCACACTCATACACAAAGTAGCGACTACCTGGCACATAATGCCCACTGGGGCCGAAGCTCAGCGTGGTGCCCACCGAGTAACTTACTGGCTCGCCCAGCTGGCGCAGTGCCCACACCATCAGGCCAGTTGTTGTTGTCTTGCCGTGGGTGCCAGCGATGGCGATGAGCTGGAGGTCTTTTTCGTTGATGAGATAAGTGAGGAGCTCATCGCGCTTAGCAGTGTAGATGCCAAGTCGGTGCGCTAAGACGAGCTCGGGGTGATCGGGTGGCAAAGCTGCTGTATAGATAAACCAATCGATGGGGGTTTGCTCGTGGCGATAGGCCAGGTATTCGCCTGTTTGGTCTTGTGAGACGGAAATGCCACGCTGCTCGAGCTCTTGTGTTTCAAGCCCAATGTGGCTATCCGAGCCAAGCACATGGTGCCCTGCATCGTGCGCCAACTCAGCCAATGGCCCCAGGCCCACGCCGCCGATTCCAGAGAAGTAGATATTCATACCTTCCATTGTACCGCCTCTGGCACAAAACCACCAGAGGTAGCTAAGGAGCGTGATCGCTCCACCTCGCGCTACTGGGTTCAATATTGAGGTTATGCTATACTAGAGCCAAAGCATAAGTGGGCATACATAGGGTACATAGCATGGCAAACAAACAGCAAGTCAAGCGGTCGATGAAGCGACTCCGGCGCATCAAGATGTGGCACCTGGTGTTACTGCTTATGGTGCTGCTCGTGCTGTCTGCAACCTTCTTGCGGCTCAATAATGTGGGGATGACTGAGCGGCGGCGGGCAGTTCTCTCGGCAGATAAGGCGGGCAATATGGAGCAGATCCGCCAGCGCATCGCCGACCTCCAGCAGTATGCCTC
>CALIXX010000018.1 GCA_938046115.1 uncultured Candidatus Saccharibacteria bacterium | reverse complement strand
ACTGCTTGCAATCTTAACCAATCGCCCGCAAGCCGAGGTGAATGCTGAGTGGGTAGGGCAGACCCAATATGGTCCACTCAAGCGTGCAGTAGCTGAGGCGGTGGCTACCTTCCTCACTGATTTTCAAACACGGCTCGCGGATATTTCCGATGAGACACTGCTTGCTACTCTCGAGCGCTCTGAGCGAGCAATGAATGAGGTCGCTAGCATCACGCTCCTCCGCGTACAAAAGGCGGTTGGCCTGCGGAGTACATCATGAGTATAGTGCGAGATGGAGTCATTGTATGAAAATCACATCAAGCGACCTCCTTGCTATCTTACGCCAGTTTCGTCAAGCAACTGACGATAATGTCCCGCGTCACATCGACCAAATCGCCAGTAGCCATCCACAACCTATCAACCAGCTGGTGCGTTTTCGCTTCAACCGCCGGCAGTACTTTTTGCTCATCGACGACACAGCGGAGGATCATGCATCCTACATCATGCAGCAGATCTACACCGCAAAAAGTGATGCAACAGGGAAAATTCTCCCCAACCCACTTAGTGACATCGCAACCTACGGTTTACCATTCAAGGGCAAGGATGTCTATCTTTTTCAGCAGCGGCGCACCACCCAGCGTCTTGATAGCCTGCTTGCAACGCGCCACCCCGAGACCAGTCGCTCCACTTGGCAAAAACACATCAAAGCTGGCCACGTCGCTGTCAATGATAGAGTCGTCTGTCAGCCACGCCAACTGGTAGCAGAGACCGACAGCATCGCCATCAACCTACCTGACGCGGTCGACTATAGCGACAAAACCCTCCCGATCCTCTATATCGATGATGATGTGATTGTTATCAATAAGCCAGCTGGTATCCTCACACACAGCAAAGGTGCGCTCAATGATGAGTTTACGGTAGCAGACTTCTTCCGGCGCTATACTTCGGTTGGACTGGAGACAAATCGGCCAGGGATTGTCCATCGGCTCGACCGCGACACCAGTGGAGTAATGATTGGTGCACGTACGCCTGAGGCCTTCCAGCGGCTTAAGAAGCAATTTGCCGAGCGCCACGCTAAGAAGACATATCTAGCGATTGTGGCAGGGCAACCCCGTCAGCAGCAAGCCAAGATCGATGTCCCGCTGGGGCGTAACCCGGCCGCGCCAAGCACCTTTCGAGCCGATCCACGCGGCAAATCTGCCCAAACAATCTATAAAGTACTCGCCACGCAGTCCAGTATGAGCTTACTCGCTCTGCGCCCCCGCACTGGCCGAACACATCAGCTGCGTGTCCATCTGGCCTATATTGGCACACCGATTGTTGGTGATCGCGTCTATGGATCGGCAGGGGAGCGTCTCCTTCTGCACGCCTACCAGCTCGAAATCACGACTCGTGCGGGCCTACGTCAGACGTTTGTTGCACCGCCGCCAGCAGCCTTTATGGCACTCTTTCCTGAGGGAGCCGATGCCATCGCTCGTTTATAACCCCCGCACCGAGCAGCGTCTTGCCCAGCTAGCGCAGCAGCCACCACAGTCATTGCTTCTTGTTGGTGCGCCTGGACTTGGGCTTATGACCGCAGCACAGCAGGTTGCGAGCCGCCCCACACTTGTCCTCCGGCCTCATACTAGCCAGGGCCACAACGACCAGCAGCGCGGGACAATTCGCGTTGATGACATTCGCTCACTTCATACGCTCACTCAAGGCAAGGCAACAGCTCGGCAATTTGTCATTATCGACGACGCCGACCGGATGACACCTGCCGCCCAAAATGCCTTCCTTAAGCTACTCGAGGAGCCACCTCAAGCGCTTCATCTCATTCTCACCAGTCATCAACCCCAGCGTTTGCTCGCGACAATTCGTTCGCGCGTCCAGACCGTCCGTATTATCCCACCTCAGCCAGACCAAACGGCCACTCAGCTTGATCAACTTAGCATTATTGACCCGACGCGTCGTGCTCAGCTACAGTTTATTGCTCGGCAGCAACCTGCAACGATCGCACGTTTGGCTGCTAATGAAGAGGAATTCCGCACCATTGCCCAGGCAATGACCGACGCGCGCCAGTACATCACTGGTACTACGCGCCAACGTATCGTAATTGGGCAGCGCTATAGCCACGATCGGGCTCGCGCATTGCTCTTGCTTGAGTGCCTGCTACACATTGCATGGCATTCACTCCGGACGCAGCCATCACAGCAGTTGCTTGCCCAGGCAGAGCGTATCGCACGTGCACACGAGCGCATTACTGCTAATGCCAGCGTGCGGATTCAGCTGCTGGCATGTGGTATACTATAACTATGTATGGATTATTATTGGTAGCCTGCGCTGGTGCCTTTGCCTTATGGCAGCAGCAATCAGTTGCCGAGACCACCTCACAATTACCAATGCGCCTCTCAGGTAAGCTTGATCGCCTGTGGGAGGTAGCTCAGGAATCACTGCGCGATCGCCGCTATCTCCGCGCCGAGAAGGCACTGCTCACGATTTTGCGGGTGGACGAGCGGAATGCAACCGCCTATAACCGGCTCGGTATTTTATACGCCAAGCAGAAGGCCTTCGATGATGCGATTGAGTGCTTTGAGATCGCTCAGAGTCTGGAGCCAAGTGCGTCGAGCCTGCACAACGTTGGCCTCATCTATTACGAAACCAAGCGCTACGACAAAGCTGCTCTCGCCTTTGAACAAGCACTGGCAATGGAGGACAAGCTCGCTGCGCGGCATATTGCCTATGCCAAGGTGCAGGAAAAGCTCGGCCATAGTAAGAAAATGTTGGAATCACTTGAGCGAGCTGCCAAGCTAGAGCCTGGCACCCAAACATATCAGCTCCTGGCTGAAGGCTACGAACGCGCTGGCGACCACAAGAAAGCGAAGCGTATTCGTGCCAAGTTGCAGCCTCAGCCTACCTCTGCGCAATCACCGCAGCAGCAGCACCGAGCACAACCAGAACCTCACCAGCAACCCCAGCAACGCATTACTGTGCCGTCTCAGCAGGTAGAGCACCAACCTTCAACGGCGTATTACCATCCACCAGCTGCATTGCCCGCTCCAGCAGCGCCAGCGTATACCCAAGCACCTCCGCAGCCACAGCCAAATGCCGCATATAGTCGACAGTCCGTTGCTGTTCATCCACCAGCACGAGCTCCAATGCCCGGCAACCGCATCCAGCGCAGCGCGCCACGCCGCATTACGATGTAGCCGTGTTTAACTATAAAATGGCTAGGTACAATCAATAAGGCAGCAGTTATGTTGCCTTATTTACGTTCTCAGGGCAGGGTTTCTCGCTGCGTAAGCCTGATATATCACTATACTCACTACACATACACACAATTACCACGCTTCCAACATTGTTCTTACAATAGCTAATACAAAGAGTGGAATAAGCTCCTACCAATTTACAGCTACTACGTAACTGCAAAAACAAAAAAGACCTCCTCCTTAAGAAAGTCTTCGCTATATACGTATGGAGCCGCTTTACGGATTCGAACCGTAGACCTACTGTTTACAAAACAGTTGCTCTGACCAGCTGAGCTAAAGCGGCAGAAATGGTACCGGAGGTAGGACTCGAACCTACGAAGCTAAAAAGCGGGAGATTTACAGTCTCCTGTCATTGCCACTAGACGACTCCGGCAAATAAAATGAACTAACTGTGAATTAGTATAGCAAATTTTTTGCCAATGTCAAAGTGCGAAAAACACAAATCACACAATCTCTTACAATCATGCAACGTACCTCTGTTAATAAAAGGACTTTTGCGATATACTGCACTCTATGACAAAAAAGTATTTCGATCATATTCTCATTGCCGCTACACTCGATAGGCCGCCACAGGCTCGTCACGTACGAGAAGATTACCAGCCAACCGAGTGGCCAATATCAGAGGAAGAGCTCCGCAGACATCCTCTTATACCATTATACCACTTTTTCCATCCCTTGTTGTGCGAAAGGATAGCAGGGTAGACACTAAACAGCGCGACAAAATCGCCAACCATGTCGAGCAACTTGCCCGCGACCTCACACCATTTACCGTGCAATGGGGTCGCGAGATAGGGATGAGCGGGTCTGCAAAAAGCCCTCTCCATGCCAAGGAAATCACTCATGGCCGTGATAAAATCCTCGCCATCCGCAATGCACTTGGCTGTCTAGCTATGGAGTTGGAAATACTCCACAATGCGCCCAGCTCACTGCTATATGCTCAGTATAAGCCAGGTAACTCACTAATGTCGTCAACCATAAGAGAAAAACAAATCGACTTTATTAGCATATTTACTACTCACTCCTACGATAAATCGAGTCCTCTCGGTGGTAGGCCTCGGTCAATCACCCGGTGCGACTATCCACTTGGTCTATACTGTACTCCACGATCATCAATTGAGTCTTATAGAGACGACTATCCAATAACTACAGCGGCGGCTTATGACTTATCCGAAGTCACTCCTCCGCAGCGAGGCCGTCACCAAGCACCAACCCCAACGGGTCGTGTCTATCGGCTACCACGTCACCGCCGGCCGGTCTAAGCTCGTTGCTGATAGTGCATGGCAGGGAATGGCGCTTCTCGTCGCATAATTTCAACAAGCGAAAAACATCCCCACTCATAGACTAACAATAAAGATCACCCCAACAATGGGGTGATCAACAAATTCAACCATGGAGCCACGATCGGGGCTTGAACCCGAGACCTCATCCTTACCATGGATGCGCTCTACCAACTGAGCTATCGCGGCGTTACTTGGTATTCTACCATACGAGGTACGTACCAGCAAGCCTTACTGCTTTGGTTCTTGATGTGTTTGTTTTGACAGTACACCCACATTTACTCTTCGCTGCTTCATCTATAGAGCGTGCGAGGTTCTACCAGTGGTCAGCCTACCTCATATAGCATCTATAACTTGGCCTTTTGCGCCATACTCAATGTCACAATCGGGGAGGTTATGATACGTCTATATATAATTCTCCTAGAATCCATTGACAAATGGGGGCATTCGTGGCTACAATACATATTATCTATCGTTCGAGCAATCTCTTGTCGATAGAGTGTTTGTACGATAAAGTTTCGTGTTAGAATAAGAGTAACCATTAAATAAAGAGGAGTCTATGGCAATGGCCGGTTTTGTACAGTGTATGGAAGTAATCGACAGGTATCGGTGGTGGATCGGGGGAGTGATATTCCTCATGATTGCCCTGAGTTGGTGGCTCCGCATAGTAAGTGCTCGCAAGAACAAGACCTACACTGCAACACTCCGCAAAAAATACGCAGTCTTAGTCGTTGCCGAGGATGAAGATCCTGAGGTATTCGAGAGCTGCCTGGCCAGCATCAAAGAGCATAGCAAGCCAACGCAGCTACTCATCTCAATCAACAATGCTTCTCGTGTTCATCAATCTCTCCGAGCAATCGCCAAAGAATATGCGACAACAGTGGTCGAGCAGCCCGAGATGATGAGCTACGACGCGCAGCTTGCCTCACTGATCGAAAAGGTGCGACGCGTGAGCCTTGTGATTGTCACAACCCCACGTGCGCGCTGGACACCATCGACCATCAATCTTCTCTTACCCTTTGCCGAGCCAACTATTGGGCTCGTTAGTGGCCGCCAACAGTACACTGGTGGGGCGACGCTTTCTCAGCGGATCAGCAGTTGGCTCATTGATATGCAGCAGCGTGTTATTTTGCCCATGCAGAGCCACCACGGCCAAGCCTATGCTATCACAAGTGACACCTTTGCTATTCGGCTTGAGCTGCTCAAGCACGTTACCCAGGGCAGTGCAACAGCGCAGCCATGTGCCGCGCATCATCCATCAAGCATCGCGCTGTCTCTGCCTGCACAATACCACGCAGCCTACCAGCACAGTGCTCTCACGCAGATCAACCACCCGGCAGAGCTCTACCGGATTGCAAGTAGTTATACCCAGTTGAGTCGCGCTGCCTATTGGCAACTCTGGCATCAGCACGCGCGTATCCGGCAGGCAGGGCCACTTGTCTGGCTCACGCACATTGGCTTTTGCTTTGCGAGCTTGCTCTATCTTGGGGCGCTAATCGTGCTTAGCAGCACGCTCGTCAACAACCTATACAGCACTCTGTCTGGAACAGCGACTATTGCAACGCTCTGGAGCAGTGTAACGATCCTTGGGCTTGTGCTTGGCTGGCTTATATGGCAGGCCGTGCGCAATATTCCACACCTAAAGCATCACCCACGCGACCTATGGCTCCTGCCACTCTATCTCCCGATCGCTGGGAGTCTTGCACTGACGAGCAAACTATGGGCACTCATTACGCTCTCTCGCCATCACGCACCCGCTCCATCGAGCGCACTTCGTCAATATGCAACTGGTCTCGCGGCAATTGTCCTGCTGCTCATTACAGTGCCACTCGCATATGTCGTGGCAATGATCCCAGCTCAGCAACCACAAGAAGCTCCGCACCGCCCTGCACAAACTGCTCCACGGCCGCAGCAGCAACGTGATAATCGCGGCAAGACAGACAAGAAGCAGGCTAATCGTCCAGCAACCACCTCTGGTCAATCGCAAGCGCAGCACACGCCAGCTCATTCTGAGAAGAAGAACCAGACTACCACATCAGAGCAAAAGCCAATTATACTAACCGCCCAGGATGGCGACTCCCAGTCGCTTGTGGCACGGCGTTTCATCAAGAGCCACCACCAAGCTCGGCAGCTTAACCCTACGCAAGCGGCATATGCCGAGAATCGCTTGGTAGCCTTGATGGGGCAGCGTGATGACATTGACAGTGGCGAAACCTTCACAGTGAGTAGTTCGCAGCTTGCTACGGTTGTTGCCGAGGCCCAAGCGCTCAGTGCTGACGAGCAAGCTAACTGGGCAACCTATGCCGCTACTGAATAGCAAATCGCCGTCGCCACTAGCATTACACCATAGGCTATGCTATAATCAACCAAGATATTTTATAAAATCTAACGAGTAAAGAAATGGCAAAGAAGAACAATACAAAGCGAAAGATTATTGCTCTTGTGAGCAACCTCACCAAGCACCGTACCTACGTAACACGTAAGAATACGATGAATACTCCAGATAAGCTTGTTCTGCGTAAGTATGACCCAATTGCTCGCCGACACGCTACTTACACAGAGACGAAGAAATCGCTCGGCCGCAACGAGGTTAAGCCGCGCAAAGGCTAGTCTTATCGCAATAATAATCAAAAGCAGCATTCACTCACGAATGCTGTTTTTTGTGCCAGCAATCAATTGTGAGAGTTAGTATAGCGACCGATGCGGTTCTATGATCGATTGCTTACACATTACTACCTGAGTCTCTGTTCTTCTGCGCCAGTTTTTACTCACTATTTTATTTGGGTGACATTCCTAAAGGATTATCGCTAGACCTAGCAAATTCTTAATCATTCGGGTAGACAGCCGCGTTTTGATCAGCATTAGCTCTTACTGTGTTTTTAAGGAAAGCAGGGGAGAAAAGGGGGTATGAAAAAACTATCAATCCCAACACCTAAGACTATCTATGGCGATAACCCTGGTGGATGGTAGTATGGCGCTCAGCTTGCGCAACGGCAAGCTGCTCAGCAAACACGTCAAATGTCGCTGCTAGCCAGAGACCATCAGACACCATCCGGTCAAGCAGCTCCATCGTCGGCGTTGCCATAGCGGCATAGATATAGAGGACACCGCTCGAGATCTCAATACTAAGATCATCAAAATGCGACACTATCACCGATGCTACATCAGGTGTGAGGTAGCGTTCTATCTCGACTGCCCGCCCAAGCTCGCCATACACCGTATATTTCTGCATAAATTCTTCTGGTTGCGGCCCAAACATCCCGAGCCGAAGTGGTTGCAATTTGTAACTCGGGTAGCTAGCAATCTTGCCTTGTCGGCCAATAAACATATACGGTACATCACGGCGCGTGTACATATCTACCGCGACTATCAGCCACTGTTGAGGCGAAGGCTTGGGACTATTGGCAATGCGCACCATATCTCGCCGCGACACCAGCGTGACATTATAGCCGCGAATATTACCCACGCTATAGTGCCGGTCGCGATGAGTCGTCGACATAGTGTAGCCGCGGATTGGGTGGTAGTCGTCATCTCGCGGGTTGATTGTTCCGAAATAAATCAAGCCAGCTTGCTCGGCAAACTGCTGCACTATCTTGCGCGCTGCCGAACGCTCTGCAAAAGCCGCTGGCGAAACCTGCCGCACGACACGCTTGACGCGGTGGGTAATGGCATCATGGGCTGACATAACTCCAGTATATCACTCCTTTAGGCAAAAAATACCTCCGTCAGGGAGGTTGGATACTATTGTGGCAGGGGCATGAGGAATCGAACCTCAATCTACGGTTTTGGAGACCGTTATACTAGCCGTTGTACTATGCCCCTCTGTACTGTCTCCAGTATATCAAATCTATAGCCAAACCGGAAGAACTTTATATGGTAAAGCGAATATTGATTCGTTTATGCTAAAAATTCCTCGCACCACGCGGAGTCTGCTATAATAAATTACATGCAACCAACGCCTCCAGTTCGGCCCTTTGCAATACTCATGGTTGGCTTGCCCGGTAGCGGCAAGACATTTTTTGCCGCTCAGTTTGCCAAGGCCTTTGGCTCACCCTTTATTGATATCAACGAGCTCTCGGGCTACTGCCAAGACGATGCAGCCGCGGCAGTAGTAGGGAAGACATTTTTGCAAGAGATTGCTAAAACCAAGCAACCCTTTTTATACGAAGGCGATAGCAACACCCGGGCTCGCCGAAGTGAATTTGTCCGCTGGGCACGGAGTGAAGGGTATCGACCAGTGATTATTTGGGTTCAAACGGACGTAACAACAGCCCGAAGCCGAAGTGTCAAGAACCAGCGACTCTCACGCGAGGCGTTTGATTACTATGTGCGGCGCTTTAGCGAGCCAAACGCGGGCGAACTCTATTTTGTCATCAGTGGCAAGCACCCGTATTCATCACAGTCCCATGCTGCCCTTACCTTCTTAAAGCAAATCGATCAACAAACCGAGGACGAAGCTCTGCCGAGTAAAACACCAGCCACAGTTCCACCAGCAGCAAAGCAGCGCACTCAAGTGCCACCACCGACACCAGCCAGTCACCCAATGCGCGCTATGTCGAGCGCCCCACGGCGAGGGCAAATTCGCTCGGCACGCTACATTGTACAATAAAATACCATCTTGGTTAAAAGGAGGGCGGCTTTTATCTATGTCTTCTACGCTCCACGACGATGAGTTTGGCGATATTGTTATTAAGCGCAGCGCCAAGGCGCGTTCCATCACAATGCGTCTTACGCCAAATGGCCAGCTCTGCGCCAATGCCCCGCGGCACGCACCACTCTTTTTCATCCGCCATAGCATTGCAACCTATCGTCAAGCGCTCCGCCAGCTCCTACGCCAGCACGCTGCGCATGTTTATCAAGACGGAGAGACAATTGGTAAACATCACTCGATCGCTATCATCCGCACACAGATGGTCAATCAGCCTACTGTGCGCATCGCAAGGCAAAAGCTGCTCGTCTCTCTCCCACCAGAACATACTATAGACGAGCCAGCCGTTCAGTGCGCTATCCGACAAGAAGTTGCAACCATCTTGCGCCGTGAAGCCAAAGCCTACTTGCCACAGCGCCTCCACGAGCTTGCTGCGCGCACCAACTCAACCTACCAGCGTATTCGCTTCAGCCATGCGAGCACTCGATGGGGGAGCTGCAGCAGCACAGGTACAATTAGCCTTAATATTGCGCTCATGAAGCTCCCCGATGAGCTGATTGATTATGTCTTGATCCACGAGCTCTGCCATACCCACCACATGAATCACTCGTCGGCTTTTTGGGGGCTGGTAGAGCAGTATGATCCTCACTACCGATCACACCGGCAGCGGCTTAAGCACGAAACACCAATGATATAGCATCAGCAAATGTCACACAAAATGCTTGTGCCTACCGTCATACTCCAGGTATACTAGAAGCGTGTCGCCATACGCTACCAATAGCCAAACCAGTACTGTCGTGCGAGTCAGCAGCGTTGTCTTCCCGCTCCTGCTTTTCGCGTATAGCAAACTCCTCGGTCTTGATGCAATGCAGCGCATTCCTGGGGCAGGCGAATGGTCTTTCTATGCAGCGGCCAGCGCTTGGCTTGCTCTTGGTCTCTACACCTGTTTCCGCTCATCGCAGACGAATAAGCAGCGAGCGTGGCAGCTTGTCTTGTATCATGGTCTCGCTGCGAGCTATCTGCTCAGTATCTCTGGCGTAGCAGTGCCGTTCACCTGTGCGTGGTCGTTGTTTATGCTGGCGGCTTTTGCCTATGCTGGCTTCTCTGGGTGGCTGCTCAGTGCACTCATGCTTTTTATTACAGCAGCGCTTGATGCATTTTGGCTGACACCACAAAGTATCGTTGATATTACTACAACAACATTGGTGGCCTTTATGCTTGGTGTGGTCATTGTTGCTCTTGCATATCGCCACAATCTCTACCGCTCGGCACTGCATACTAGCCGCGAGGCAATGACCCTGCAGCACGATCGGCTTCTGACGATTATCAACAATCTCGCGACCGCTATTATTGCAACCGACCAGCAGGGCATTATCCAACTCTACAACGCTGCAATGCTCGATTTGCTTGATACCAATACAAGCCCACATAGCAAACCAATCGATACCATCCTTCCGCTGCGCGATAGTGCCAAGCAACCAGTCTATCTGACTCAGCTGCTTCACGCTGCAACCGTTACGCAAACACGCGATGATGTGTGGATGGAAGTATCAGGCGAGATGCTCCGTCTTAGTATTATATTTTCTCCAATACGTGCGCTCAATACAATGAGTGATTCAAGTGATGGCTACGTCCTCATCCTGCGCGACATTACGAAAGAAAAATCGCTTGAAGAAGAGCGCGATGAGTTTATTAGTGTGGTGAGTCATGAACTTCGCACTCCCTTGACAGCAGCCGAGGGAGCGCTGAGCAATATTCAGCTCATGCTCCACCGACACGATATGCCGCAGCACACACTCAAAGACCACCTTGATGCAGCCCACGAGCAAGTTGTCTTCTTGGCCAAGATGGTCAATGACCTCAGTACTCTTGCACAGGCCGAGCGTGGTGCTGCCGACATGCCAGAGCTACTTAATGTCCGTACACTTATGGACGATCTCTATCATCAATATCACCCTCAGGCTACCAAAAAGCAGCTCGCTCTCACACTCGAGACATCGCCGCGGCTGGGCCATGTCGTCGCAAGCTCATTATATGTACGCGAGCTTATCCAAAATCTCCTCTCTAATGCTCTCAAATATACCAAAGAAGGAGAGATCCACCTCAGTGCGCGCAAGAAGGGTAATCGTATTATCATCGCTGTGCGCGACACTGGCATTGGCATTAGCAAGAGCGACCAAGCGCACATCCTCGAACGCTTCTGGCGCAGCGAAGACTATCGTACTCGCGAAACTGGCGGCACTGGCCTTGGTCTCTACATTGCTGCCAAGCTCGCGCGCAAGCTCGGTACGCGCATTGAGTTTACCAGTCAGCTTAATCATGGCTCAACCTTCTTCTTTGCGCTGCCAGCTGCACAGCAGACGACGCACGACAAACATACGAGCCCGCAGTAAAATGCCCCCTTCGGAGAATAAACAAGCATATGTCTACCCAAATCTGTCATGAGCAGTAGCAGAAGTACAATGCAAAACCATGTTTCGCCCTTGACAACCCTCACTATAGCGCGCTACACTAGAGCTTGACAGCCTGCAAAGACAGGCTATTAAATTTGGGGAGTATGCTGTGGCGAAACCAAGCAAAAAATCATCAACCAACCGCGTGACGCGCATCACCGCGCAAGACACCACGCCCACCAAAACCAAAACGTCAAAAGAAAAGACGACCTCTGTGGCACTAGCCAAAACTGAGGCCAAAAAACCAAAAGCAACCAAGCCAAAGCGTCAGCGTCGTGGCCCATTCTCAGCGATTCGCAATTACTTTGCTGGAGCCTGGTACGAGCTCCGTATGGTGCGCTGGCCCGATCGCGCGACAACATGGAAAATGTCTGGTGCACTACTTGGCTTTATTGCAGTGTTTAGTGCAACGCTTTTGCTGCTCGATGCTGCATTTAAATATCTATTTCAAATTATCCTGGGGAGGTAGACAATGACAAAAAAACGCTACGACAGCACACGGCAATGGTATGCTATCCACACCTACAGTGGCTACGAAGAGAAGGTAGCCGATAGCATCCGCCAGCGCATTCAGGCCGTTGATATGGCCGACAAAATCTTCGATGCAATCGTCCCTAAGGAGAAGCAGATCCAGATCAAAAATGGCAAGCGCAAAGTCGTTGAGGTTAAGATTTTTCAAGGCTATGTCTTGGTCGAGATGAAGCTCACCGACGAGACATGGTACATTGTACGCAATACGCCTGGTGTCACGGGCTTTGTGGGGAGCGGCACCGAGCCAACCCCTGTAAGCGAGGCTGAGATTAAGAAGATCAAGAAGCGCATGGGCGTGGAAGACCCCAAGCATCAGATTGACTTTAGCGAAGGGGAAGTAGTCAGTATCATTGATGGGCCATTCAAAGACTTTGATGGCACAGTGAGTGAGATCGACACCACCAAGGGCAAGCTCAAAGTGATGGTGAGCATGTTTGGCCGCGACACACCAGTTGAGCTTGATGCGCTGCAGGTCAAGAAGGTATAAGCCTCGCACGCAGTTTGCATTTGCATGAACGATCCACTATAATAGCAACGTTACGCACTCAATACCAGTAGTAATTGAGTAAAAGGAAATATAATGGCAAAAAAAGTTATCGGCAACCTGAAGCTTCGTATTCCAGCTGGCCGTGCCACCGCCGGACCACCCGTTGGTAGCACACTTGGTCAGTGGGGCTTGAATATGATGGACTTCATCAACCCATTCAATGACGCCACCAAGGCAGATATGGGTAAGGATGTTATCGTCCATATCCAAGTGTTTGAGGACCGCACCTTTGCATGGCGCAGCCTCGGCCAGCCCGTTGATGATATGATCCGTGCTGCGATCGGCATCAAGAAGGGTAGTAGCAAGCCGCACAGCGACAAGGTTGGGACGATCACCCGAGCGCAGCTTGAGGAGATCGCTCAGGCAAAGATGGAGCAACTCAACGCCATCAGTCTCGAAGGAGCTATCAAGACGGTAGCGGGTACTGCTCGCAGCATGGGCGTGGAAGTCACTGACTAACCCGCTCGGCGCACATCAAAATACCTCTGCATACAGAGGTATTTTTGGTATAAATTGACATATTTTGCAATAGTAGTTTACAATAACAGTATGCGTAAACTCCTTCTCGACAAAATCTCTATACCAATCCTTATTCTTGGCGTGTTCGTCGTTGCGGCGATTGGCTGGTGGCTATATTATATGACGATCGGCAGCTTCACAACGACGATCTTCTATGGGCGCTTTGATCACGATGCAATTCGCCATATGGATGTGAGCTATCAGTCGGGGTATGCGATAGACGGCTGGGATGGCAATAATGGTATGGTTATTGGCACCATCACCGACAAAGCGACGCGTGATCGCTTGCTGAGCATACAACCCTTTACCGATTGCCCACACGGTTGTTCGGGGTGGTATCATTACAGAGACAACCTCCCTCACCATGAGTCGGTATTTCGAGACACCGCCATCCTTGGCAACCATACTATTCCACCAAAGAAGTTTCGTGATCAAGCTCGAGCAGCCATTAGCAGTGACAACCGCTGCGTGGTACGCTATTCGTCGAGCCATCGCACTAACGATGTATTTTGTTTTTCACCAAGCAGCAGGGCATTTGTCTATGAGTTTGCTGAAATGAGTGGAATGTAGGTAAAGAGTAGTATAGTAGTGCCAGCGACGAAGAAAGAGAACAGTAATACGATACCCGAGAATATAGCCACCTTCAGACTAAGAATATTATTATAGTACAAGAGGAAAAATCATGAGCATGTCATCCACCCACGTCCAGCAACCACAAAATATACCAGTGCGTCGCACTAAGCAGATGGTACGGCTATGGCTAATTTTTGTCATTGTTGCGCTGATATCAGAGGCCATATCATATATAGTCAATTACCCTACAGCTCACTACACACGAATAGATCCAGTTTGGGCAACTACCATAATTTTCGGTATGGATGCAGCCTGCTTTGCGGCTGGTGTGCTATGGCTTGGCCGTGGTAGTAGGCCTATTTCGCGCATCATCTATGGCTCAGCAGCGTTCTTAATGGGCGCATGTGCCTTCCAAATTGGACATAAATTCATTCCTGCCTCAGCGGCCATAGCATTGGGCTTCCTTATTGCAGTGCTTGCCACTATTCCTCGCTTTCATATGCGACATTACAAGCAGGTAGAGATAGCTATGAGTGCATTGATTATCGTTGGCGCACTTGGGCTAGCATGGGCGTTTCGTATTATGAACCTGTATCACCCGTCTATGTAGATTTGTTAAAAGCAGCGATACAGTTACTGATAGACCGTCTTACTCTCTGGAAAAGCCCAAGAATGCCAAGCAAATAAAAATCTCACGTGCAAAATGCCCATAACGTGAGAGGAAGACATGAAACCAGAATGGTCGGGGTGACAAGACTTGAACTTGCGACCTCACGGCCCCCAGCCGTACGCGCTACCAGCTGCGCCACACCCCGACAACGTCTCTCATTATAGCACAACTGGCAGTGCGTGCTCAAAATAACTGCTCCGTTATCTCATATTACACAAGTGTATTATCTCATGCTGCGGGGCCATATGTGCTATACTAGAAAGGTTAATCAGTAAACGTGGGAGGCACCCAAGCCGCTTGCACCACAGAAAGGATACTATGGCAAAAAAAGCCGATCTGCTTGAAAAAGCAGCAGAGCTGAAACTCGATGTTTCAGAAAAAAACACTATTGCAGAGATTGAGGCAGCCATCGCTGCCGCAAACGATAAGGATGTCATTGCCCAGCGCGAAGCCACCGTGGCAAAGGCTGGTAAGCGTAGCCAAAAGGCTCTCGACGAAGCCGAGGCTAAGGCCGAGAAAGAAGCCCGCAAAGAGGCTGGCGACACAACCCCTCAGGGTGATGTCGATGCAACTATCAAGAAGGGGCCCGCACCAAAGGTTCGCCCACTGATCGAGCGCCGCGGTAAGGCCTATCGCAAACTAGCTGAGAAGGTTGAAAAAGATAAGGTGTACTCGCTAGACGAAGCGCTCCAGCTGGCAACCGAGACCAACCCCGCTAAGTTTGATGCTAGCGTTGAGCTACACGTTCGCCTTGGTGTTGATCCACGCCAGGCCGATCAAAACATCCGCTCGACAGTCGTCCTGCCACACGGCACAGGCAAGACTGTTCGCGTCGCTGTCTTTGCGCCAGAAGCCGAGGTTGCAACTGCTACCAAAGCAGGGGCAGACATTGCTGGCGAAGAGGCTATCATCAAGCTACTCGACAAAGGTACGTTAGACTTTGACGTTTTGATCGCCACCCCGCAGTACATGCCAAAGCTTGGTAAGTACGCCCGCCTGCTCGGGCCAAAAGGGCTGATGCCCAACCCAAAGAGTGGCACCGTAACGACCGACATTGCAACTGCCGTCACTGAAGCAAAAGCTGGTAAGGTGGAGTACCGCGTAGACAAGCAAGCAGCGATTCACCTCAGCATTGGCAAGGTGAGCTTTGGTACAGAGAAGCTCCGCGCGAATGCCGATGCCTTCTTCGCAAGCTTGCAAGCTCAAAAGCCAAGCTCACTCAAGGGTGTGTATGTCAAATCCATCGCAGCTGCAACGACGATGGGACCCGGCATCAAGGTTGAGCACAAACTCGACTAGTAAATGAGACTATAGCACTCGCCATAATACTGCCAGTCAAGAAGCTGGCAGTATTATTTATGTGCCTACCTATGCATGGTATGATGGAATGAGTGGTGGTACTCTCATACTATTCATTCATCACCATAGTAACGGAGGTGCTATATGAAAAAATATGTTTACTCACTGGTTGGGAATATTGGTTATTTTGAGCGATTTTTGCAGCTGCAGACACCAGAGCAGGTTGCACAAAAGGTGAGCCAGGCTATTGCTGACCCAACCGTCCTTGATGGCAACCGTTGCTTTAGTATCTGCGTGTGGGCGCTGCCAAATGGTATTGACCATCCAAAGAATGTGCCAAAGGATAGCTTGGCTGATGGCTACTATATGCAATGTGCTGGGTCGAATACCGGCATGACTATAGAAGTGCGCGTGCCAGATCCAGATAATCATACAGCTCAGTATCCATATATCCACTATGTGATTGCCCGAGAGCCAGTGGCTGATAAAGAGCGATTCATTCCACTCACCTGGCAGCGCGATGGCGAACCATTTACGATACGCATTCATCCAGAAGAGGTATTTACGGGAGAAGAAGCTGGACAGATTTTCACAGATTATATTACAAAGGACACTATACCGTCTGAATCTGTTTTACGAAAAATTGATATATAGGGCGTGGGGTATTTTGCAATGAAAATAAGAGGTTATGTAAATGACTCAGCACCAAGGTAACTACATCGTCATTGAAGGGATTGACGGCACGGGCAAATCCACCCAAGTGGAGCTCCTCGCCAAACATTATCGAGCTCACGGCCATTCAGTGACGGTTGTTGAGGAGCCGAGCAGCGATGACCTAGCCCAGGCCACACCAATTGCTCACTATCTCCGCACTGTTATCAAAAATGGCAATCTCCGTCGCGACCCAGAGATTAATCTCGCACTACTTAGTACTGCACGGCGCGAGCTATGGCAGCAGATTATTCAACCAACGCTGGAGCAGGGCGAAACTGTCCTAGCGTCTCGCAATTATTTTTCGACACTCGCATATCAGGGGTATGGCGAAGGCCTGAGTCAAGAACATATTCGGCACATTACCGGCTTATTTACCAGCCAACGCTATCTCACGCCAGACTATCTCATCATCCTCACGCTCAACGACGAGCAGGAACGCATGCATCGTATAAAGCAGAGAGGTGCTCTCGCGACGCTAGATACCTTCGAATCACAAGACAGCGACTTTCAGCAGCGCGTCCATGATGGCTATCGCATTCTCGCGAGAAACCACCACATTCCTACAATTCAGTGCATTCGCGATGATGGAGTGCTTAAGTCGCCATACCAGATACAGCAAGAAGTTCTATCGATCATTAATCTAAAATAATTATGCTAAATACCCTATGGGGCTATTTAGCAAGAAGTAATATTAGTAATATAACTGTACCTGACCCCCTACATAATAACCTTATATTCACACAGCATAGGAGTATCTTTAGTGTGAACAGCCCAGCCTCACGCATCGCATTAGTTCATTAGTATGCATCCTGCAGAGGTCAACCCTTGTGATTTTTTGATAACTTTGCTACAGTTATATGCACTGTGTCGAATCTAACGATAGAGCGTACGGCCACCAGACCAACAAATAGCACTGCAGCACACGAGACAAACGTGTGCTTTGATAAAGATCGATATGATATATACGAAAAAGCGCTCAATCTCACTGACATACCAGAATCTGAAACAAAGCAAATCGTATCGGGCCTCAGCCTTATGCGAGACTTCGCTGGGGAGCTGTTTGCAAAATATAGCAACCACAGCGCCTATACTGCATATTTGCTCTGTGCGGCTGGCAACCGCGATGAGTTGCTTGACATCAATAATCTTGCTGCTCTCCGTCAAAGAATAGAGCAAGATCACGCTGGCAGCAACGATAAAAAAGCAGCAAGAGAAAAGTTTAATCAGATCGTATCAATCATGATGGACACGACACGATTGTCGAGCTCGTGGCAAAAATTCATGAATACACAAAAGGTTGAGACGGATCCAATTACTCAGAGCAAAGAATCACTCTACAGTGCCGTTAAAAGGGTAAGTAGACTTAAAAAATCCAAAGGGATAACAAATGACCAATCTCTATCTAGTGGTGCAAAAAATCAATATCTTACTGAAGAGAGCAGGCAAGACCAGCGCCTTGAAGCCGCGACACATGATCGTATGCAGGCCGAAATGACGATGAAACAACTTTGGCAGCAGCCAATGAATATGCTTGACCTCAATGACCTTTTGCGGACAGGGCATAATGTCGGACTGTCGACCATCTTTATGGAGTCGGTTAACACACTTAACATGCTTAATAATACGCGCTACGATACCCCGAAGGCCTATGAGCTAGCCTACAAGAGCGAGGCATTACTTGCACCGCTATGTGAGATTATTGGCTTTGACGGGCTAGCAATGGAATTGCGGAGTAAAGTGATATGCCTCCAGCTGCGCAATACCGGCAGAGGGCACTTTGTGGATCTCGCCAAGCAGATACTATCAGAGCTTGGTGTATTGAGTGCTGCTAGTCCTGAAGAAACCATCACGGCCAAAGAGCGCAATCAAAACTATGGTACTATCGTCTACAGAATACTTGAGTCCGTAATTGGCGATATTGACAATGGCGCTGACTATAGTGTGGAACTGGTACTTGGTGGAGAGTCTGGTCATGATATTGTGATAGGCAATGGTAATATTATTGCTAATCTGCTACGATTGGTGTTTCGCTTGAAATCAGTAGGCTCTTTAGCACGTGGGCTTGTAGAGCAGGCAGAAAAAGTAGAGAAACAACATGAAGCAGACCGTCAAAAGATCCAAGACTCTGCTCTTGCCACTAGTTCTCTGGAGGCATACAGTAAGAAGAGAACCTATCAGACAAATAAGGAAAGGAACGAAGATTGGAATCTCACTCGAGAATATATTCGAGATGAGATGTCACATATATACAACAAAAAGGTAGCAGATTCCTTGCTCAAGCTTATGGATATACATCTGGCTGAGCTCTATGAGGAATTCAATGGAATTACACCAAAGGAAGTATCTCTTCTCGACTATAAAAAGGAAGACAACTCGCTTGAGATACTTTTTGATCTTCTTGGTATGACACTAATCACAAAAGACCGAGCAAGTCTAGTCGATATATTCTTTAAAATGGTCGATAATAGTAATGTTCTTCATCGCTCACAAGATGAACTCATCCAAGACAATCAGCTACCCGCTCGGGACGATGAAGGCTATGATGAGAACGGCTACTCCGTCACGCCACATGCCGCACCAAGCCGAGACGAGATACTCAAAGTCGAGGGACGTACAGAATTTATCAATTATATCAAGACAAAATTTAAAGAACGCTATCTCAACACTGATCCCGAGCAATATATAGAATTCAAAGAAGAAAACAAGAAAGGCTTCCATGTCTCAAAGATAACGGGTCTCTATGAAGACCATACATCGGGCATTCTACCCTTCGAAATTCAAGTTCTCACGGAAAAGGATCGGCAGTCGGCACGCTATGGCGAAGCTGCACACATCCTGTATAAGTTAAGTAAACAACTTGGCTATCGGCTTGAACCAACTAAAAAACAGCTCGCAAGTATGAGTGCGCTCAATGGACGGAAGAAAAACTTTGGTAAGAGAACAGTCAACAAAGCAAGCTACCGCCGCATTAAGAAAGTAAATAAGGCAATTAATGACCTTCTCCTTAATGCAAGCTCCTCGGTTCTGTAGCATAGCCCGCTCACCTAAGATCACCTCTATCTATATCTTGCATCCACCTACCATCATCTGCTATAATCTTCTCCAGACATTGCCAAAGACCGTAGCGGGCTGTTATACACGATAAAGCAGCTGATAAGTATGCTACCGAGGGAATTTCGGATACGCCGTGGCCTTCTGCGCCAGCGTTTTAGTACGAAACTCGAGACCCGTCTTTGCAATCGTGTAGAGGCGATTTTTTGCGGCATATGTCGGACATTAACAATGCGGTCGGATACAACAACAAACCAGTAATACTGCACTCCCTCTGGGCGTGTAATAGGTATTACAACTCCAAAGAAAGGATTTTATCTTATGGCAATTTCCAAAGATAAAAAACAAGCTTTGGTGGCTGAAATGAGTGAGCTTCTCGCAGAAGCAAAGGGCACTGCCGTTGCGACCTACCAAGGGACAAGTGTGGCAGACCTGCAGGCGTTGCGCCGCGAGGCTCGCGAAGCTGGTGTTGTCATTAAGGTGGTGAAGAACCGTCTCGTGCGTGTTGCCTTTGCGCAGCATGACACCTACAAAGATACCGACACTTCGGCCCTGGCTGGGCAATTGCTGTATGCAATCTCGCCAGATGACGAAGTGATGGCAGCGAAGGTGTTGCACGAGTTTGCTAAGACACATCCAACACTTCAGTTGGTTGCTGGCTTTAGTGGCGAAGGTGAAGCTCTCAACACAGCCGATGTCACTGCACTGGCTGGCTTGCCAAGCAAGAATCAGCTGGTGGCCGAAGTGGTGGCACAGCTGCTATCGCCAGTACACGACACTACCAACGCACTTTCGGGCAACCTCCATGCGTTGCTCGATGGCATCGAAGACGCCAAAGCAGCTGCGTAACCAAGCGCAGCATTGTACTAACGTTTGCACTAGGCAGACAATAACTCGTGCGATAATTCTACCGCACATCATTGAAAGGAATCCATCATGGCAGATGTGAAAAAACTGGCCGAAGAACTGGTTGCTTTGACCGTTCTGGAAGTCAACGAACTCAAAAATGTCCTCAAGGACGAATACGGCATTGAGCCAGCCGCTGCTGCAGTCGCTGTCGCTGGCCCAGCCGCCGACGCTGGTGCTGCTGAAGACGAGCAGACCGAATTCACCGTCACCCTCAAAGAAGTTGGTGGCCAAAAGGTTGCTGTCATCAAGGCTGTTAAGGAACTCACTGGCCTTGGCCTGGGTGAGGCAAAAGCTTTGGTCGACAACGCACCAAGCCCAATCAAAGAAAAGGTCAGCAAAGACGACGCTGAAGCTGCCAAGAAGACCTTGGAAGAGGCTGGCGCTACCGTCGAACTGGCGTAATCACCCTACCGACCGCATTGATACCATCAGCACACCCGCTTGGGTGTGTTTTTGGTTGGCAGGAGCCCGTCTCCTTTGGCTACTCTTCGCTGGTTATACTATCGATATGGAGATTCTCATTTTTGCTATTTGCCGCAGTTTGCAAATCAACACTGGTGAGACGATCTTCACTCTGACTGGTGGGGCATTGACTATCATGGGTTTCCATATGATGGCATCAGTGTCCACTGTTGATCACGGCTATCGACATATATGATAGTCTGCGCGATTTCCCGTCAGAGATTAGCAGCCGATGACGAAAGGAAGGTGCCTACGCACAGCAATCTGTTGAGCTCACTGCTCCGGATTGCTGTGTGTCACTCCATGTGCGTAGTGCTCTAAGCATCGTACTATTTTTACAACGAACTACTGGCTACCCCTGTTATCGCTGTGGATAACCACCAAGTGCCTTGACAAGGCCCCACCCCATCGCTATATAATGGGTTGATAACTAAGAAAACAGACAAGGAATTGCGAGAAAATATGTCTGAATTACCAGAGAAACAGGTGAAGCGATTGCGATCGCTGATTCAAGAGGCAGAAACAAACCTAGCCGCTGCAAAGGAATTATTGATGAGTATTATTGGTGACGATGGCGAAGTCGTCGTGCCAAGTAATAGTCGTGAAGAAGTGTCAGGCAAGATAGTCGAAGGAATCTTTGATGGGCAGGTGATGGTCGATGCCGATGGCAAGAATTATCCCGTGCCAGCCAATTATGCCAGTAAGTCTAAGCTTGTTGAGGGCGACAAACTCAAGCTGACAATTGCCGACGATGGCGGCTTTATCTACAAGCAAATCAAGAGAGTAGAGCGCAAGCAGATTATCGGCACGCTCACCCAACACGATGGTGCATACTACGTGGAAACACAGGGGAGAGAATACCGGATCCTGCTGGCAAGTGTGACATTTTTCCGGATTGAGATTGGTCATCAAGTTACCGTCATCATCCCCGAGGACAAACCCGACGCAACGTGGGCAGCGGTGGAAGCGCCGTTATAGCAGGTATACCTGCTGAGGCATACGCAGATTATGTTATACCTCTACAGGTACATTATAAAAAGCAACAACCGTTACTATGTGGAGCGGTTGTTGCTTTAAGGTGCAATTTTTATACTTTCGTTTACTAAGCATATAGTCAAAATAAATTGACTACTGTTTGATAGTGAATTATTTCAGTGATTTACCATCCACTGCTGCAGGAATCGCCTCATCAAGATACCATGTCCAAAATGCACGACGAGCGTTAACATCAACATCTTCTGCAGCCTGCCAATTCAACCCGCGAGCAGCAGCCGAGCAGGCGTAGCTCAAATCGAGGGAATCTGGCAGTAAATCATCATCCTTGAGATCGCTATCCATATCGACTTCGTAGTACAGATCTCGGTGGCAGGCTGACATCACAGCACTAGCCGCGGCATCGGCCACGAAGGTTGCTGGCTCGGTGATGCTGTCGAGCTCCACATCGAAGAGGAGCTCTTCAAAGTAGCTGCGTGCACGCTCCTCTGCTTCTACTGGATCAGCCTGTCCATCTGCAACATTCTGTGCGAGCGTGAGAAGATCTTCGACTCCAGAATCATCAGGGAAAGCACGATACCAAACATCTTGTACATGGCGAACACACATTGTATTGAGCCGGAGGCGAATTTGATACGAGAGGTCGGCGTCGTTCTCATCGATCATTGCTCGCCAGATCGCAATACGGCGCTGTAGTGAGAGGATTGCTTTGTCGTTTGCAGCGAGTTCTTCGCGGCCGAGTTGTAGTTGTTGGTTGAGGTTGTTCATATACGAGACTGCTTGCTTACTAATTACAGACCACATACTACCATCCTGTGGCAGTTTTGTACAATTGCATGTATAGGATCAATGTAGAAGTTAATACTTCGATCGCATCTCCATCAATTCTGCGGTATAATATAGCAAATGAGCAGAGCACTATATCGGATGTATCGGAGTCGGTCGCTTGATGAGATTGTGGGGCAGTCGCATATCACGCGGATTTTGCAGCGGGCAATTGCTCATGGGCATATTGCCCATGCCTATCTCCTAACGGGGCCACGTGGGGTGGGTAAGACATCGATCGCGCGTATCTTGGCGCACGAGATCAACGGCCTGCCATACACCGATGAGTCAACTCATCTTGATATTATCGAGATCGACGCAGCGAGCAATAACTCTGTGGAGGATATCCGTGATTTGCGCGACAAGGTGCAAATTGCACCAACCAGCAGTCCAAAAAAGATCTACATCATTGATGAAGTTCATATGCTCAGCAAGTCGGCCTTTAACGCCTTGCTCAAGACGCTAGAAGAGCCACCCGAGCATGTCGTCTTCATTCTTGCGACGACCGATGCCGACAAGCTCCCCGCGACGATCTTGAGCCGGGTGCAGCGCTTCAATTTCCGAGCAATTAGTCCGCGTGATGCAGCCAAGCATTTGGCGTTTATTGCTGAGCAAGAGAATATTGCCATTACGCCCGATGCGCTCGAGCTGATTGCGGAGCAAGGGAAGGGAAGCTTCCGAGATAGCATTAGTTTGCTCGACCAACTGCGCTCACTAAGTGATGAGACAATCGACCGCGCGATGGTCGCAGAAGTGCTGGGCCTTGCGCAGGATGAGCTAGTTGAGGAACTGCTGACTGCCTATGCTGCGGCAGATATTGGCCGCGCCGCCCGGCTGATCGATGAAGCTGAGGCAGCTGGCACACCGGCTGAGCTTCTTGCCGAGCAGCTGCTTGGTATCGCGCGCCAGCGCGTTGTAGAGGACGCAGCATTGTTGCCATTACTCGATAAACTACTGGCTGTACCGCGAGCCGGTTGGCCGCGCATTGCACTGCTTACTGCTCTTGCAAGCCGAGCTACGTCACCAGCCACAGCACCTCATCGTCAGCCATCACCTACTACCGTCAGTGAGCCAGTTGCGCCATATACCCACTCACCAGCTGCATCATCATCGCAAACATCTCCTATAATTCCTCCTTCAGGCTCTCCTCGTCAAGAGACAGATGGTGCGGCAACATCATCGGCTGGTCAGTCTGGTACTCCAAGTGCTTCCGCTGCTGATCACACACCAGTCAAGCAACCAAGTGTTTCTGCAGCAAACGACGAAACACCCGCAGCAAGCCCAGCCCCAGTCGACTTCCCATGGGAGCAGTTTCTCGATGCAGTCGGAGCAGTCGGAGCGCGCACGTACCTCGCCAAGGCAGGGCATGTGTATGACGGCCAGATACTAACAATCTACGCTGGCAAAAAATTCGCCAAAATGCAGATCGATCGCGCCCTCCCCACACTCAGCGCAGCACTGCACCGCCTTGGCATTACTGCAGAGATCGCCATCTTAGCTACCAGTAAGCCGCCCAAAGATCGCCAAAAAGCCGCCATTCTTGCTATGATGGGGGGAGGAGAAGAAATTACCATCAATGGCTGACCAATCACCCCAACCAAAAGGCAAAGTACCACCGCAAAGTCTCGATGCTGAGATGAGTTTGCTTGGTGCGGTACTTATCGACGAAGAAGTTTTGGCCGATGCTAGCGAACACGTCGGCGCAGAAGACTTTTATGATAAGCGCCACGCGACGATCTTTGGGGCGATGATGCGCCTTTACGAGCGGCACAAGCCAGTCGACCTCCTCACCCTGACCGACGAACTGCAAAAGAAAGACCAGCTTACCGAGGTAGGCGGCTCGGCCTATCTGACCGAGCTAACCAACTACGTCCCGACCGCAGCCCACGCCAGCAGCTATG
>CALIXX010000017.1 GCA_938046115.1 uncultured Candidatus Saccharibacteria bacterium | reverse complement strand
ACGAATTCGCGCGGTGGTGGGTGGAAAATCGTCAGCTCAGCAAAGGCGTAAGTCGGCGTAAATTGACGGCTGAGCTGACTCGCCTAGCGCAGCACATGCGAAAAGTAGTAACTGATATAAAGAATAATACACAGGAGTAAGTGATGCATAATGATCTATGGCAGAGTTATCGCCCAAATGGAGTGCCAAAACAGGGCGAAGGCCTTACCCGCAAAGACCTGACCAAGGATACTATTGTTGCGGCAGCACATGTTTGGTTGTGGCGGCGTAACAGTGATGGTGGGTGTGATGTGCTGCTCCAGCGCCGAGCTGATCAGGTCAAAAACTGGCCAGGCTATTGGGATATTTCGGCAGCAGGGCACGTGAGCCTTGGCGAAACACCGCTCGATGCGGCGCTGCGTGAGGCTCAAGAAGAGATTGGTATAACGCTTGATACTTCTCGAGTGAAGTTTATTGGGAGTTTACCAAAGCACAAATCAGCATATAGCGAGTTTCACTTTGTTTATACTTATGAATATCACGATGAGTCGCTCGATATGGTTGATGGTGAAGCGGCGGCACTGCGCTGGGTGCCGTATGACACATTCCGTCAGATGATCGAGCAGCCAGAAGATGTGATGCTTGTGCCGCATCGACCACTCTATTTTGCGCTGTTGATGGAAGAACTAGGACGAATATCGCACGAGTCATGAAATAAGGGCAAAGAAAAAGACCAAGGCAACGAGTCTAGAGTCGACACCAGAGGAGTAAAATAAAGTATGGATACCGAAAACTACTACAGAGATAACACCCGATTCACTCGGGCAATCATCCTCCATGGACGACCAGACCATGACGAGTACTACAATATCCAGGGTGACAGCCCAAGCAACTCACACTGGCTGCCTTGGCTTCAGCAACAACTCTTGATACGTGGGATACTGACGCAAACACCTGAGATGCCTCGCCCATACGAGCCACGCTATGAGGTGTGGCACCAAGAATTTACCCATCTGCTAGTGGATGAGCGTACGCTGCTAGTGGGTCATAGCTGTGGTGGAGGCTTTTTGCTTCGCTGGCTGAGTGAGGGAAATTGCCGTGTTGGCCGGGTCGTACTGGTGGCACCGTGGCTGGATGTTGAGGGAGAGGCAGGAGATTTCTTTCGCTTTGCACTCGACCGCCAGATAGACCGCAAAGCAGTGCACGGCATTGATGTGCTCTACTCTACCGACGACTACCCACATCTACAAAGCTCCACGGCAAAGCTCCGCCGTGAGCTACCCCAGCTACGCTACCATCGATTTGTCGACCATGGCCACTTCACCTTCAGTGCAATGCAGACACGAGCGTTTCCAGAGCTGGTAGAAATTTGTTTAAGAGAGGAGAAGAAATGACTGAAAATGATGACTTGAAAGACGAAAGTAACGTGCTAGATGCACTTCCCACGACGCAGATTGATATAACGCGCGTAGCGAATCTGCGCGAGATACTCAAAGAGTACGGGCACAAGACGACAGAAATATGTAGCATGCAGCTTGGCTATGATAATCATCTCTATGTTTTGCTCTCGAGTAATATTCCAATGAGAGATGGGTGGGCTTGTTTTACAGAAATCAAGGTAGATAGTATCTTTTCGGTTCTTGAATTTGTCATTGATTGGGAGAAAGAGACGGTTAAACAGGTAATACACCTTGACCTTGGTCAGCATTTTATTAATTTTTGCTACATTCAGCCGATTGGTGATAAGCTGCTGCTGGTCTGCCCACGGATGGACTATGAGGAGCCGTCTATGGGTAATAATGCAGAGATTGTTGATAGAACTGGCAAGGGGATCATGCTGGGGTGCTTGGGTGATGCGGTTCGCGAGGTGATTGTCACAGAGAGTAGCGATATCATCACCAGTTATTTTGATGAAGGTGTATATGCGTGGTATAACCCAATTAGTGGCCTTGGAGTGAGAGCGTGGGATGATAAACTGCGAGAAAACTCTGATAAGACTCCAGCGTTCACGCGAGATGACGTCATTTGTATGTTCTTTGATGAGTGCAAGAATTTTTGGTACAAAGATATATCTGATTTTAAGCTAAGAAAGGTTAGTCCAGCGGGTGTATACACAGTATACGAACCAATTAATAGTATGAGAGCTTTTCTTGCCTACGATAATGCTAATAAACTGCTTGCTAATGGAGGGTATGACCAAGAGAATACGTTTTATGTTGTTGATGTATCCCCCGCTCGAGATGAGCAGACACGCCGGCCAACTGTTATGATTGGGGATATGGTACCAGTAGAGAAAATAGAGTTTGTTTCTGATGGCGAGAGAGTTGAAGAAATAAATAGCGATCAATCAGCTTTTCGTACCAATAAAGCTGTCTTCATCGATAAAGCATATAACATCTATCTCAAAGCATTTCAGTAGTGGGGTTTGCATAGCTCATTTCTAGAGAGGTGAGCTGGGTGACATGACTAAATAAATTTGTATATAATACATACATGCCGACAGAAAAAACCTACACCATCACTGCGCTTACTGCACAGGTGCGGAGTGCCGATCGGGTGAATGTATTCATCGATGGTACGTATGATTTTAGCCTTGATGTGGCGCAGGTAGTGGATTGTGGCGTGAAGGTAGGACGGGTACTGACTGAGGCCGAGCTGGCTGAGCTGCGCCGCGAGGGGGAGTTTGGTAAGCTCTACGCACGGGCGCTTGAGTACACTCTGATGCGGCCGCACAGTGCGCGCGAAATCCGTGACTATCTCCAGCGCAAAACACTGCCACGCAAGTATAAACAACGCAAAACTGGCACGCTGGTTGAGAAGCCTGGTGCTTCACTAGCGGTTGTGCAACGGGTGTTTGCGCATCTTAGGCAGCGTGGTCATATCGATGATGAGGCATTTGCCCAGTGGTGGGTGGAGAATCGCCACCAGAGTAAGGGTGTGTCGCGCCGCAAGCTGGAGGCAGAGCTACGTGCTAAGGGCGTTGCACCGGAGGTGATACACCAAGCATTAGCGCAGTCGAGGCGGACTGATGAAGACGAGCTAGCTAAGGTGATTGCCAAAAAACGCCCCCGCTACCCAGACGAGCAAAAGCTTATCGCGTATCTCTTGCGCCAGGGTTTTGCCTATGATGACATCCGAGCCGCGTTGGCGGGTGATGAATACTGATATGTTAGCGACGCTCGTCGCTCTTGATTGACTCTCGGGCTTGCGATGGCTTACGGAAGGGGTTGACGTATTCGCCACTACTCATAGCTGGTTGGGTGGCCTTTTGCTCGGACTTTTTGGTCTCAGCCTGCGATTGGACGATGATAGCGTCGTTATTGATCTCGATAATTTGTGACCGATGGATAACTAGCTCAGCATCATTGAGGCGGTGGAGCCACGAGCGCCGGACGATGAGCTGCTGGATGACAAAATTACCCGTCTCGATCGTATAGTCGCTAATCTTGCCCAGGCGCCGCCCGCGCTTGTCTTGGACAGGCATGCCCAAAAGGTGAAACTTGAGCTCGTAGAGGCGCTGGATCTTGATAACGTCGGTGGGGGTGATGAGTTCGTCGACAGAGTCGATGATCATGCCGAGTTCACTCATCTCACGCACATCAGCGAGGCGGAGCAGCATGGTTGTGTCGTTAGCGAATGAGCCATCCACAGTGTAGGCAACGATGGCTAGAGTGGCTGGATCGACAAGCGGCTGCGCGAGGCTGCCAACTTTACCGCCCATTTGTAAGCTCATGACAGGATAGTTGGCGAGTGCAGATCCGAGCAGTATCATATGTGTAGTATAGCATTGCGCCGCAAAAAGCTCCACTGCGGCTGCGCAAAATGTTACTCGACAAATGGGTTACGCGAGCTAATCGGCAGTTGGCTGGCGCTTTGGTCGGATTCGCTGGCGGTTTTGAGTTGCTCGATTTTTTTGATAGTCGCTTGGTCGATGCCATTAGTGGGCTGGGGTGGAGCAGCCTCTGACGCTTTGGAGATGGTGGTATTGAGCAAGAAGGTAGTAACCGCTAGGCCGCCAAAGGCGATAATGACGAAGAGAATAATGTGGTAGCGGTGGAGAAATTTGCTACTGGCGCGCCCAAGCGCGGCGAGTGAGAGATCGCTGTTCATGATCGGAGATATACCTCGATGGTTAATGTGTTGCTAGTGATACTATCGGGTGCCTGGCCTTGAGCGGTGCTGCGCGAGAGGTCAACATTGGCGATGCGCATCTTCGTCAGGCTTTGCTCCACCAAGTACATGAAGGTAAGGAGCTTGCGATACTCGACGGGGTTCTTGACGGTAACAGAGGCGGTGGTGGCTTTGAGTCCGGCAATCGCAGGAAGGGATGTGCCTGTCTTGTTGCTACTCGATGAACTGCTTGACGAACTGCTCGATGAGCCACCCTTGGCGTTGTCGTCAGCAAAGGTGATGTCTGAGATAGTAATGCCAGCCTTGCGGGCAAAGTCATTGAGGTCGTTGATAATCTGATCTTGATATTGGTAGCTTTTACTTTCGGCAGCGATCTTGGAGGCGCGCTCGACGGCATGATGCTGCGTTTTGAGCATCTTTTCGGTCTGGGAGAGCTCTTGCAGCTCAGACTCACTGGCGGCAGCGTGCGAGGCAACAGTGCTGGCATCGGCCGCAAAGCCATCAAGCCAGTTATAGGCCAGGGCAAAGCCACCAGCTCCAATTGCAGTAATGGCTACCAGCGACACGGCGAGGATAATGCGGAGATTTGTCGCCGTTAGCGTGAATTTTTTGCTCATTGTTGGCCGATTCCTTTCTTGAATGTGACACTGTAGGTTGAGGTGTAGGGGTAGCTACCGGCGTCTTTTTCCTGCAGGGTGATGGATTGGAAGCTGACACTAGAGAAGATAGCGGAGTCGTTGAGGCGGTTGCGCAGAGCAATGGCATCGTTGTAGCCTTTGGCACGAATGCTCAGTGTGGTGGGGGTGCCAAAGGTGGTTGGGTCAATATTAAGCTGTTCGATGATGACGTTGGGTGGGAGGCGGTCGGCAATGAGCTTGATGAGGCGGGTGTACGATACTTGTTGGTCGAGGATGGCTTTGGCAGTAGTGAGGTTGGCTTTGAATTCAGTGGCTTCGCGCTTGACGGTAGCGTACTCGGCAGTTTTGTTGTGGTTGCGCTCCACGGCAGCTTGGTTGCGGCCCCGCTCGGTTGCGATGAAGAAATACACGCCGCCAATCTCAGCCAAAACAACAAAGACCAAGACAAACAGCAGCACGACATAGCGGCGCAGTAAGGTGTTGGTGCGGCTCGCAGCGAGTTGTTTTTTATACGCTGGTGGCAATAGATTAATCATTTCCAAATCTCCCCACTACTAAGGCTGGCCAAGCCTGCAACACTGATATACCGTGGCCGAAACTGCTTTTGGGGCTGCTGGAGTTTGCCAAAGTCGAGCTTTTGCCATGGATTAACGACGCGCACTGGCATGACGAGGTCGTTGGTGAAGAAGTCGCCCATGCCTGGTACATTGCTACCACCACCGACGATGACGATCTGCTCGATCTTACGCTCATCACCAATCCGGTCGTTATAATAGCGGATCACCTTGCGAATTTCGGTGCTAATGCGCTTGAGGCTTGGTTTGAGTGCCTCGGTGATGCCAGCTTGGCGTGGCCCAGGCGAGAGGCCATTGAGCACCTTGAGCTGGTGGGCATTCTCGAGTGTGATGTTGAGATGCTTCGAGATGTCGATAGTGAAGGTATTACCGCCAATTGCCACTCCACCAGTGAGGCGGACGGCGCTTTTATCTAGCACAGCGATATCGGTGCTCGCTGGGCCAATATCAACGACGAGCGTGAGAAGGTTGCCAGCATCAGCACTGTCGAGTACGCGCGCAATAGCGTTAATATTGGGCTCAACAACTACCGGCACGAGCCCCACTGCTTCGGCTGCTTGCAGGCAGGCGTCTACCAGCTGCTTGGGCACGGCAGACATCACAACGTTGAGCTGATCCTTTGTGTGTTCAATTACCTCATAATCAACATAGAGCGAATCAAGCGGCAAGGGGATATACTGGTCGACCTCCACCTGAATAGCACCATCGAGGTGCGCTGCTTCTTTGGCTGGGATCATGAAAGTGCGCGAGTAGGTGCGACTGGTCGGTACACCAATCACCACGTGGTCGCTACCGAGGTTGCCAATCAGATGCTCGTTGATGAGCGAGCTGAGGCGCTCAGCCAGGTAGGAATCATCGGGGTTGTCGAGCGATGTCTGGACTTCCTTGGGGTCGAGGTCAAGCGAACCATAGCCTAGCACGAGCCAGCGCTTGGGGTCGATCGACATGATTTTGATGCCTGTCTGACTAATGTCGAGACCAATGATTGGTTTGTCGCGATAAAATAACTTTGCCATGATACGTTCGTTTCCGTCATTATAGCATAAGCGATATGATAAACGCTAGCGTTTTGAGGAGGATTGTCATGGATCGGTAGACTGTTGTTCGTGGTGTGATAATGGCAAAAAAGACAGGTCGCTGGCCAGTGGCAGATCACGCTATCAGATAAAGAGCTAATGCGTGGTTGAAACACTGACGGAGAATAGGGAATCCAACACTACTTAATCTGATTTGCCATATTCGAGATTGGCAACATCACCGAAGCAGCAATCAGCCCCACCATGCCACCCATGATGACGATCATAACAGGCTCAATGATGGAGCTGATGCCATCGATCGCGACGTCCACTTCCTCCTCATAATAATCGGCCACCTTTACGAGTACAGTATCGGTCTGGCCGGTCTCTTCGCCAACAGAGAGCATTTGCGCCACGATGGGCGGGAAGAGTGGGTTCTTCTCGATGATGCTCGAGAGGTTGCGCCCATTTTTGACTTGCTCGGCAGCATCATTGAGGGCATTTTCGTAGACTTTGTTGCCCACCGCTCGGGCAGTCACGCGGAGGGACTCAAGCACTGCTACCCCCGACCCCATCAACGCCGAAAAGGTGCGGGCAAAGCGGGCAACGGCGATCTTAGTGATGATATCATTAATCTTGGGTATCTTGAGAATGATGGTGTGGAGCCAGAGCTTGCCTGCTGGTGTCTTGATATAGCGGCGGAAGAAGTATATCCCCGCACCAAGCGCAGCAATGATAAAGATCCCATACTGGATGATAAACGCGCTCAGCCCGAGCATAAACTCGGTAATGGCGGGTAACTTGGCATCTGGCCCGCCGAGGCCACGCACAATACTGCCGATTTGCGGAATAACAAAGACCATCAAGCCAAAAAAGGCGGCAATAGTGATAACGATGAGCACGGTGGGGTATGTCATGGCGCTTTTGATCTTCTTGCGCATACTGGCGTTTTTTTCTTGTTGCATGGCGAGGCGTTTGAGGATATCATCGAGAATACCAGCTGCCTCACCCGCACGCACCATGTTAATAAAAACGGTGTTGAAGGTCTCTGGGTGTTTTTCGAGTGCGTCGGCGAGTGCCATACCGCCCTCGACATCGCGTAGCAGGTCACCTGTCACCATTTGGAGGGCTTTGCTACTCGTGTGGTCGTGCAGCGAACCCATGGCGCGCAGCAGCGGCACACCAGCCGACACCATGGCACTAAGTTGGCGGGTAAACATCACCAAATCTTCACTCTTGACCTTATTACCACCAAAGAGAGCAAAGCTGGCGCGCTTTGGCTTGACTTCCTCAGCACTAATCGGTCGCAGGCCTTGGCGGCTCAGGCTGGCTAAGGCACTGGCACGATCAGGGGCGTCGATCGTCCCATTGATGGAGTCGTTTTTGTTCGTGATGGCGATGTAGCGAAATTGTGGCATGTTATTCCTTTGTGACGCGGAGCACTTCTTCTACAGTGGTGTTGCCGCGGATTGCTTTTATTAATCCATCGGTGAGCATGGTGGTCATCCCCTCGGCGACGGCTTGATCTTGGATTTCGTTGCTGGTATTGCCGCCGATAATCATCTTTTGGATTTCGCGCGAAGTGCCGAGGACTTCGTAGATACCCACCCGGCCCTTGAAGCCGGTGTGATTACACTCATCGCAGCCATTTGGGTTTGGCTGCCAGAGGGCAGCGATGGTGGTGTCCGTCGTGCCCCAGGGTGTCTCACCACCGACCTTTTGGACGATAGCCTGGGCCTCAAGCTGATGGATGTAATAGAAATTTTGGCCCGGTGCAAGGTGAAAGAGGCGGACGATTTCTGCGACTTCTGTTTGGTTGGGTACATAGCTTTGGCGGCAATTCATGCAGAGGCGGCGCACCAGGCGCTGGCCCACCACGGCCTTAACGGTACTGGCGATAAGGAAGGGCTCGATCCCCATATCAAGCAGGCGTGGCAAGCAGGTAGCGGCGTTGTTGGTGTGGAGTGTACTAAACACCAAGTGGCCGGTTAGGGCAGCTTGCACACCAAGGTTAGCTGTCTCGCCGTCGCGGATCTCACCCACCATGATAATGTTTGGGTCTTGGCGCAGCAGAGCACGCAAACCACTGGCGAAAGTCATGCCAGCTTTGCTATTGGTTTGGGTTTGGTTGACGCCGGGGATCTTATACTCCACGGGATCCTCAATGGTTGAGATATTGACCTCAGGTGTATTAAGCATCGAAAGGACGGAGAAAAGTGAGGTAGACTTACCGCTCCCGGTTGGGCCCGTCACGAGGATCATCCCATTGGGCTCGGTCAGCGCTTGATTGATAACAGCCAGCGAATGACCCCAGTAGCCGAGCTGCTCGAGTGTCACTGCTTGGTTCGATTCGTCGAGGATACGCATCACCACCTTCTCACCATCTGCGATGGGTAGTGTGCTAACGCGCAGGGCATACTGCTTGCCTGCGACTTTAATCTTAAAGCGACCGTCTTGCGGTATGCGGCGTTCGTCTATCTTAAGGTTGGAGAGGATCTTAATGCGGCTTACGAGCGCACCGAGCACATTCTTGGGTAGGCGGTTTACTTCTTTAAGGACACCATCAATCCGGTAACGTACTTGTACGAATTGCTCGCGGGGCTCGATGTGGATATCGCTGGCGTTGCTGCGGATGGCATACTCTAGTAACAGATTAACCGTCTGGGCGATTGGTGAGTCTTCCGCTACCTCTGCTTCGGTCACTTTTTGGTTAGAGCCATCATCCTCGCGCTGGATGTCGATCACTTCCTTGAGCTCCTGCGTCACATCGCCGCGGTACCCTTCAAGACACTCCAGGATGTTACTGCGCGGCGCAATGTAGATGCGAGTATTGGTGCCGATCTCCTTCTCGATGAAGTTGACGGCTTGCACATCGTCTGGGTCGTCCATCGCCAAGTGGATGAGCCCATCAGGGTCGATCTTGAAGATGACAGCATTATACTGGCGCGCGATTCGCTCAGGGATGCGCATGAGGATGTCGGAGGGGATATCACGCGGATCGGGCTCGATATAAGGGATGTCAGCGTAGGTAGCGTAGAGCTTGGTGAGAGCACGTTCGTCGATGAGGTTATTTTGCAAGACAATATCTTGCAGCCGCAAATTAGACGACGCAGCCTCACTCACCAGTGGTTGGAGCTGCTGGCTGGTCGCAGCGCCACTGCGCTCGAGAAGTTTGACGATAGTAGAATCAGATATATGCATAGTACTTACGCTTATTGTAGCTCATTATGCTTATGCTGACTAGAGGATAGAGCGATATTCGTATCAACGGAGGTAAGGCTGTGCTATACTAGAGCCAGTATGCGTGTTATCTGTCAATCACTTGCTGATACGTTACAGCTTGGCCAGCGCCTTGGCCAGGCATTGCGCGGTGGTGAGGTGATTGTGTTAGTGGGGGATATTGGCGCGGGCAAAACGACGCTTGTTAAGGGGGTCGCGCATGGCCTTGCCATTACCGATGATATCCAGAGCCCAACCTTTACGATTAGTCGGCTGTATCATGGGCGCGATGATATCCAGCTTGCGCATTATGATTTTTATCGTTTAGGCGATGCAGGGGTGATGCAGCTTGAATTGGCTGAGGCGATTGTTGAGCCTCGCACAGTGACTATCATCGAGTGGGCTCAGGCTGTGGCAGAGGTCGTTCCACCCGATCACCTAACGATCACGATCACTGCACAGAGCGAAACAGCTCGCCAGCTGGATATTGAGGCTGGTGGCACCGTGTCAACCCAGCTTCTCCAGGAGGTATCGGCGTGATTATTTTGTGGAATAGCGCAGGGATGGTGGTGGAGCTAACACTGGTAGATGACACTGGTACTCAGACGAGCTATGAGTGGCCAGCTGGCCGCACCCTGGCGCGCGATATGCTAGCTTATCTGCGTGATCGCCTGGCCGAGCATGGCAAGACACTGGCGGATGTCACTGGCATTGGGGTGTTGCCCGGGCCAGGGAGCTTTACGGGGCTGCGGATTGGCCTAACGGTGCTTAATACACTTGCGCACGAGCAGCATATCCCGATCGTTGGTGCGACGGGTGGTGATTGGCGCGCTACCTGCCTTAAGCGGCTAGCACATGGTGAGGATGATAACATTGTCTTGCCTCAGTACGGCGCAGCTGCACATATCACCCAGCCAAAGAAGTAGCGAGTATGAAGCATAAGGGTAATAAATTGTTACCTCTGTAAATAGACAGACATCGATATTGCCAGTTGCGCAAATTGGCCAAAACGCGATACAATATACTAGTCTGTAGATAGTTTTAATGTTTGATAACACCGGTGTGGGCTGACGTAAGTCTGATGTAATAAGAACAACACATATCCGGAGAAAGGAATACCATGATAGAAGTACTCTTCGCGGCGATTGGCGTGGCGCTTGGTTTTGGTGGCAAGTATGTCTACGATCGCCAGCAAACTACCAATGGTCAGCGGACAATTGACAAAGAATTGGCTCAGGCCAAACAGCAGGCGGGCGATATCGTCCTCAAGGCCAAGGACGAGGCGCTACGGATCGAGAACGAGCGCCGCCGCGCCATGCAAAAGACAGAGAATCGCTTGCTCGAGCGCGAGGCAAGCCTCGATCGCAAACTTGATGAGCTCGACCGCCGGAGCGAGAAGCTCCGCAAGAGCGAGACAGAGGTCGATGAGCTTAAGAATGAGATCCGCGAGATTCGGGGTCGGCAGCAGGCCAAGCTCGAGAAAATAGCTGGCCTCACCAAGCAAGATGCTGCCAGCAAGCTGATGCACATGACCGAGCGCGACATTCGCCAAGACCTGACTGGCTTGGTTGATAAATTACAGCGCGAAGCAATGGACGATGCCGAGGAGAAGGCCCAGATGATCCTCGTGACAGCGATGGAGCGCATGAGCAGCGAAGTGACGGCCGAGCGCACGGTGACGGCCATCAAGCTACCTGACGACGATATGAAGGGTCGCATCATCGGCAAAGAAGGGCGTAACATCCAGGCTCTGCAGCGAGCCACGGGTGTTGATATCTTGGTGGATGACACGCCAGGGATGATCGTCCTCAGTAGCTTTGATCCAGTCCGTCGCCAAGTGGCGCGCCTGAGCCTCGAAATGCTGATGAAAGACGGACGGATTCACCCTGGCCGCATCGAGGAGGTTGTAGCCAAGGCAAACAAGCAAATTGACAAAGAAGTCGTGCGCGCTGGTGAAGATGCGGCGCGTGAGATTGGCGTGGCGGGCATTCCAAAGGAGCTGCTCCACCTTGTGGGTGAGCTGAAGTTCCGGACGAGTTATGGCCAAAATGTCTTGAAGCACAGTACCGAGATGGCGCAGATCGCGGGGCTGATTGCGGCAGAGATTGGGGCAGATGTGCGTACCGTCAAGATCGCCACGCTACTCCACGACATGGGTAAGGCAGTCACACACAAGATGGAAGGCAAGCACCACCACATTGGTGCGGAGCTGGCTCGCAAGGCAGGCTTGAGCGAGGCCATCTGCCATGCTATTGAAGCTCACCACGATGATATCGAAGCCACGACCCCCGAGGCGATCGTTGTGCGGGTGTGCGATGCGGCCAGTGCTGCTCGGCCTGGTGCGCGCAACATGAGTGCTGAGAACTTCGTCGAGCGCATGCGCGATCTGGAGAATGTAGCCACTAGCTTCCGTGGCATTGACAAAGCTTATGCAATTAGTGCTGGTCGCGAAGTGCGCGTCATCGTCCGGCCAGAGGTGGTGGATGACCTCAGTGCCATCAAGCTCGCGCGCGATATCGCTACCAAGATCGAGAGCACCATGCAGTACCCTGGTACAATCAAGGTCAACGTGATCCGCGAGACACGAGCGATCGAGTTCGCCAAATAGGGGCGTATCTATCTCCTGTAAACGATAAACCGGTCAGGCAAATTGGCCGGTTTTTGTTTTGTAGATGTATCGTATGGGATAAGAATGCCCACATATCCGAGCGGGCAATAAACCCTTGTGTGCAGTATTGCATGCTTGATGAACCTTTCTCGCCGAAGGAGCTAATGTTGTATTTGTATTCCAGTATCCAAGCTCACAGTATCAACGTAGCAGATGCTTTTATATGTTCCTTAAGGCAAATGGCAGGAGCATGAGTAAGTGCTCAGGTGAGAGTTTTAGATGTAAGCCCAATACCACGAAAGGATTGATATGAACAAAAACTGCGTTTTACAGTGGAGATGAAGTGAGTAGGATATAACACTACGCGGTTACGCTACAGTAAACGGTAAAGAAGAAGAGAGTGTAGCGTTTGAGATAGGTAAAACACCAAGGCTTACGATGCAGCCTCGCCTTGCTTCTCGGCAACGATGACGACTCGGCCAGTCTTGGCACCGCCTAAATCGCAGCTGTAGAGCGTCAGGCGGGCGTCTTCTGTCGGGGCTTCGATCTCAACACTGGTTGGTTTGACATCAAATTTCTTGGTGATTTTGTAATTGTAGCGTTTGCCTTGGTAGTCGGCGAGAATTTGATCGCCTAGAGCGAGCTTGTCGATATGAAAGAATGGTGATTTTTCTACTGTGCCACCAGGCGTTGGCTGGATACTAAAGCGGTGGGCTGCCACGACGAAATTGCCGCCCTTCTCAGGGTTGCCGTGGTCTGGGTAGCGCCACCACGCACCACGATCGAGGGCGAGTTTGCCATTAGTACCGTACGGGATATTAACACCGATCTTGGGAATGATAATACGATTGTCTTTGGCTGCAGGCTTGGCGAGTGTCGCCACAGTGATTGGCTTCGTAAAGTGCGGTGCAATGATCGGTGATGTAGTGAGCAGGAGTAGATACCCTCCCACTAACAAAAAGAGGACTGCGATAGTGCCGAATATCCAGTTTGGTATCGAAATGCGCGGCATGCGCATACGCGAACGACGTGGTGTAGATGGCTGTCGTTTTGCTTTATTCATTGCTAGCATAAATAACTCCTCATCTCTGTCTATTATACGGCACGAGCAGCAGCACGCCAATAGCATGACCAGCATGGTATTGGTAGATGGGCTCCATTGGGTAGCTCTACTCTAGAATAGAGTGTATAGATCAATCACTAATCTAACTCTAGTGTTGATAGTTAAATAATGGTATCGCTTATGGCAATATCAAGAAATAACTCGCGAGCAGAGAAGTCAGCATTGAAAAGGCTAGTGTTGAGGTGTGGTATAAAAAGCTACCCACCCAAAGTAGGGTGGGTAGCATATAAGTAGTGCTGTTGTAGCGGAGCAGATTACTACTGCTTGAATGGCTGCGCAAGCGTGAGACTCTCGTCTGCTTCGGCAATGCGGAGTAGCTCGTTGTACTTCGCCACGCGGTCGGTGCGCGAGAGCGAGCCGGTCTTGATCTGCCCACAGCCCAGGCCAACTGCCAAGTGGCTGATTGTGGTGTCCTCAGTCTCGCCAGAGCGGTGGCTCATCACGGTGAGCCAGCCAGCATTCTGGGCAAGCTGCACAGCTTGGATTGTCTCGCTGAGAGAGCCGATTTGGTTAGGCTTGACGAGGAGTGCATTCGCCGCGTCTTGGTCAATCGCTTGTTGGATGAGGCTTGTATTCGTGACGAGGAGGTCATCGCCCACTAGCTGGACGCGGTCGCCGAGGCGCTGGCGGAGCTGCTGCCAGCCTGCCCAGTCGCCCTCGGCCAGGCCGTCCTCGATACTCACAATTGGGAATTCGTCGACAAGGGCAGCGAGCCAGTCGATCATCTCGCTACTAGTCAGACTCTTGCCTTCACACTTCAGCTCATAACGGCCGTCATGGTAGAACTCACTCGAGGCTGCATCCATTGCAAAGACGACGTCTGTGCCAACGGTGTAGCCAGCATTGGTAATCGCTTCGCTCAGCAAGGCGAGTGGCTCGCGGTTACCCTGGCGGACGCGTGGTGCATAGCCACCTTCGTCGCCAACAGTAGTGGGGTAGTCGTGTGCTTTGAGGACTTTGGCAAGAGCGTGGAAGATTTCGGTGCCCATGCGGAGCGTGTCTGCAAAGGTTGTCGCGCCCTTGCAGATGATCATAAACTCTTGGATATCGGTCGCAAAGGCGGCGTGCGCACCACCGTTGAGAACATTCATCATTGGTAGGGGGAGGCTTGGTGTGCTACCAGTTTGCTCGGCAATGTAGCGCCAGAGTGGTTGCTGCTTGGCATTGGCGACGGCCTTGGCGGTGGCAAGGCTAACGCTGAGGATGGCATTAGCGCCGAGCTTAGACTTATTATCCGTCCCGTCAAGAGCAAGCATTGCATTATCAATCGCCTGCTGGTCGCTCGCATCGTGGCCTACCAATGCCGGAGCAATGATATCGTTAACGTGGGCAACTGCCTGGCTCACCCCTTTGCCAGTCCACTGGTTGCCACCATCGCGTAGCTCCAGTGCTTCGCCCGCACCGGTACTTGCTCCGCTCGGGACAGCCGCTCGGCCCAGTGTGCCATCAGCAAGGATGACGTCTGCTTCGACGGTAGGGTTGCCGCGGCTGTCTAAAATTTGTCGTGCTTTTATGGTGTGGATAGAGTAGTTGTTCATATCTTCTAGTATACCATCGAATGAAAATTAGTCGCTATTACCGTTAAAATAGCATGAACCAACTGCGAAAATTTTCATGCCAGACAAGGATATTGACAAAAGGTCATTTTGTAGATTCAAGCATTGTATTTGTTAGCACACATGGTACAATATAATTACGGCAACGGTTAATGAAGCGGAGGGTTGCAGCAACCCTGTGTTCTTCGTTTCGCACCTACACAGTAAGGAGGGCTATTCCCATGACATTCAAAAAGGTAGGTATCCTTAGCGTATTGGCAGTTGGCTCAATGGCGGCGGGATCTTTGCTGTTTAATACAGCACCAGCGTCGGCAGAGAGTTTCGGGCCGACAGCCAATGACAACGGTACGTCCGTTGTCCAATACTACGATGGGACGAAACTGTTTTGCGTTTCTGATGCAAACTACCCTGATGGCACACCTGGCACGACAGCCTTTACAGTGGCGCCAACCCAAGGTAACGGCCCAAGCTATGGCCAAATCCTTGGCGCAGGCGAGACCGGCTGTGCCAGCCTTGAGGCAGCACCAGAGGGAGCAGCATATCGCTACTGGCTGTTGTCTCGTACTGACGGATCAGTATACCAAGGCGATTTCGTTCGCTAAATAACTACTCACTGTAAGCATCCGATATACCCAAAAAACGAAAATGAAAACCCCGTTGTCGCAGCCCCCTTCCGGGGGCTTTTTGAATCTTGAGCGATTACACAGTTCTTGCATTACTCTCTTAGTAGGTAGGTGTATAGCACTCGCGCCAATAGTGCCGTATAATGGAGATATGACAGGAACACTTATCATCAGCCGGCATGGCGAAAGCGAATGGAATTTACAAGGTAAATGGACAGGCTGGACGGACGTAAGCCTTACCGAGAAAGGTAAGAGCGATACGCGTCAACTCGGCGAGTTCTTGCGTGGTCGCACCATCGATGCGGTATATACTTCGGCACTCAAACGGACGCATGAGACGCTTGATGCGTTGATGGAAGGTGCAGATAACCCAATCCGCTCAAGTGATGCTGCGGTGGTGCACGCCTCTGAGCTTAACGAGCGTGACTACGGTGACCTAACTGGCAAGAACAAATGGGAAGTCAAAGAAGAGATTGGTGAGAAGGCCTTTAATGGTATCCGGCGCGGCTGGGATTATCCCGTACCTGGTGGTGAGACGCTCAAAGATGTGTATGAGCGCACGATCCCGTATTTTGAAGCAGAGATATTGCCACGGCTCCAGGCAGGTGAGACCGTACTGATTGTGGCGCATGGCAACACAATTCGTGCGCTTATGAAGTACCTTGACCGAATCCCGGAGGAAGATATGGGTACAGTAGAGATGCCCTTTGGTCAATTGCTT